>DISP01000180.1 GCA_002421995.1 Bacteroidales bacterium UBA6207 | reverse complement strand
GGATAATAGATCATCGGCTTATCGTAAATGGGCATTAACTGCTTGCTTACGGCAAGAGTGAGGGGGTGAAGCCGTGTGCCTGAGCCTCCGGCCAAAATAATGCCTTTCATGGTTTTAGATTTTAAGTTTCAATTAGGTGATTTGTTTTTGTCGTCCGGCGCCTCCAATTGAAGTTCGTCCAGATTGATATCATATTCTTCGTCCAGAATTTCGAGTAAGGGTTCTTTGAAAGATTTTGTCGTACTCCAGCGATCTAACGTTAACAATAACGACGGAAGCACAAAAAGGTTCGATAGCACCGCGGTTATCAAGGTAAACGAAACAAGATATCCCAACGCCTCTGTGCCGCCGAAGGAGGAAAGGATAAAGATTGCAAAACCAAAAAACAATACAACTGCAGAGTAGATCATTGAAAAACCGGTCTCAAGCAAAGCAGCGATTACAGCTTCGTGAATTTTCCAATTGTTTAGAAGTAATTGTTGTCTGTAGCGCGAAAGAAAATGAATGGTGTTGTCAACGCTGATACCCAGTGCGATACTAAAAATCAGGATTGTGGAAGGTTTGATTGATATTCCTGCATAACCCATCATGGCAGCTGTGAGCAACTGCGGAATCAGGTTGGGGATCATTGAAATAACGATCATTTTAAATGACGAAAAAGTGAGTGCCATCAGCAAAGCTATGATTGCAAGTGCAAGAAGCAACGATGATATCAGGTTGTGCACCAGATAATTGGTTCCTTTTAAAAACACAAGACTTGTACCGGTACTGGTAACTTTGTAGTCCTCCGGATTGAAAATTGCGTTAATCTTCGGATTCAGGCTTTGCTCAATACTGTCAATTTGCCGCGTGCTTACATTGGCAAGCTGAACACTCACACGTGTGATTTGTAACGAAGTATCAACAAAGGAATTGAGTATTGTTTTTTTGTTTGATTTCGTATCAGGAATATAGGAGAGAATGAAGTTACGTTCCTGGTTGTTCGGAAGAGAATAATATGCCGGGTCTCCGTTGAAAAATGCTTGCTTGGAGAATTTCACAAGTTCAACAATTGACAGCGCCTTGCTCATCTGGGGATAGGTTGCCAAGGTGTCCTGAAGCTGCTCAATCTTTTGAATGGTAGAAGCCCTAAGAATACCTTTCTTTTTTTGGGTGTCTATACTTATTTCAAAAGGCATCACTCCGTGGAAATGTTCTTCAAAAAAGAGCATGTCCTTATACATCTGATCTTTATGAGAAATGTCGTCCACAACATTGCCTGTCGTCTTTAATAAAGTTACGCCAAAAACACCTGCAGCAATCAGTAGTATTGTTGTGATATAAACCCGTGAACGATAATTGACAATTACAACAACAACCCCTTTTAAAATTTTATTTACGTTTCCCTTCTCAAAATGTTGATAGTGCCTGGGTTTTGGTTCGGGAAGATAGGAGAAAATGATTGGAATCATCAGCAACGAAAGCACATAGGCGATAAATATCGTAAGTGAGGCAACGATTCCAAACTGAACGAGCATTTCATTTCCTGTAATTACAAAAGAGGCAAACCCGGCAGCGGTAGTAGCATTCGTCATAAAATTGGCAGCGCCAATGCGTCGTATTACCCGCGACAGCGCTTTAATTTTATTGCCGTGCAGGAAGTATTCACTGTAGTATTTGTTTAAGAGGAATATCGAGTTTTCAACACCGATAACGATCATCAGCGGAGGTAAAATGCCGGTCAGAACTGTAATTTTGTAGCCAAAGATGCCAAGTAGACCAAACATAAAGATTACCGAAACAACAACAATCAAGATGATAAACCCAACATTTCTGGCAGAGCGGAAAAACGCATAAAGTATTGTAAATGCGATTAAAATAGAAAGAAACAGGAAGAAAATAAGTTCATTCTGAACCTTTTGTGAGGTGATTGTCCGAATATATGGGAGTCCGGAATAATGCAATTCTTTCCCAAAAGTATGCGTATAGGTGTCTAAAGTGTCTTTTATATTGTGAACAACTGCAATCCTGCTTTTCGAGTTTAATACTTTTTTGTCAAGCGTGATCATCATCATGTTCACATTGGTGGCTTTATTGAATAACAAGCCCTCATAAAACGGCAGTCCGAAGATTTTTTCTTTGATCGAGTCGAGCCCGGCCTGCGTTTCCGGCATTTTGCCCATTAATGGTTTGAAATCGAATTTTTTCAGCGAATCGTTCCGCTCAAGGGTGTAAAGGCGGGCTACGGACACCACTTCGTCAACACCCTCCATTTCTCTCACCGTTTCCGTCAGCTCATGCCATTTTTTGAAGCGATCCAGCTCAAACAATTTGTCATCCTGAATCCCGACAAACATCACTGTTCCATCCTGACCAAATGTTTCTTTGAACTTATCATAAACAATATTTGCCGTGTCACTGGCAGGTAACATACGTGCAAATTCATATGACATTTGAACCTTAAGGCCTTCCCAAGCCATAAAAGCAGTCAAAATGCCAATGATCATCAAATTTAGAAAGCGGTTCCTGAGTATATATCTAACTAATAATGTCCACATTATTAAATAATTACAATTTTTTTCGAATACTTTTTTAAGGGTTTAATTCTTTACCTTTGGTGTTTCGAAAATAGAATAATAATTTCACATAAAAAAATGGTTCAATCTTTGATCATTTATCAGAAATTTTGAAGTTATGCAAAGAAGTATTTTGTTGAGTTTGCTTGTGCTAATGTTGATGGTTCAAAGTTGTGTTTCGCCGGCAAAACTTGTTTTGAATGGCGAGTATGATGCGGCAATAAACGCACTTGTCAAGAAAGTTAACAAAACCGAACCAAAACAAAAAAATCTGGAACTGCTCGAGCGGGCTTTTCACAATGCTAACCAGGAAGATTTCGACCGCATCAAATTTTTAAAACTGAGTGGTGAACCAGGCGGTTGGCCTGAGATCTTTTACCGTTATCAGGCAATGGAGACCCGGCAGCGGATAATAGCTGTTTTGCCGGAAGCAGTTAAAAGCTCAATCCACTTTAGACCGCTTAATTTTCAGCAGGATATGGTGTCAGCAAAACAACGCGCACAGGAATACTTGTCGGCAAAGGTGAAAAGTTTGCTGGCAAGTTCTGAACGTGCCGATGCAAGACAAGCCATGGAATTGCTGGATGAGCTTCAAACCTTGTCGCCAGATTACCCGGAGATTCAAAATCTGCGGCGGCAGGCTGTTTTGCAGGCAACCGAAAGGGTTTTGATAGTTTTCGAAAACAAGTCCGGCAATTCACTGCCCGCAAAAGCCGAAGCCGAAATAATGCGGATATCCGTTAGTGGGCTTGATGAATCCTTGCTTAAGTTTGATGTAGTGAGACGAAAAGACCTAGACTATGATTACCTGGTTAAGGTTTCGTTGCGCGAAATAAAAATCTCTCCAGAACGTGTTGACCGAAGACATTATGCCGAAAAACGGGAAATCATGGATGGGATGCAGCCAGTCCGGGATAGCAATGGAAATATTGTGCTGGACTCGACCGGAAAAGTTGTCGAAGAACCTCGTTTTAGGCTGATAGAGGCAAGGGTGCACGAAACCTTATTGGAGAAAACGCTTGAGTTGTCCGGTGAGCTGATTTTTAGTGATTTACGAAATCTTCGCGATATAGGTCAGTTTGCTGTTTCAGCAGGCAGTTATTTCAAGCACCGGTTTGCCGTCGTGAATGGCGACCTGAGAGCATGTTCGCCCGAGGTGACTGCCCTCATGCAAGCCGGTCCAAAACCTTTTCCTGATGACCAACCAATGTTAATGGAAGCAGCAACACATTTAAACCGAGAAGTTGTTTCGGCTATCACCGGTAATAAACATATCATAAAAGGAAACGGAAGATAAAGAGATGCAAAAAAAGGTTTTGTTTATTGACACTGCACACCCCATTCTTGCTGCACAACTCAATGAAATGGGATTTCAAACAGATTACTTTCCTGATTATAGCTACGATGACTATTGTCGGATAATGTCAGAATATGAGGGTGTTATCATTCGCAGCAAAGTGCCTGTTGATGCCGGTTTGCTACACGCAGCAACATCATTGAAGTTCATTGCACGCGTTGGTGCCGGCATGGAAAATATTGATACCGAAACGGCAGAAGCACGGGGAATCATTTGCTTAAACGCCCCCGAAGGAAATCGAAATGCTGTTGCCGAACATGCTCTTGGGATGCTCCTGGCATTGATGAACCATTTGTTGAAAGTGGATGCAGAGGTCAGAAACGGTATTTGGATCAGGGCAGAGAACAGGGGCTTCGAGATAAAAGGAAAAACCATCGGAATTCTGGGTTATGGAAATACAGGTAGTAGCTTTGCTAAAAAACTTCAGGGTTTTGAAGCAACCATTTTGGCCTATGACAAATACAAAGCAGGTTTCGGCAATGAGTGGGTTACCGAATCAGGTATGGAACAAATTTTCGAAGAAGCCGACATCCTAAGCCTGCATCTGCCTTTGACAGACGAAACGCAATGGCTGGTTGACAAAACGTTTCTTGGTAAGTTTCACAAACCCATCTATCTCATCAATACCTCACGCGGTCAGATTGTTCGCACAGCCGATCTGGTTGAAGCTCTGCGTGATAGAACAGTTTCAGGGGCATGTCTCGATGTGCTTGAGTATGAAAAATTTTCGTTCGAAGACATTAAGCAACAGCAATTACCCGAGGTTTTTCAGGAATTGCTCCGGTTTCCGAATGTGTTGCTCAGCCCGCACATCGCAGGATGGACACATGAATCCCACCAGCGAATGGCCGAGGTGCTTGTTGATAAAATCAGAAGCTTATACCCATAAAAAAAGCCATCTGTGTGTAGATGGCTTTTTTGATATGGAATTATTACCAGTTCAGGATTTTTTTGAAATCAAACTCTTCGGGCTTGTCGAGGTAGGCGCGAGCTGCCACATAATCATCCTCGGTGATGAACTGCATCCCGTT
>DISP01000094.1:16842-25200 GCA_002421995.1 Bacteroidales bacterium UBA6207 | reverse complement strand
TTGTTCAAAAGAAGGCTATCTAACCTACAGCAATAACAATGTTGTTGTGCCACAAGGGCAAACACTCACGATGAACATCTCGCTTTCGCCTGCTTTGACCGAAGGAGCTTTGCGCTTTGTAATCAATTGGGGAGCGACGCCAACCGACCTCGATTCACATTTACAAACCCCACAAATAGAAGGTCAGGCCTACCATATTTATTACAGTTCAACCGGTAGCATTTCAACAGCTCCCTATGCTGCACTCGACCACGACGTAACAAGCGGCTACGGTCCGGAAACAATGACTATTTATCAAATGTTTCCCGGAACATACAAGTATTACATCTATAACTACTCAAACAGCCCCTCCATCACAACAAGCAATGCCGTGGTTCAGATATACAATCAGAACGGTTTGCTAAACACCCTGCAGGTGCCAACAACAGGCGAAGGCCTGTATTGGTATGTGTGCGATGTGAATGGCAACAACGGACAGATCAGTATTGTTAACACCATTCAAAATGCACCTCCCGGAAACAAAAACGATGCGATGCCTCCCAAAAAGACAAACGCAAAGAATGTGACCTCCTGGACATGGAGTTTTGGCGATGGAACAGGCAGCACCGAGCAGCATCCTGTTAAAACTTATACCTCCGGCGGAACTTATACCGTTTCGCTGACAGTGGGCAACGGAACATCGTCGGCAACCGAAACAAAGATGAACTACATTACCGTTGAAGGAGGAACAGCTGTGTTGAACGGAATGGTCACAGATGCTGCCACCGGTAATCCCATTGAAGGTGCAATGGTGTCAATTGCCGGTTTATCGGCCCAAACCAATGCGTCAGGCAACTATGTGATTGAAAACATTCCGTTGGGAGCGCTCACGGCCGGTTTCAATGTAAGTGCGAGCCAGGGTACGGTACCATTTTCAGTACAGTTTTTCGACCAGTCGAGCGATGGTGCCAACAGGGTAGTTTGCTCAAAATCAGGTTATATAACCTATGTTAACAACAACATTGTGATTGAGCAAGGACAATCGCTGAACCTTAACATCTCCTTGTCACAAACCCTGGCCGAGGGCAACCTGCGTTTTGTACTGAACTGGGGCGAACTGCCCTATGACCTGGACTCACATCTGCGAACACCAAGCATCGAGGGGAGCAGTTATCATGTCTATTACAGCGCTCAGGGAAGTGCAACAAGTGCACCGTATGCTGCTCTTGACCATGATGACACGGATAGCTACGGGCCTGAGACAGTTACGATTTACACCATGTATCCCGGAACATATAAGTATTATATCTACAACTATTCCAATACACCCGATATCACCACTTCGGGTGCCGTGGTGCAGATATATAATCAGAATGGCTTGTTGAATACACTTCAGGTACCAACCACAGGATCAGGATATTACTGGTATATTTGTGATGTTGACGGGAGCAGTGGCCAAATCACGATTAAAAACGTGATTCAGAACAGCCCGCCGGACGGCAATAAAGATGCAATGCCACCAAAGCAAAACCGCAATGTTACAAGCTGGCACTGGGACTTTGGAGATGGTACGTCGAGCAACCAGCAAAATCCTGTTAAGTTGTATGAAACCCCCGGTGTTTACAGCGTTTCGCTCACTGTTGGCAATGGAACAACCACCGACATTGAAACAAAAACTGATTTTATCATCGCCACCAATGCAGCTTCGATCAGGGATGGACTTGTGGCCTATTTGCCATTCAACGGTGATGCACAGGATGCTTCGGGAAGAAACCATCATGGATCGGTTTCCGGAGCGGCTTTGGACGATGACAGGTTTGGCTCATCGGCTCATGCATATGCTTTTGATGGTGTGAATGATTACATTGAAGTTCCATATCACGCTGATTTTGATATAACTAACCAGCTTACGGTCTCATGTTGGTTCAGGCATGATGATGACCCCACATGTTATGAAGATATTCTGATGAAAGGTGGTGATGCCTGGGGACTGCAGCTTTCCTGTGATGGAAGCGGCGAAATTCTGTTTCATCTTTTCACATCCTCACATCAGAATCTGAGCTCGGGTATCAGGCCTATGGCAGGAAATTGGTATCATATCACAGGTGTTTATGATGGCAGCCAGCAGAAAATCTACATCAACGGCGTACTCAAAAACAGCATCAGCCTGAGTGGTGCAATCCACACCAACAGTGATCCTTTCACGGTTGGCTACAAGGTTGCAGGCGATAATGCATACTTAAAGGGGATTGTTGACGAGGTGAGGGTTTACAACAGGGCATTCAGCCCGTCGGAAGTTCCATCTTTGGTGCGCGATGCTGCCGGCATCAACGATTTGTATGCGCAAAATCTGGTTGTGTATCCAAACCCGGTCAGGGATTTTGCAACATTGATCAATTGCGAAAGCGGGATGGCAAATATTTATGATTTGAACGGTCGTTTGGTTCATTCAGTCAGGATTGAAAGTTCTCAACTGAATGTATCTTCCATAGAAAGAGGTATTTATGTTTTGAAAGTTGTGACCGGCACGCATTCCTACACAACAAAACTTGTGAAGGAATAATGATATAACTGATCAAAAGTTGATGATAAACTCAGTAAGGTTTTGATCAGTTTGAAGGTTTAGTTTTTTTCTGAGTCTGTAGCGCTTCTCTTCGATTCCCCTGATGGTGATATTGAGGAGAGGCGCTATCTCTTTGGATGTGAGGTTCATACGTAGATATGCACAGAGTCTGAAATCGCTTGGTGTGAGTTCAGGATATTGTTTTTTAAGACGTTTAAAAAAGTTTTCATGCGCCTGATCAAAAAGATATTCAAACATTTCCCAGTCATGTTCGCTGTTGATGCTGTTGTCAATCAATTTGTTGATGCGGTTAAAGTATTTAACAGGAAACCTGGTTCCAAGTTCTTCTTTTTGCAGATTTAACTCGTTGCGGATATCAATCAGCAGCTCGTTTTTCTTGATCATGGCCATGGTATTTTTTGCCAGTTCTATGTTTTTCATGGTGATTTCGGAATGAAGTTTTTCGTTTGACAGTTTGATAAGTTCGGATTCGGCTGCAGAGCTGCGAGCTTTCATCAGTTCGTTCTCTTCTTTCAAAGCTTTTTCCTGTCGCATCCACTGCCTGCGCCGGTAGTTGTGAAAGAGCAGGTAAAGAAATGCTGCAGTCAGAACGAAATAGGAGAGGTAGGCATACCATGTCAAATACCAGGGTGGACGAATCCGAAACGAGACTGTTGCTTCTGCGGTTGGTGTGCCATTGTCCGATAAGCCTCTGATTTTGAATGTGTAGCTACCGTGTGGCAAGCGTGTATAAGAAACCATTCCGCCCGAGATCCAATCCGACCACTGCTCCTCGAGGCCGAGAAGTTGATGTTGATAAAAGCATGGTCGGCCGTTGGTATGGGGTGTGGTAAATAGGAAATCAACATTGTTGCAGCTCGACGAAACCGACAGATTGTTGGTGTGCGAAGCGTTAAAGCTTATAACTTCATTGCCGCTTGCTGACGAAAATTTTTGCCCAACCATCAATGGGACTGCAGGAGGGTTGGGTGTTTCGGAAGATTTTGCATAATCAAAAAGTGCGAAGCCTTCTTCAAGACAGATGATATGCTCATGTCCGGGTAGTTCGGCGATACACTCATTGTAGTTGACAAGCTGGAAACCATACATTTCGGGCAGGATGCGGGCGATCATCGTTGCTTGTTCCCGAAGAATCTCGAACAAACCTATTTCACGGGCTTTGACGAACCAATACCTGTTAAGACCCACAGGTATAATGGTTTCGGCACCGGCAAATCCTCCAATCTGTTCATTTAGCACCTCCCAGGGAGCAAATCTTTCTTTCATTGCATCCCATTGATACAGCCTTCCGGCCACCGGAACAACAATACGGTTGTCAACTTTGAAGACTTTGTTGGTTTGTTGTGGCAAGCCCTCAGCTTCACCGAGGTTTTTCGAAAAAACCACCGAGTCAAAAGCCGCGTTTGTTTTAACAAGAAAAAGCCCGGTGATGCTGTGTCCCAGGATCATATTGCCAAGGTGGTCTATCTCGAGGTAGCGCGCAGGTGCTGTAAAGCCTTTCAAACTATGGTTGGGATGCCATTCATCGTTACGTTTTTTAAACAATACGATATTAGTGTAGGTGCTTTGAATAAGCACTTCTTCATCGCCCAAACGATACGGCTTGAAATTGTATGCGCCACCAAATGAACCTAACTTCTTCAGTGTAAAATTTTCCATCACATAGGTGCCATTGTTAAGCCCGCAATACAATTTATTGTCAATCACTTTCAGTGACCAAACCTGACCCTGGGAGCCATTCACGAAAACACGATCGCTGAAATTGCCTGAAGCATCTTTTTTATAATAGAAAATACCCTGATTGGTGCCCAAAAACAACATATTGTCAAAATAGGCTGCTGCATAGGCACTTCCTGTTTCAGCATCGTGGTGATGGGTGATCGGCGACTGAAACCAAACATAGTCGAAACCCTGGTCTAATCCTGCCCATAAACCTTTTCCGTCGTCAGGCAGGATTGATAGAAAAGTGTTGTTTTGCAGACCGTTGGCGCTGTGAATATGATGTTTGAGCTTCCCGTCAAGATCCAGGATGAAAAGGCCTTTGAGAATCGTCCCCAGGTAAATCATTTTGTCAGATAAGGCTGCAACATTCACCTTGAAATCGCGCATCTGGGCATCTGCTTCGGTTGTCCATTGGGTAAATCTGCCGTTCGTCCATTTGAAAAGTCCCATCGAAGCAGTAGCGATGAGGGAGGAGGCATCAGGGAGCGTCATCACTGCTTTTACCTCGGTGCCTGAAAAAATGTCACTGCCGGGAACAAAAATCAGCCTGTCGTTTTTGAGTTCATAGATGCCGCCGTTGAAGGCCTGAATGAAAACGCTGTTGCCCGATTTCATCAAAAAATAGACATTTCCGGGCAAGGGTATTGATTTGATTTCTGTTCCATCAAAGCTGAAAAGACTGCCAAAGCTTTGGAAATAGATTTTGCCGTTGAGTTCGGCAATTTTCCAGAATTCATCATTTTGAAGTCCGAGTTTTTCGGCATCTTTAACGAGTGAGGTGTATTGCCAGGCACCTTTTGCATCCTCAATCCAGTAGCCAAAATCACGAAAAGATCCAATATAAACCCTGTTTTTGTGGCAATAGACAGAGCGAACAATCGTTTTTGTGGCCATCTTAAGCAGGCGGGCTTTGGTGCCATCCATGAGCAACAGGCCATTGTCGGTGGCAATAAAAACCCTGCCGGCAGAATCTTTGCTCATATCCCAATGCTGATTACCTCCTTGATAATCAGTGCTCTGATAATGAAAAACAGTGAACTGATAGTCTGCTTTTGTTAAAACGGGCAAAAGCAAAAGGTTTAGAAAAAGGAAAATGACTGCAAGGCTTCTCATGATTAAACGTTTGGAAACGAAAAACAGACCGCGAACGACCGGTAAAATTAGCAAATGCCATTGAAACGGGCAAGTGAATTAGTATGCTTCGTTTGCGTACTCATCAGCCTGCTGATAAGATTGTTGATGCTGTCACAAAAGGTTCTTGAAAACAATTACTTTTGCGGGCTTAATAATTATCAAATGCAAGTTTCAAACTATACCGGCGAGTTAGCAGCATTGCTGGTGGTCGTTTTCTGGACCATCACGGCGCTGTCGTTCGAGGTGGCAACACGGCGCATCGGGTCGCTGGCTGTTAACATCACGCGCTTGCTTTTCGCGCTTGTTTTTTTATCTCTCTTTTCGTGGTTTTACAGGGGGCTGCCTTTTCCGACCGATGCCGGAGCTCATGCCTGGTTGTGGCTCACACTGAGTGGGTTGGTTGGATTTGTGTTTGGTGATTATTTTCTGTTTTTCAGTTATAAGCTGATCGGTTCGCGCATTGCCATGCTTATCATGACCTTTGTGCCGCCGGTTACAGCCTTTTTGGGTTGGATAGTGCTGGGTGAAAGCATGACCCTGCAACATTTATTCGGCATGTTGCTCACTGTTTCGGGGATCGGTCTGACCATTTTTGCCAAACCCAACGGACAAAAAATTCAGTTGAAATATCCTTTGAAGGGAATTCTGTTTGCATTTTTTGGCGTACTGGGTCAAGCCGGAGGATTGGTGCTGAGTAAATACGGTATGCAGGATTACAGTCCTTTTGCCAGCACACAGATTCGGATCATTGCCGGAGCCCTTGGTTTTGGTCTGATAATCGTGTTTACAGGCAAAACAATGGTGGTTCTGAACGCTTTAAAGAATAAAACTGCCTTAAAAGGAATTACAATAGGATCATTCTTTGGTCCGTTTCTCGGTGTTTCTTTTTCGCTCGTTGCCATCCAACACACTACAACCGGCATTGCCAGCACGATCATGGCACTTGTGCCGATATTGATCATTCCGCCGGCTGCAATTTTATTTAAACAGAAAATCAGACCACTCGACTATCTTGGTGCATTGGTCAGTTTCACAGGGGTGGTGCTGTTTTTTGTGTAATTCGAAGTTTAAACGACATCTTCTCCCCGGGCTTCATGATTTTTATCTGGGGATTGTTCAATTCCGCTGTTTTTTTGATCGGCTCTTTATAGTGACTAAAAGTTTCAAAGTGCACAGGTATCACCACGCCGGGATTGATTCGAGCGATGAAACGTGCCAACATTCCGGCGTCGAGGGTCAGGTTCATGATCCAGCTGCCTTTTTTGGCGGCTCCCATATTTGGCACCATCAAATCAATTTTTGAAAATCGTATATGCCTGAAAATATGTTTTTTATAAATGGTATCCCCGGTTACATAGGTCGTAAATTCAGTGTCACCATTGTTGATTTTGAGCAGGTAGCCATTCACTTTTCCGGCAAAGAAAGCACTCAGCGGATTGATTCCGTGCAAGGCAGGCACTGCTGTGACCTCAATGGTTAAGTGGCCTGCAGTAAAAGTCCGGCTTTCGTTCCATTTCAAAATTTCTATGTCTTGCCCGTTCTTTTTGGCAAAGTACCGGGCAACGTCTTTTGTGCCGATTTTTATTGATTCAGCGCTTATTTCAGTCAAACCCATTTCATCGAGGTGGTCGAGATGCGTATGGGTGAGCAGCCATATATCAATGTTTTTGAACGTTTTGTCGTCATACACCGGATTGTTGAGCCGAACGGATTTAAACCAAAAAAAATCAGTAACACTACCTTTTGGCGCCAGTGCAGGATCGCTAGCAATGCGCAATCCTTCGGTTTCGATGACGAAGGTGGCCCCGCCAATCCAGCTGAAGTCAATATCCATACTATTGATATATGTTTACTTACGCTTAATAATCCATTGCACGATAGCGGTGGCAACAAAAACTTTGAGCAAGCTCAGGGGTATGGCATAGGGCAGGATTGCGAAGGGTAAAACTCCAAGGTTTCCAATCACTAACCACATCATCACGAATGATGCTATCCAAACAATAAATACAGTTTGAAAGTACGAAAACTTCTGCAGAATAACCAGAACAAGAATACTCATTATCAACGACCAAACACCCCAAACAGCACCGTTGATTGGTGAACCGGGAAATTGCTGACCCATATCGGAATAGTGTTGTATCCAATGTTGTTTCAATAAAAATTCGTTCCTGAAAAACGCTGATAGACTGATCCAGATTGTTGCAGCCAGAAGTGGTAACACTTTTTTTTTATTACTTTCATAGCCTTAGAATTTGATTTTATTTTTTCATGATCATCGCCGAAACTTTGGTTGCCATATTTCTTGGAACGAATCGGAGGCCAAAAGTCATAAACTTATTGAGTGAGCCATGCACAGCCACACGTTTCCCGCGCAACATGGCATTGATGCCGAAAGCGGCCACATCGGCAGAAGTGGGCAGCTTCCTGCCTTTGAAGAGTCTGCTGTCAGCTGCTTTGGCTTCATTTGCAAAATTACTTTCGGTAGCCCCCGGACACAAGGCTGTCACCGTCACACCCGTACCGCTCAGTTCTTCGGCTATGCCTTCGCTGAAAAGAAGAACAAAGGACTTGGTTGCAAAATAAACCGCCATGCCCGGACCCGGCTGGAAAGCAGCTGTGGAGGCCACATTCAGAATTTTTCCTTTTCTACGGCTTGCCATCCCGGGCAAAAACAAATGGGTGAGGTGAGCCAGACTCGTCATGTTCAACTCCATCATTTGCTGTTGTCGGTGCCAGTCGCTTTCATGAAAAGCGCCAAACTCGCCAAAACCTGCATTGTTGATGAGATAATCCACTTCAAGCTGATTGTCAATGCAATAGTTAAATACTTTTTCTGATTGTCCGGCCACACCCAGATCAAGGGGCAGAACAAAAACCTTGATTCCGAATGTTGTGCGAAGCTCCTCTGCCAAAACATTCATTTTGCCGGTGCTTCTTGC
>DISP01000094.1:0-16776 GCA_002421995.1 Bacteroidales bacterium UBA6207 | reverse complement strand
CAGGCATTGCTGTATAATTCCAATACTTTTGCATCATACAATAATGAATCAATGAATTTGAATCGAATATTTCTACTGGTATTGTTGGCTTTGCTTCGTACGAACGGATTAGCGCAGCTCCCCGACAGCTGCAAACTCAATTTTGGAACCAACCTCGGCGGATTGGCTGATTGGGGTACTGAGCTTCCATTTGTGGATATGATGCACAACAGCCGTCAATGGTACACCAAAGATGTTGACAATCCAAATTATCCCTGGGATTCGGGTGCCGCCGACAGCCTCAGCTACAGGTCTGATGGCTATCCGACTCATATTCCGCAGCAGATTGCCGGACGCACTTATCTGCAACGCGTTGCAACGGTGTGGGCTATCACTGATGGCTGGCAGTCGGGTGAATATGTGGTGCTGTGGGACGGAACAGGCGCCTTGGAATTTTGGGGAAGTATGTCCAATGTGCAGCAAACCTCGACCAACCGAATGACCTTCCAGCTGCCAAATCCGGCAGGAGGAATCATACAGTTGACAATCATGGCATCAGCAGCCGGCGATCCCGTACACAACATCCGTGTGCTGAAAAGCGACTTTGAAAATAGCTATCAGCAAGAACCTTTTAATCCCGTATGGCTCGACAAGCTATTGGTTTTTAAGTCGGTAAGGTTTATGGACTGGGGTGCAACCAACAACTGGGGGCAGACCGAACCCTGGACTTGGAATAGTCCGGACTTGCACGGATGGGATGAGCGCGCCGGAATGGATTATTATACCTGGGCCAACAACAAGGGCATACCTTACGAGATGATGATCAGGCTGATGAACGATTTCGACCTCGATGGCTGGGTGTGTGTGCCGCACAATGCCGACAACGAATTTATACATGACATGGCTCAACTGTTTTACGATAATCTTGAGCCTGAACGAAGGCTCACTGTGGAATACAGTAACGAAATCTGGAACTGGATGTTCGGGCAAACGCAATGGTTGAACCAATATGGTTGTGTGAACCAAGGCCTTAGCTGGCCGGAAGGCATCGTGCCTTACATTCAAAACTGTATGGATATCTGGACAGACGTGTTTGGCGCCAACAGCAACAGATTGAAAAGAGCCGTGGGTGTTCAGACAGCCTGGCTTGATGTGAGTCAACGCATCACTTTCAATATGGAAGTTGGGAGCTTCGATCTGGTTTCGCCGACGTATTATTTTGGATTGAGCAATGAAACGCTTGAAGCTGAACTCGATGCACTTGGGTCTCAGGCCACGGTGGCAGACGTGGCGCAACGCGTACGTCAAAGCCGCGAAGAAGCTGAAAAACCCTGGATGCAGGCTATCAAAAGTGAGTTGGCCGATCCGCTCGGCTTGCCTATGGCATTCTACGAGGGTGGGCAGCACATCACACCCAACCCTTTTGGTGAGGAGCCGACGTATGCGCAGGCATTGCTCGATATTCAGCGCGACACTACGATGTATAACCTTTACAATGAATGGTTTACGTTTATGCGAACCTTGCAGTCGGGCGACAGTCCCTTGCATTGCATGAATTTTTCTTTTATTGGTCAGCGTTCTGCCCGCTACGGAAGTTGGGGAATACTCGAAACAATGGATCAGGACACGGCATTGATTCCGGCGCCAAAATACAAGGCCTTGATGGAGAATATGTTTCCGGGTTGTTTCGACATGACATTTGTGGATGTGCATCCGGCAAGGCCGCAGCTGAAGGTGTTTCCAAATCCGGCTTGCAGCTATACGAACATTGATCTTTCAGGTCTTCAACCAGTTATCCGAATTGAGGTGATTGATTTGAAGGGGAAGCAGGCTGCAGAATACCGGCCTCCATTTCCAAGGCTTTTCCGTTTGGACCTGAGTCAATTCAAGGAAGAAATCTATCTGATTAATGTTTTATTCACCGATGGCAGTCAATCGAGTCTGAAATTGATGCGGGCTGAATAGCTTCACCACCTGAGTGACGGTGCCGGCGAATTCAGAAACGGTTTCACTTCAACTGCACCTCAACGATTGTTTCTCCAACCTGGCCATTGACGCCTGTTCCTGCTACTTTCAGCAAGTGCTGCTGCTGTCCTTTGAACCAAACAACGCGGACACTTTGGCTGTCATCGCTGAGCAACAGGCCTCCATCACATTGCCAGAAGAGTTGCTTGTAGTCGGACCGTTCTGCCCTGAACAGTGATACCGGGCTGTCGTTGAACACAAATCGTGGCCCCTGTACCAAAGGCATGGGGGGTGTCAGCCGTTCAACAATGAATTTGCTCATGTTGGCTGAAATGGTATCATAATAGGGTGTGAGCAGATTATCGCTGTTGATGTGCGGCTCATGGCCTTCGCCCGGAAAGGTGAGCAGCTGTGCAGGAATCCCAAATTGCGTTGCCCTGCGGCTGAGGGGCAATGAGCCATATACTTTTTGTGTGAAAAACGAGGAAAGCCGCTGGCTCACATTCGTAAAAGGATAATCGAAATCGTAGGGAACAACCTTGTCAGCATCGCCATGAATCAAAAGCATGGGAATTTTTTCCCAGGGGTCGAGCATCTCAATATCGGGCAGTGCGCCCCACATATTGATGACACCTTTGATGGTGTATGTGCCTGTTTCGTTGTTTGTTGAGCAGTCGAGACAGCCAAGATCGGATTGTATTTTCAAGAGGTTTCCTCTGGCGCTTGACCACACCTCGTTTTGCTCCATGAAGGCTGCCATCAGCGAGATGAAACCTCCGGCGCTGTTGCCGCCAATATAAACCTGCTCCGGGTCAATGCGAAAAATTTCAGAGCGTGTGCTGAGGTAACGCAAGGCCGCCCGCGCATCCTGCACGCTACGGTACATGGCGCGCTCAAGGTTGGTGTAAGCGCCGGGCAGAAACACAAAACCCATACGGTAGTTGATGGATGCCACCACAAATCCTTTTCTTGCAAAATGTTGCGCAAGCGCTACCTCAAGTTTATCGGCTTTGTCGCCGGCGATGAATCCGCCGCCATGCACCAGAAGCAGAAGCGGTCGTTTGGTTTGTGGGTCGGCGTCAGGATAGTAAAGGTCGAGCTTCAGGTCGAGTTCAGGTTTCAACAGATTGCTGCGAATGTTGTCGGCCACCTGGAGGATGATCTGCGAATATTCGATGTGCAGCTTGTCTTCGATGCTTAGCGAGGTGTAATAACCAGGTGCTTTGCCATAGGTGGTTTCAAGTTTTGAAGCGGTGGTGGTGATGTCGTCGCGGTAGCGAAAAGGAGTCTGAGGGTAGGGACGTGGTTCGATTTTCCGGAAGATGATTTTCCGTCCGAAAAATCTTTTCAATGTAAAACCTTCATTAACAGTATCAAATCGCCCGCGAAACTTCCTCAGTTGACCATCCCTGTCTTTCAGCTTCAAATGTTTTCCGCGTGTGCTGCTGCTAAAGGCTTTCAGGTCAGCGACAGCTTTGTCGGTTTTTACAAAGTTTCCGCCAGCCGAAGCACCGTCATCTGCAAAACGGATAGCGAGCTGTTTTTCTTCGTTTACATACCAATGTGATGGACTAACATTTATTTGCTGTGGCACTTTGCAGGCCTGAAAAATCAGAAGGATGAACAAAAAACCCGAAAGCTTTGCAATGGAAGCCGGTTGTGATGTGAAGCTGCTTTTGTGCATAAAACATTCTTTTTCTGAGAGAAGGAATCCCGCATCTGGTAATAATACGCTTTTTTAATACTTAGGCAAAGGTATGGTTTTCAGGTGGTTGAAAATCATTGCCAAAATTTTTTTCTCATTGAATTTGCCTGAGAAGTTTTCTGTCATATTTTCGTTGTTCCTACAATCTTTTGTACTTATAAATTCAATTTTCGAAAGCCTATGAGCCGAAATTCAGCTAAAATAGCATTATTTGTTTCTATTATTTTAATGAGTCTTGCCACCATGACACATGCACAAAAACGCATTGCCATCACTATTGACGATGTGCCGAACACCGGAAAATATGTCAAAGAAAGTTTTGAGCCGGTTTTGTTAAATCGGATTGACTCGCTGAAAGTACCTGTTACGATTTTTGTGAATGAGAAGAAAGTATATGAGAATGAATATCTTAGTGAAAACTTCGATTTGCTTAAACAATGGGTTTTTAGCCCGAATGTGCAGGTGGCCAACCATTCTTTCAGTCATTTTCGCTGTTCCGAAACTGATGAGATTTTGTTTTGTGACGACATTCGCAAAGGCGGACATCTGATTGGCGAATTGACCCAGAAAGTGAATAAAAAAGTGAGCTATTTCCGATTTCCATACAACGATCTGGGGAGGGACGAAAAGCAACAACAGGCAATCGGCCAGTGTCTTGCGGCTCAGAATCTGCTAACAGCTCCCTTCACGGTCGAAAGCAGCGACTGGATGTTTGATTTTTTGTATCGCCACTACATTTCGGAAGGTCAAAACGGAGAGGCCGCAAAAGTGGCTGAGGCCTACCTTGTGCTCACGCGTAATAGCCTCCGCTTTTTTGACAGTCTTGCTTATACGGTGTATGGCAGGCAAATTCCTCATATTTATCTCTGCCATGATAATCTGCTTAACACATTATTTTTGAATGATTTGCTTAAGATTTTCAGTGAAGAAGGTTTTTCGGTGGTACCAATGGACGAGGTTATGACCGATGCAGTTTACAGGCAGCCCATTTACTACCACGGCAAATGGGGTTTTTCATGGTTGTACCGCTGGATGTCCAACGAAAGCGAACGCAAGGCGGCCATGAAACTTGAGCCGGATACGCAATATTATTACCGGCAGTATCAGCGTTTGAGGGAATCAAAATAAATTTTGTGCTTTTTGATTCGTTTTGTCAAAATGATCGTAATTTTGTTAACGAAATCTTAAAATTAGATATAACAAAATGACAAAACGCATCAGCCTCCTCTTCGCCTTTCTTGCAACAGGACTTCTCTGGCCGGGATGTAAAGCCGTTGACAAGCTCACCCATTTCGATATGGACTATGATGAAAGCATGGTCATCTCGTCGCTGATAGGTGTGAATCTTCCGTTTAATCTTTGGACACCGGCCATCACAACCAATTCGGAAAGCACATTTGAGGTAAATGAAACGCGTAAAGACCTGGTTGAAAAGATTGTGCTGAAAAAGCTTGAGTTGACACTTACGAGTCCTGCCAATGGCGATTTTAGCTTTCTTAAATCTGCAATTATTTATCTGTCAGCCGATGGCTTGCCGGAGGTCGAGATTGCTAAAATCACGGATATCCCGTCAGATATCGGAAATTTTATCAGTTTCGAAACTTATTCTACTGATTTAAAGGATTATATCAAAAAGGACAACATCTCATTGCGTATGAATACCACCACTGACGAACTGATTCTTTCTGACCAGCAGGTGAGTGTGCATGCAGTTTTCTTTGTGGATGCCAAAATTCTTGGAATCTAAACCTATCTCATGTTGCTGACAGCCGGTGCACAAGCTAATTCTTTGTTTTCATTCCCTTAAACTTGCTCAATCATCGTCTTGATGAGAATTATTTTACATTTGTAAAAAGAAACCTTAAAACATTTTTACTATGAATAGGATTAGTTTTGTTGCTGCCATGGCGGCATTTACCATGCTTTTTCCTGTGATGGCAAATGCCCAGGAGCAAGCGCCTAAGGAAAAGAAAGCGGTGTATGAGTTCACAATGCAAAAAGAAGTCCCTCATACCGCTGTTCCAAACCAATACCGTTCGGGTACTTGCTGGAGTTTTTCAGGCATCGGACTGCTCGAAGCTGAGATTTTGAGAAAGAGCGGCCGCAGTGTTGATCTGTCGGAGATGTTCATTGTGCGTCAGGCCTATTCTGAAAAAGCAATGAAATATGTTCGTCTGCACGGTAACCTCAACCTTGCAGCCGGAGGAGGTTTCAACGATGTTACTTTTGTGATGGACAAATACGGGCTTGTTCCCGAAACAGCCTATACCGGCCTGGTGATCGGCGAAGAAAAACATACGCATGGCGAAATGGATGATGTGTTGAAAGGCTATGCTGATGCAGTGTTGAAAAACGGTAACAAGAAACTTACTCCTGTTTGGCACAAGGGTTTTGATGCGTTGCTCGATACCTATCTCGGTGACTATCCGTCTGAATTTACTTATGAAGGAAAAAAATACACCCCACAAAGTTTTAGCAAAGAAATGGGCTTGAAAGGGTCTGATTATGTGCAGCTTACTGCATATAACCACGTGCCGCTCTATCAGCCTTATGTGCAGGAACTACCCGACAACTGGTTGTGGAGTCTCACCTATAATATTACACTCGACGAAATGATGGAGACCATTGATTATGCGCTTGAAAATGGCTATGCAGTGGCATGGGGAGCCGATGTGAGCGAAAAAGGGTTTTCCTGGAAAAATGGTGTTGCTATCGTACCTGAAGAAAACATCAGCGACCTGAGCGGTACCGAAAAAGAACGCTGGGAAGCACTCACTCCGGCCGAAAGAAAAAAGACAATGTTCAGCTTCGAGGAAATTGTTCCCGAGAAGAAAATTACACCTGAAATGCGCCAACTTTCATACGATAATTTTGAAACCACAGATGACCATGGAATGCTCATCGTTGGCGTGGCTACCGATCAAAAAGGAAACAAATACTATAAGGTAAAAAATTCCTGGGGCACCGAAGACCATGTGTATGCCGGTTATCTTTTTGCTTCAGTTCCGTTTGTTCAATACAAAACACTGAATATCGCTGTGCACAGCGACGCCATGCCCAAGGCAATTCGTAAGAAACTGGGATTTTAAAAACATAAGAAAGCAGGCTCCGAGGCCTGCTTTTTTTTGAATTGTAACAAACTCAAGATGCTTGACCAAACTTCTTACTTTTGCAGCCAAAATCTAAACTATGTTTTCATTCTTTTCTATCGTATTGATAGTGGTGGTGGCGCTCGTTGTTTTTAACCTTCCAAAATCAAAAAGCACGGCATCATCCGGCAGGCGGGGAGGATATTCCAAATGGATCGGGGGCGGACTTGGATGGGCTCTTGGCGGACCAATAGGTGCTTTGCTGGGATTCGCTTTTGGAAGTGTGTTTGAGCAGGGACAGACCGGAATGCCTGGTAGTCAGCCCACCCGTCAGGGCGATTTTAATGTTAGTTTGCTGGTGCTTTCTGCCGCCATGATGAAAGCCGATGGCACGGTAAAAAAATCGGAGCTGGATTATGTGAAACAGTTTCTGTACCGTAATTTTGGCAAAGAAGCTGCTGAACAGTATCTGCTGATGCTACGCGAAATTCTGAAACAGGAAATCAACCTTCAGGAAGTGGCCGGACAGATTGGTGGTTTTATGGATTATTCATCGCGCTTGCAACTCATGCACTACCTGTTTGGCATTGCAGGCAGCGACGGACAACTCAATGCCATCGAACTTGATATGCTTCAACACATTGCAAGCTACCTTGGAGTGGGAAGTGCCGATTTTACCTCAATCAAAGCCATGTTTGTGAAAGAAACAGATTCGGCTTATAAGATATTGGAAGTGAGTCCTGAAGCCTCTGACGAGGAAGTGAAGAAAGCCTATCGCGAAATGGCAGTAAAGTTTCATCCCGACAAGGTGAGCCATCTTGGTGAGGAAGTGAGAGCCGCCGCCGAAGAGAAGTTTAAACAGGTGACAGACGCCTGGGAGCAGGTGAAAAAACAACGCGGAATTAAATAGAAGTGCTTGTCTTTACTACCGATGGCGTCGTTATGTACATCATTCAGGTGAGTCATTTGTAATAGTAAAACCTGACACACATTACGTACATGCCTCGCCCTCATAATTAAAACTCCGGCACCTGACATTTTGGACATATACTAATTAATCAAACCTGAAATACGATGAGAATAAGTTTATTGGTTGCAGCATTGCTGTTTTCGTTAGCAGCATCCGGACAAAGACAAGTGGCAAAAAAGACCTGGCTTTATGGTGAGCCCGGTGGGAAAATTTCTCAAAAAATTATCGTAGATTTTCAGACGGCTGGCCCGGAAACATCTCTCGCGATTATACAACTGTTTAAAGAACAAGGTGTTGAAGTGGTTTCGTGGCAGGAGATGTTTTTTGACGGGGCAGCCCTCAATCCTGATAGCTTACACCATCAGCTTCTTTCAAAAGGCATTGCAACTGTCCTGCATTTTGAGGTATCAGACAAGAAAACCGGGAACTTCAACCTCTCTAATGCGGTCGGCTATTCAACATTGATAAGCCGAAATGCACACATTTATACCGGTCTAACTGCCGGCAAAACCATCCAATACACTTCGGATGAATCACTTAAGATGCAGATATTCTGTAGCAGCGACAATTTTACAAAACCGGTTGCTGTTTTGATTGGCGAATCCCAGGGGATGGGGCTGAGCTCAGAAATGGGAATGATTAAGAAAATTATACGCCGCATGATTGAAGCATTGGAGGCAGAGAAGGCATTTGTGCTGCCTTAAGGTGGTTTTTGTTGGAAGTTAATACAGATCATAAAAAAACCGGCATCCATTCATTGGGTGCCGGTTTTCTTTCATTCTATAACCTCAATGCTGATCATTTTTGCTTTTTCAGATCAAAGCGATCGGCATTCATCACTTTTGTCCAGGCTTTCACAAAATCAACCACAAATTTTTCTTTGTTGTCATCTTGCGCATAGAGTTCGGAATAAGCGCGCAGGATTGAATTGGAGCCAAAAACCAGGTCCACCCTGGTGGCTGTCCATTTGGTGGCCCCTGTTTTGCGGTCCACGATGTTGTAAAGGTTGTCGTTGACAGGTTTCCAGCTGTTGTTCATATCAGTGAGGTTCACAAAAAAGTCGTTTGTAAGCTGTCCTTCGGTTTGTGTGAACACACCATGTTTACTGCCTCCAAAATTTGCCCCCAATACGCGCATTCCACCGATAAGCGCAGTCATCTCCGGCGCTGTCAGTCCCATCAGCTGAGCCCTGTCGAGCAGCAATTCTTCCGGTTTTACAGCATAATCTTTCTTCAACCAGTTTCTGAAACCATCATGGATAGGTTCGAGCACATCGAAAGAGGCTGCGTCGGTTTGCTCGGCAGTTGCATCGCCGCGCCCGGGGCTGAATGGTACTTCAACTTTAAATCCGGCCTCTGTTGCAGCTGCTTCAACGGCGGCACTTCCGCCAAGCACAATCAGGTCGGCGATGCTCACTTTTTTGGCAAGCTTCGACTGAATTTCGGTGAGTTTTGCCAAAACTTTTCTAAGACGGTCGGGTTCGTTTCCTTCCCAGTCAATCTGCGGACTCAGCCGAATTCGTGCGCCATTGGCCCCTCCCCTGAAGTCGGAACCCCTGAAGGTGCGTGCGCTGTCCCAGGCTGTGTTGATGAGTTCGGAGCGCGTCAGTCCGCTGTCTAAGATTTGCTTTTTAAGCTCAACGATTTCGGCTTCGGTCAGGGTATAGCTCACGGACGGAACGGGGTCTTGCCAGATCAGATCCTCTGCCGGAACATCCGGGCCGAGGTAGCGGCTTTTCGGGCCGAGGTCGCGGTGGGTGAGTTTGAACCATGCCCTTGCAAAAACTTCGGTGAAGTAGTCCTGGTCATCGCGAAAGCGTTCGGAGATTTTACGGTATTCAGGATCTTTGATCAGCGCCATATCAGCATCTGTCATAATCGGGTTTTGACGCAGCTGCGGACGGTGCGCATCAAGCGGTTTGGCGTCTTCGCTTATGCTGACAGGCTCCCATTGCCATGCGCCGGCCGGACTCTTTTTCAACTCCCACTCATGGCCAAAGAGCATCTCAAAATAGCCGTTGTCCCATTGTGTCGGGTTGGTTGTCCAGGCGCCTTCGATGCCGCTTGTCACCGTGTCTTCTGCCTTGCCTTTGCCGGCAGGGTTCATCCAGCCAAACCCTTGTGTTTCTATGGCAGCACCCTCGGGGCTTTCGCCCAGAAGTGCCGCATTGCCATTGCCGTGTGCCTTGCCAACGGTGTGGCCTCCGGCAGTGAGTGCCACTGTTTCCTCATCATTCATGGCCATGCGTGCGAATGTTGTGCGCATGTCCTGGGCTGTTTTCAGTGGGTCGGGATTGCCATCAACGCCTTCGGGGTTCACATAGATAAGCCCCATCTGTACAGCGGCGAGTGGATTTTCGAGCGAATCGCGTTTAAATTCATCAGCATAGCGGTGCTTTGTGGCAGCTAACCATTCTTTTTCGCGCCCCCAGTTGACATCAGTTTCAGGATGCCAGATGTCCTGACGTCCGCCCGCAAAACCAAAGGTTTTCAGTCCCATTGATTCATAAGCCATGTTTCCGGCAAGAATGAAAAGGTCGGCCCATGAGATGCTGTTGCCATATTTTTTCTTGACCGGCCAGAGCAATCGGCGTGCCTTGTCGAGGTTTCCGTTGTCGGGCCAGCTGTTGAGCGGGGCAAAACGCTGGTTGCCAGTATTGCTTCCACCTCGGCCATCGGCCACACGGTAGGTGCCGGCAGCGTGCCAGGCCATCCGCACCATCAATCCGCCATAATGTCCCCAGTCGGCAGGCCACCAGTCCTGGCTTTGTGTCATCAAAGCTTTCAGATCATTCTTCAGTGCTTCGAGGTCGAGGGCGTTGAAAGCTTCGGCATAGTCGAAGTTTTCATCCATTGGATTTGATTTGGTGTCGTGCTGGTGCAGGATGTCGAGTTTGAGGGCTTTGGGCCACCAGTCCATCACGCTGTTGTTTGTCTCAGTGTTTGCTCCATGCATCACCGGGCATTTTCCTTTTTTTTCATTTTCCATTTTCTATCAATTTGATTTACAGAGGTTAGTATCAAGCATTATTAATATTCACTTTTATAAAACATGTTGAGGAATTATCCAAATGCTTGTTGCAATGATAGTGATAAATATGATGAAAGTACAAATATTATAGAGAAAGTTTATATTAACAATTGATATGTGATAGATTTTATTTATCTCCTCAATAATAAATCAGAACATTGATTTGCGAATTTTATCCTTTGGCCTTTTTTCGGTAATCCTGAGGAGAAATTCCCATCACTTTTTTGAAAGTCCGGCTGAAATAAAAAGGATCATCATATCCCGACATCGTTGCTATCTGATTGATTTTCATATCACTGAAATCGAGTTGGTGACAAGCTTGCTGTATGCGGAGCTGGGTGAGGTAATGAATGGGTGCTTGCCCTGTTTTTTTGTGAAACACCGAGATGAAATGCGAAACGGAATAGCCGACAAATGCAGCCATTTCGTCCACAGTAACTTTTCGTATGATGTTTTCGCGCATATAATGAATTGCAAGTGAAACAATTCCCTCTTCATCTGCATTGGAGCGGATACTTTCGCGGTAGGCGCCAACGAATTTGAGTGACCCAAGAAAATGAAACAGACAGCTGGTGCTGTAAGCCAGATTTCTCCGGCTGTATCCATTGCGCAGCGAGTTAAAGATTTCCTCAAACATCATCACCCTCATTTCGATGCGTGAGTTTTTTTCGGTGCCGAGCCAATGTGCTTTGTCTAGCTCTTCGGCAAAATACCCTGCTAACAAACCATCGAAATGAATCCAATAGATTGTCCATGGATTTTTTGTGTCGCTGCCATACGCATGTGCCCGATCTCTGGGCAAAATAAAATACTGCCCGGCAACAACCATTTGCTTTGCTCCATCCAACTCGAACCAACCCATGCCATCAATGCAGTAAATGAAAATATATTGATTGACTTCGGCCCTGCAACGTCGGCGATAGTGGTGAATTGCATGAGGATAAAAGCCTATATCTGTGATAAATAGGTGGCTGCACAATGCATCCTTTTTCATTTCTTCTACAACAGGAATGGGCAAAATGACTGCCCTTTCGCCCAGAAAACCACTTTTAATTTTCATGCTTACAAAAGTTTTTTGCTAAGATAAGATTTCATAATATAATCCATGTAATTTATTTTATTTCCTATGGATTTATTCTAATAGGCTTGTTTTCTTTGCTTCAAGAAATTATTAAATTTTTCCGACTTGAAAACATTCAGCAAATTATACATTTACAAGATCACGATCGTGTCGGCAATGGGTGGGTTTCTCTTCGGTTACGACTGGGTTGTGATCGGAGGAGCCAAACCATTTTATGAGGTCTTTTTCCAAATTTCAGGCTCGGCGCAGCTTCAGGCCTGGGCGATGAGCAGTGCCATTCTCGGATGTGTGCTGGGTGCTGTGTTTTCGGGTTTTCTGAGCGACAATTATGGCCGAAGAAAGCCGCTGCTGTTGTCGGCGGCTTTGTTTTTTATTGCCTCGATAGGGACCGGACTGGCTGAAACGCTCTGGGTTTTTATTGGTTTTCGTATCCTTGGTGGTGTGGGTATTGGTCTGGCGTCGGCCATTTCAACGGTTTATATTGCCGAAATCGCTCCGGCAGCTTTCAGGGGGCGGTTTGTTGCACTGAACCAGCTTACGATTGTGATTGGAATCCTTTCGGCGCAGATTGTCAACTACCTGATTGCTGAAAAAGTTCCGCTTGGTGCAGATGAAGCATTTATTCTCGGCTCGTGGAACGGACAAATGGGCTGGCGGTGGATGTTTTTTGTCTGCGCTTTTCCTTCGCTGGTGTTTTTGCTCATGCTGATGCTCATGCCGGAGAGTCCGCGCTGGCTCTTGAAAGCCGGAAAAACGGAAAAGGCCATGCGTATTCTGCAACGCGTCGGTGGTTCAGATTATGCAAATTCAGAGTCGGCAACGATTCAAAATGCTTTAAATCAGGCTTCAGAAATCACTTCATTACGAAAACTTATTGCCTTAGGGATGGGCAATGTGCTTGTTTTGGGCGTGGTGATTGCAGTGTTTCAGCAGTGGAGTGGCATCAATACTGTGTTCAACTATGCCCAGGAAGTGTTTGCAGCCGCTGGTTATGGTATCAGCGATACGCTTTTTAATATTGTGTTCACAGGAAGCGTGAACCTTGTTTTTACGCTCATCGCCATGAACAAAATTGATAAGTGGGGGCGCAAAAGCCTGATGCTGGCCGGAGCGTCGGGTCTGGCTGTTATTTATTTGTTTCTGGGCGGAGCTTTCTATTTTGATCTGAAGGGTATGGTTGTTTTGCTGCTTGTCGTGGCTGCGATTGCCATCTACGCAATGACCTTGGCTCCGGTGACCTGGGTTGTGCTGTCGGAGATTTTCCCGACAAAGGTGCGTGGGGCAGCCATGGCATTGTCAACATTTGCCTTGTGGACGGCCTGTTTTATCCTAACCTATACTTTTCCGCTCATGAATGAGGCACTAGGAACATCAGGCACTTTCTGGGTATATGGGCTGATTTGCGCGGCCGGATTCTGGTTTATTCTCAAAAATCTCCCCGAAACAAAGCATAAAACCCTGGAAGAAATTGAAAAGCTTTTATAGACAACCACTTTTGAAACCCCTTAATAATCAGCAAAAATGCTAAATGTCTGGAAAGAGAATGTGATTATACCAACCTATAAAACAGGAGATTACGAAAAGTATCCGATGTTTTTCGAGAAAAGGGTGTATCAGGGAAGCTCCGGTGCAGTGTATCCATATCCCATCATCGAGAAGATTTATGACGTGAAGAGCGATCAGCAATACGAAGCTGTTTTCATTGAAAATGAATACCTTAAGGTGATGATTCTGCCCCAATTGGGTGGTAGGGTACAGATGGCCTGGGACAAAATCAACCAACGGCATTTTATTTATTACAATGAGGTGATAAAACCGGCCCTGGTCGGACTTACCGGACCCTGGATTTCGGGAGGCATCGAGTTCAACTGGCCGCAGCACCACAGGCCGTCCACTTTTTTGCCTGTTGATTGTCAGATAGAAAAAAGTGAAGATGGAAGCTGTACAGTCTGGGTGAGTGAAACAGAAAAATTCAATCTTCAGGAATGCCGCACCGGCTTTACGTTGTATCCCGAAAGAGCGTATCTCGAAGTAAAGGTTCGTTTGTTTAACGGGACGCCGCTTCCACAAACCTTTTTATGGTGGGCCAATCCGGCGGTGTCGGTAAATGAGCATTACCAATCTGTTTTTCCTCCAGATGTGAAAGCTGTTTATGACCACGGAAAACGTGATGTGAGCTCATTTCCGATAGCAACAGGAAAGTATTACAAGATTGACTATTCCGCCGGGGTAGATATTTCAATGTATAAAAATATTCCCGTCCCGACTTCCTACATGGCCGTAAACTCAAAGTATGACTTTCTTGGCGGTTATGAGCATGACAAAAAAGTGGGCATGATACACCTGGCAAATCACCATGTCTCGCCCGGGAAAAAGATGTGGACCTGGGGCAATAGTGATTTCGGAATTACGTGGAACAAGCATCTTACTGATGATAACGGGCCGTACATCGAGTTGATGGCGGGGGTTTTCACTGATAACCAGCCCGATTTTTCGTGGTTGCAACCTTATGAAGAGCGTTCGTTCAGCCAGTATTTTATACCTTATTCCGGTCTTGGAGTCATAAAGAACGCAAGCAAAGAGCTGTTGCTCAATGTGGAAAGTGTGGCCGGCAAAGTCCTCGTCAGTCTCCAGTCCACCCAGGCGCAAAAAGACATTCAGCTGTTGGTGGGCGTATTTTATTCCGAGAAGTTTGACCTGAAGCCGGGTGATGTCTTCAGACGGGAGATAGCAGTGCCTGCCGATACTGTTTTTGACGTGTATGTGCTCGATGCGATTGGAAAACAATTGCTTAGCTACCGTGAAGAAACAGTTGTTGCTGCACCAATTCCCGAGGCTGCTCGTCCGCCCCGCGAAGCTGAAAAGATCGAAAGCAGCGAAGAAGCTTACCTAACCGGCCTGCATCTGGAACAATACCGCCATGCAAACTTCGATCCAACTGCTTATTACACACGCGCAATCGAACTTGATGCGTCGGACAGCAGAAGTAATAATGCGTTGGGTATGTGGTTTTTAAGAAGAAGCAGATTTGACGAAGCTGCAAAGTTTTTCGAGTTTGCCATTCTTTCGCAGAAAAGATTCAATCCAAATCCGGCCAATGGCGAGATATTTTATCATCTTGGACTGGCGCTGCTCGGGCAAGGAAGAATTAAAGAAGCCTACGATGCTTTTTACAAAGCCACCTGGAGTGCAGCCATTCAGGACGCTGCCTGGTTTGAATGCGCAAAGATATCAACAACCGAAAACCGCCTGGAGGATGCATTGTTTGAGGTGGAAAAATCTCTCAGCAGGAACAACCGCAATTACAAAGCCCTTGGACTAAAAATCTATCTTTTGCGCAGAAACGGCCAGTCAGCGCTCGCGTTGACAAGCATTGAATCTGTTGTTCAAAACGATCCTTTTCATGTGATCGGTCAGATCGAGAAGGCGTTGATTTCTTCAGATGATTCTGGAATTCAAGACATTATTCAAAACAAAGGCTTGTCTGTTGGAATGTTGGAGCCGGCCGTGTTTGATTATGTTTCCTTTGGAGCACACAGCGAGGCGCTACGCTTGATCGAACTGTGCCTGCAGCTAATGCCCGGCAACATTCTTTTTACTTATGCCAAGGCTTGGATCGAACATAAATCCGGAAATGATAGTAGGGCAAGTCTTTCGAAAGCAATGAGTTGCACGATTGACTATGCTTTTCCGAAGCGTGTTGAATGGTTCGCCATTTTCAGTCATGCGCTGAGTGTTAACGAAAACGACTACAAGGCGCACCATCTTTTTGGAAATTTTTGGTACGACAAAAAGCAATATGACCTTGCTGAGCAGCACTGGCAAACGGCAATTCGGCATCAGCCGCTTTTTGCTGCTTCGTTGCGCAACCTTGCAATCGTCAGCTATAACCACAACAACGATCCAGAAGCGGCATATTCTTACATAAAATCAGCTTTTTTACTTGATAGTCAGAGTGCAAGGCTGCTGCTTGAGCAGGACCAACTTGCTGCGTTGTTAGGAGTATCAGTCAACACAAGACGCTATGAGCTATTGCGGCATCTTCAGCTTGTTGAGGAGCGCGATGACCTCTACCTTGAACTGATTGCGCTATACAACCTGTCGGGAAACTTCGATTTGGCTCTTCAACTGCTCAAAAAAAGAAAGTTTCATCCCTGGGAGGGCGGCGAAGGAAAGGTGATCGGGCAATTTCGCATCAGTTTGATTTCGAAGGCTTTCGGCTGTCTTGCTGCCAATGATCCGCAATGTGCCATCCAGCTGCTTGAAGAAAGCCTTTCGCCACCCGATACGATTGGTGAAGCCAAACTTCCGCTGGCGCAGGATCAGGATGTGTTTTACCTGCTTGGATGTGCCTGGGCTATGCTTGGACAAACAAAGCAATCCCGGCTTTACTTCAAAAAAGCCAGTGAGGGGGAGTTGGAAGTGGGCGAAGCATTTTTCTACAACGACACACAGGCCGACAAGGTTTTATATCAAGGACTTGCATGGGCACGGCTTGGACAAAAAAGCAAGGCTGAAAAGCTTTTCAGGTCATTGCTTTCGTATGGAACCGAAAACCTTGATAAAAAGACCCGGTTCGACTATTTCGCAGTTTCATTTCCGCATTTGAGCAATTGGAACATTGACAGCGATAAAAGAAACCGCGTCCATTGCCTTTTCCTTCAGGGCCTTGGATTGCTTGGTCTGGGAAAAACAGAGGAAGCCCGGGATTGCCTGCAGGCTGCCTTGCTGAAAGATCCTGCACATCATAGTGCGAAGTTGCATTATGATTTGATTGCTAACTATAAGATAATCAATATATTGAGCATATAATAATATGATTTTTTAACCATTCTATTTCAAATTCCTATAATTAAATTCATTATGAACCTATGAAACCAAAAGAACACAAATTGATGAAAAGGGCTGTGTTGCTTCTCGTCATGATCTTTTTTGTCGTGATGGCCAACGCCCAGAC
>DISP01000146.1 GCA_002421995.1 Bacteroidales bacterium UBA6207 | reverse complement strand
TCAGGCCTTTGCGAAAAATAATGGAGGAGATAACAAGCGGTTTATAATCCATTAATGCGATTATCAGGATTTTCCTGTCCCCAGAATCCTTCCCATTTCAGGATGTGGAGGTCGGCTTCGACAACAACCTGACAAGCAAGACGTAAGCCATCATCAAAATGATGCGGGGGAATATTAAGTCTGATTTTTTCGACCCTGGTATGTGGATGAACCTTTCCGGTAATTTTCACGGTGCAGGTGCCACAGGTGCCTAATCCGCGACAATTTAAAAAGCGCGAAGCACCATTGTGCGGTGACACATCATTATCCTCGAGCACATCTTTGAGCAATGCACCATTTGTGCATTCTATTTCTTTTCCTTTAAAAAAAACAAGGGGCATTGGTACAAAATCTGAGCTTTTAACAGCTTAACGATCAATTTGTTTGAAGCCAGAAAGATTTCTCCCCCCCGTAAGTCGCCGTTCACCGACTTTTTTCCACGATTGGCCGAAAAGCTGTTGTCATCGCATTGAAGCTCCGCTATCTTTGCTTCAGATTTTAACGTAAAACATTTAATTCTGAATACTATGGAACGTAAACACAATTCAACTGACAGACGCCTTGTAGCCGGATTGTTAATGATTCTGGCAGGTGGTCTTTTATTGCTTGATTCGCTCGGGATGCTTGATTTTGACTTGCGTCATTATCTTATTTCCTGGAAAACCCTTCTCATTTTCATTGGATTGATAACATTATCAAACCGTGAAAACCGAACAACAGGCTTTGTTTTGATCGGCCTTGGAGTCATGTTTTGGATACCGGAGATGTTTGATTACCGCATCCGCTTCAGCACCATTTTCTGGCCGGCAATTCTGATAGGTATCGGTATGATCATTCTCACACGCAGAGGAAACAGGCTGCCGGGTGATGCTGATAAAAAAGTTCATGCTTTTTCGGGCAACACCAATATCAACGAGAGTGCGCAGGAATATATCGAGGATACGGCTATTTTTGGCGGCGGCACAACAAAGTTTACTTCATCGAATTTCAGAGGAGGAAAACTAACTGCCATTTTTGGAGGATCGGACCTGCACATGAACAACGCAGTGCCTTCACCTGAAGGATGTGTGATTGATACGCTGGTGATTTTTGGTGGCAGCAACCTTATTGTTCCGGATGATTGGATGATAAAATCAGAAATTGTATCCATTTTTGGAGGTTTTTCTGACAAGAGGATGCCGGCTACACCCAATCCGGAGAAGACTGTTGTGTTGAAAGGGCTTGTTTTGTTTGGCGGTGTTGAACTTAAAAGTTATTAAAGATCAGAACATCACTTCTTAGTGGTGTTCTCTTCTTTTCACAAAAACCAACACACAATTCGCTGAACCATGCTGAATCCTTTTATCAAGAACCGACAATACCTGATTACATATCTGCTTGTTTGGGTGGTTGTTGCAATCATTCAAACAGCTGTTCTGAACTATTACCAGGACATGGACCTGATGGTGAGCATGGTGGATGCAGCAGTTTTCAACTTCATCCTGGCCATCATCGGGTTTGGTTTGTGGTACATTTTGCGCTTCAACATCAAGGAGCAATTAAGCAGCTTCGACCTTGTTATCAATCATTTCATAGTTGGGATTGTTACGATCGCCTTTTGGATGGGCAGCGGATACTACCTGATGTTGATGATTGAGTCGGCCGACAAGGAATACCTTGATTTTCTTAAGCTTTCCCTTCCCTGGAGAGCCATAATCGGAACGTTTTTCTATCTTATCTTTGTTTTAATATATTATATGATTCTGTATTACGAAGACCTTCAGCAAAAGCTCAAGGTTGAGTCGGAGCTCAACAGCTTAGTCAGGGAGGCTGAATTGAATGCCCTGAAATCGCAAATCAACCCGCATTTTCTTTTCAACAGTCTCAACTCAATCAGTTCGCTCACGATGACCGATCCTGAAAAAGCGCAGGAAATGGTGATTAAACTTTCTGATTTCATGCGCTATTCGCTCAGTCACGACCGCAATGAAACAACAAGTCTGCGGCGCGAACTCGAAAACACAGAGCGCTACCTCGATATCGAAAAGGTGAGGTTTGGAAAAAGATTAAAATACGTTTGCAATATTCCCGAAGGATGCCTGAACCTGCAGATTCCGAATATGATTTTGCAACCCTTGCTTGAAAATGCGATAAAGCACGGGGTGCACAACAGCACCGAGGAAGTGCTGATTGAGCTTGATTGCCAGATCAGTGATGAGTTTGCCGAACTACATATAACGAATGATTTTGATCCTGAAGCCACGCGTCCGAAAGGCGAAGGCATCGGCTTGAAAAACATACGCAACAGGCTTCAACTGCTCTACCACCGCAGCGATTTGTTTGAGGTGAAAATGGGCAAGATCGAGTTTGAGGTAATTTTACGCATTCCCAAAAACACGGCACCATGAATCAGAAAATCCGAACCCTCATCATCGAAGACGAAGAGCCGGCACGTAATCTGCTGAAAACGTTTCTTTCGGGTTTTGAAGAAATAAATCTCCTTGGGGAATACAGTGATGGCTTCAGCGGTCTCAAAGCTATCAATGAGACACAACCCGATTTGGTTTTTCTCGACATTCAGATGCCCCGCCTCACCGGTTTTGAGGTGATTGAGTTGCTTGATGAGCTCCCCGAAATTGTTTTCACAACAGCCTATGACGAATATGCACTCAGAGCTTTTGATTTGAATGCCGTTGATTATCTGATGAAGCCCTTTTCAAAGCAGCGGCTGAGGCAGGCAGTTGATAAAGTGGTGGAGCGTTTCAAGCTGAAAACAACCGGGCATGAACAGGTACAACAGCTGATGTCGCAAATGCAGGAGCGGACTAAACAGCTGGAACGTATTGTTGTTAAAAACGGATCAAAAATCCATGTGATTCCTATCGGGCAGATTGAACAAATTGAAGCACAGGACGATTACGTGATGATTCATTGCCCCGAAGGTAGGTTTATGAAGAAAGAAACCATCACTGCCCTTGAGCAAAGCCTGCCTGAAGATCAGTTTTTGCGTATTCACCGCTCGCATATTGTCAACATCAGACAGA
>DISP01000113.1:548-45676 GCA_002421995.1 Bacteroidales bacterium UBA6207 | reverse complement strand
ATTACGATCAAAAACCTCGTCAAGTCTTTTCCTGTTGGCAAAGACAACTTTGTGGCATTGGACAATGTATCGCTCGAAATTCTATCAGGAGAGTTCACAGGGCTGGTTGGTCCAAGCGGCTCAGGCAAAACAACATTGTTAAACATCCTTGGCTCGCTCGACGTTCCTACCTCCGGCGAAGTGATTGTGAATCAGCACAACATCGGCCGGCTAAGTATGAGAGAAGCAGCCATGCTCCGGCGGCAACAGATTGGTTTTATCTTTCAGAGCTACAATCTGTTAGCGGTGCATACTGTTTTCGAAAACATCGAGTTTCCATTGCTGCTACTTGAAATTCCGGCGGTCAAAAGAAAGCAAATGGTGATGGAGGCGCTCGATTGGGTGGGGCTGACTGATAAGCAACACTCAAAACCACCTCAGCTGAGCGGCGGGCAGAGTCAAAGAGTAGCTATTGCACGGGCGATGGTCAAAAAGCCATCATTAGTTCTGGCCGATGAGCCAACAGCCAACCTGGATGCGGCCAACAGCCATCATATCTTGCAGACCATGCAAAAACTCAACAATGAGCTTGGAACTACCTTTGTTTTTGCAACACACGACGAAAAAGTAATTGGCTACCTGCATCGAAAAGTTTTTCTTTTCGATGGAAAAGTGGTGAAAGATGAGAAAATTTCAACCCCCGAAAACGAAAAGCCATGAAATTAGCATTTACACTTGCCTGGCGCAACTTAATCGGGGCTGGTTTACGCACCTGGCTGAATGTCATTGTGTTATCGTTTACCTTTGTAATCATCATCTGGCTAAAAGGTATCTTGTCGGGATGGGATCAACAGGCAAAAAATGACATGAAGGATTGGGAAATTGCCGGTGGTCAATGGTGGCATGATGCTTATGACCCTTTTGATCCACTCAGTCTCGAAAGCAGTCATGCTGTTGTTCCACTCGATTCTATTTTCACGCATCAGAGCAATGCAGTTGTGCCGGCTTTAATGGTTCAGGCTTCAATTTTCCCGAACGGACGAATGCAACAGGCTATCCTGAAGGGCATTCCTCCGCATCAAACGCTTTTAAATCTGCCAAGCGCATTATTGGATACCACCGTCAATGGTATTCCGGTTGTCATCGGGCAAACGATGGCAAAAAATATGGGTCTTTCTGTTGGCGACCTCTTTACATTGCGATGGCGCGATAGGTTTGGAAGCTTTGATGCTGCTGAAGCCGAAGTAGTTGGAGTTTTTTATACGAATGTTCCGGCTGTTGATCAGGGACTTGTTTATCTTGATTTGGCTCAACTTCAGCGCATGACAATGTTTCATAACGAAGCCACCATTTTGTCGTTTCACGAAGGCTTTTTCCCGGAAAATCAAGCTGTTGGATGGAAATCTAAAACTGTGAAGGAGCTTACAAAACAGGTTGATGAAATGATCAAAACAAAAAGTGCAGGTCAGTCAGTGATGTATCTTGTATTGCTTTTTCTGGCTATGCTAGCCATTTTCGACACCCAGGTATTGTCAATTTTTCGCCGGCAGAGAGAAATTGGAACATATATTGCGCTTGGTTATACACGCCCGCAGGTGGTTGGCCTTTTCACGCTGGAAGGCAGTATGCATGCGGTTTTGGCAGCAATTGCCGGTGCATTCTATGGCATTCCGTTTCTATGGTGGCAAGCCAGAGTGGGATGGACATTGCCTATGGACTCGTCAGAATTTGGAATGGCCATGGCGCCAACGCTCTATCCTGTTTACAGCATTGGTTTGATTGCTTCAACCGTTTTGCTGGTACTCCTCACAACAACGGTTGTGAGTTATTTCCCATCGCGGAAAATTGCAAAAATGAATCCAACAGAAGCTTTAAGGGGGAAATTACAATGATACGTTTTTTGTTTAAAGGACTATGGAGAGATAAAAGCCGAAGCAGATTGCCCATCATCGTGGTAGCTACCGGTGTGACTTTAACAATATTTCTTCATGCATATATTGTTGGATTCATGGGAGATACAATCGAAATGAATGCCCGCTTCAATGCGGGCCATGTGAAGGTGATGACAAAAGCATTTGAAGCTGCGAGCCATCAACTGCCGATAGATCTTGCTCTGGGCAATGTCTCCCAATTGCTCACCGAGCTTCAGCGTGATTTTCCTCAGATGGAATGGAGCTCGCGCATTCAATTTGGTGGTTTGGCCGATGTGCCTGACGAAAACGGTGAAACCAAGGCTCAGGGCCCTTTCATAGGAATGGCAATGAACCTTACGGGTGACGATTCAAGAGACATTGAACGTCTGCAGATTGCGAGTGCGCTCACCCAGGGTAAACTGCCTGCAAACCAAACTGAGGTATTAATGAGCGATCATTTTGCAAGGGCGCTCGGACTCAAACCTGGCGATTCATTCACGATGATGACGTCTTCGGCAAATGCGAGCATGAGGATGCAGAATTTTACAGTTTCCGGAACATTAATCTTTGGTGCTGAATTACTTGACAGAGGTTCGGTGCTGATGGATATCGGAGCGGCACAACAACTTTTGGAAATGGAAGATGCCACGGCAGAAATCCTTGGCTTTTTCAAAAATGGCTATTTCGATTCTAAAGCAGCGGATCTGTTGGTGATGCAGTTTAATTCAAAACATGACGATCCGGAGGACGATTTCTCGCCAGTTATGAAAAGCCTCAGAGCACAAGGCTCTATGGGACAATATGTTGAGATGGCCGAGAAATGGTCGTGGTATGTTTCCTTTGTGTTTATCCTTGCCATGTCGCTGGTTTTATGGAATGCAGGCTTGTTGGGCGGATTGCGGCGTTATGGCGAAGTAGGTCTGCGCCTGGCCATTGGCGAAGAAAAAAAACATATCTATTTCACCCTGCTGCTCGAATCAGTTTTGATTGGGCTGGCGGGTACTTTTGTAGGAACACTTTTTGGTTTGCTTTTTGCCTGGATGCTTCAAACCTGGGGGATTGATATTTCCGGAATGATGCAGGGCGCAAGTCTGATGTTTCCTTCGGTTATCAAGGCACGCATTACGCCAACAGATTTTTACCTCGGATTTTTCCCCGGAATATTGTCAACTTTGATTGGAACAGCGCTTAGCGGCATTGGAATATTTAAGTGGCAAACGGCATCATTGTTTAAGGAACTTGAAGTTTAATGTATTTAATAGTATGAAACACAGTATTTTAATATTAGTAATGTTTTTCTTTTCGGCTGAATTATCAGCGCAGAATGCCAGCGAAATTTTGCTGAAAGTAGATCGCAACCTTTCGTCAGATAACAGGGTTTTCGAATCTTCAATGACGATTTCAGGCAAGCGGAACAGCCGCACCATATCGTCGAAAACCTATGCTGTGGGCAATAATAAGTCCTTCACTGAATACCTTTCGCCGGCTTCTGAAAAGGGAACGAAAATGCTGAAGCTTGAGAAACAGCTTTGGTTGTATTCACCCGGTTCAGACCGAACGATTCAACTTTCGGGTCATATGCTGCGCCAGTCAGTTATGGGTAGCGATCTTTCATACGAAGATATGATGGACGACAGAAAACTTTCGGAAATATATGATGCACAAGTCGTTGGAGAAGAAATGATTGGCGATAGAAAAACAATTCTTCTGGAGCTTACAGCCCGCTTGGCTGATGTGGCTTACCACAGTCAACGAATTTGGGTGGATGCCGAACGCTTTGTGCCCTTGAAACAAGAACTGTTTGCAAAGGGTGGCAAACTCCTGAAAAGAATCGAAATGGCCGATGTTGTTAAGGTTCAAAACCGATGGTTTCCATTGACAATGACTTATAAAGATATGCTTAAGCAAGGCGATGGCACGGTTTTTAAACTATCCAACATTGAGTTTGATCAGGCGATACCAGAATATATTTTTACAAAGGCAGCCTTAAAAAAATAATAGCCGGATCAGTTTAATTTGTCATCGGTCAGTATATATTTCGAAATCGTCTGAAGCAGGATTTCCCGATTCAAAGGTTTGCTCAGGTATTCATCGCAACCCGCGCTTATAGCTTTTTGGCTGTCGCCACTCATTGCATAGGCGGTGATGGCTACCACCGGGAGTGAAGGTTTCTCCTTTTTGATGATTCGTGTGGCTTCAAATCCATCCATGAGCGGGAGTTTTAAATCCATCAAAACGATTGAAATGTCAGGGTTTTTCCGGCAACTCTCAATTGCTTCAACGCCATTATTTGCTTCAATGACCTTGAAAACTGATTTTCTGAAATATGCCTTTACAACCTGGCGGTTTGCAGGTTCATCCTCAACAAGAAGGAGTGTCGGATTTTTTGCCTGAACCGCTATCGGTGTGGCAAACCCGACTTTATTTTTTCTTGTAATAATAGGTATGGAGATCGAAAAAGTTGAGCCTAAACCAGGCTCTGATTTCAACCAAACCTCACCTTTCAACTTGTTGATAAATCCTTTTACGATAGAAAGGCCTAAACCACTGCCGTCGAAAACCCTCGTTGAGGTATTATCTACCTGAGTGAAAGCATCAAAAATACTTTTTTGCTTCACCGGATCAATGCCGATTCCATTGTCGTGTATGTGTAGAATAAAATCGTTGTCGGATTTCTCCAGAACTATTCTCACCTGACCTTTACCGGTGAACTTAAACGCGTTGTCAATCAAATGAACCAATACTTTTTTCAATAAAGCAAGGTCGGTGATGGTTTCAAAATGTTCATTTTCCGGAGTTGAGAACCCTTTACCAAACTCTAATAAGGAGTGAATCTCCTTGTTGTGGTATTTGTTTCGGATGGTAATGAGTACTTTGTTTATAATTTCTTTAAAATTAACAACTTCAGGATGAATTTTGACGGTATTGGAAGCAATTTCGGAGATGTCAACATAGTCGGTGATTGTTTGAATCAACCTTTCGCTGCTGATATGCACATTGTCATAGTATTCAATTTTTTCCTCTTCGGTGGCATCAGGATCCATATACAGAGCAACGAAACCAAGAAGTTGATTGAGTGGTGTCCTGATTTCGTGTGAAACATTGTTCATGAAGGCGGTTTTTAAAAGTATGCCTGCCTGTGCTTCCTGTCTGGACAAAATCAGGTCTTCGGTCATCTTTTTGAGCACGCTGACGTCTTCTTTGATGGCCACGAAGTGACTTATTTTCCCGGCATCGTCGTGTATTGGTGCAATTGTTACCCTTTCCCAATGGAGCTCACCATTGCGTTTTCTGTTTTGAAGCTCTCCTGTCCAGGTTTTTCCGGATTTGATATTTCCCCATAATTCAGCATAAACCTGGCTCGTTTGCAGCCCTGACCTTAGTATCCTTGTGTGTTGTCCAATGGCTTCATACGCCTGATAACCACTTACTTCCGAAAACTTTGGGTTTACATATTCAATTATTCCGTCCGGATCTGTAACAACAATACTTACCGGACTTTGCTCAACGGCTTTGATCAGGAGTTGGATTTCTTCCATGGCCTTCTTGCGCTGAATTGCGATACTGATTTGTGATGACACAAATCCCATGGTTTCCATATCTTTTTCGGTATAAGCGTTTGCGTCAGAATAACTCTGCAACACAAAAGCTCCGATAGCTTCGTTTTTTCTTAACAAAGGAAGTCCCATCCAACATGCAGCGACGCTGCCAATACGGTCTATCTCGCCATTGATAACCAGATTATTGATATCTTCTTGCCGCAGTAATAATGCTTTTTTATCTTTAACAACTTTTCCGGTCAATGACCGCGAAGCCTTCCATTCCAAAGTATCATCGTAAATATCCGAACAGTAAGGAGCAGTAAAGCGGTCATTCAAACCATCATAAAAAGCCACATAAAAGTTTTGTGTATCAATGATAGTGCTTAGCTCATGCTGGATTGTTTTCATCAGGCTTTCCATGTCAGCACTTTCGCTGATTGCTTGCAGGATTCCGTTTTGTATCTTTTTTATGGTTTCCGATCGTTTTCTTTCAGAAATATCTCTGATGTTGGCAGAGATAAAAACTTCGTCAAGATGTTCCCAGCTCGACAGGGAGATTTCGATAGGAATCAGTTTCCCGCTTTTGTGCAATGCTTCAAACTCGCGGGGTTTGCGGATGATATGCGAAATTTTGGTTGTAACATATTTGTCAAAATAGTTGCTGTGTTGCTTTTTTTCAGCAAGTGGTATTAGCGTATCAATGCGCTTATTTAATAACTCGTTGGTTTCGAAGCCGAAAATTTCATTTGCTTTTGAATTGGTAAAAATAATCTGTCCTGATCCATTTGAAACGATGATGCCATCATTTGCAGTTTCGGTTATTGCCCTAAATCTGAGCTCACTCATTGTGAGCATTTCGCTGTTAAGCATCCGCTCAGTGATATCTCGGCTCACCACGTAGATTTCATGCAGGTTTCCGAGTGAATCATAGCGAATAACACCGTTATCTTCGAACCATTTTTCCAGATTATTGCAAAGGCTGGCTCTGAAACTGTATGATACGTGAATTTGCTTTTCTCCGACAGCTGATGAAAGTGTTTCAAGCACAGTGGCTTTATCTTCAGGATGGATGATTTTCAAGTAGATGTTTCCAAGATATTCAGGCTCATTTATTTCTTCGCATTGGAGCATCCTGAAGTATGATTGCGAGGCAAAAATTATCCGAAATTCGTTGTTGAGAATCAATATTCCGTCAGAAGTATTCTCGGCAATCAGACGGTATTTTTCTTCGCTTATCTCAAGTTCCGACCGGCTTTGCTCAAGGGCCTGACGTTGTTTGTCACGGTGCAAAGCTGTCCCTATCGAAAGGGCAACGGTTTTTAAAATGGAATTCTCAGCCGTTTGATATTGTTCAGCAGATTTAAAACGTAAAAGCTCCATAAATCCCCAGCATTCATCTTCGATAATGACCGGGATAATGAGGAAAGACTCGACCTTGGGACCGGTTTTTTGCCAAATTTTGTTTTGTGAAGCCTTGTCATACCTGCCACTTAAGGATTTACCGGTTTGTAATTGTTCAAAAAAAGATGAGAAATATTGTTCCGGATCGAGATCATGCAATTTGAAAAGGTCAACATCTTCATTTCGTGGATGTTTACTCCATTCGAACAGCATGCTCATTATTAATACTTCTTCCTTGCTTTCCTTGTGGAAAGCAAAAATCCGTATCACATCATGTTGTGTTGACTCGCCAATAATTTGGAGCGACTGATGGATAGCGTCTGAGATGCAATGTTCGTTGATGAGTAAATGGTTGGCTCTCGAAACCGCATCAAGCAAGGATTCATTGCGACTTGTGTGGTCTTCAAAAGCTATAATAAACAATCCATGATCAATGGCCCAACTGCTAAATTCGCGGGTAGATAAATCACTGTGGATTTGTTGTTTGTAAACTTGATTGACAGTGGTTCTGTCTTTGAATTCTTCCCAATTGAATTCTGATTTCAGGATACTGCTAAACAGTTCATTTATCGATTGGGGAAGGCCAGGGTGCAGTGGTTGCGTAAAAAGTTGATCAAAAGCCGCGTTGGTTTTGATTATTTTACCATCTGTGATTTTCTCAGCCATTTCTAATGGCTCGAAAACAGCCATCGCAAATGGTGATGGATTAAAAAGAATGTCAAAACTCCCAAAGTCCATTTAATTAGTTGTGTTGAGTATTTCAGTTAAATAAATGATTATCAGCAAATTGGTTGGGTCAATCACTTTGAAATTCATTTTGTTTTACCGAAAATAATGTTGTTATTGAGTCGGAATTCAAACGTAAAGATACAACAGCATATCACTTTGTCAAGTGCTTTCGTATATTTTGGACTTCGAAATATAGGTAAGAATACTGACAAATGGAACGAACATCTGTTTTATAGGCTGCTGTCGGTGCCGGGAGCTTTCGATCTGCTGATTTGAAGTTTTCGTAATCAGCAGATTTTCAAATTAGAAAAAATTGAAAATCTGATCTTTTTGTTTGTTGATCTTTTTTAACAGGATTTCAATGCTTTTTATGAATGTCATTGTTTTTTTACACACAGCTGTTTCTGACGCAAAAACAGAATTGAAGCTTTTAAGTATCGGTTAGTTTTTAAACAGCCTTTATATTGTTCCTTTTTCGATCCAGCTTTTAAAATCATCTGCTCTTTCAGCACTTACAATGGTTTCGATGTCGGTGTTGACAGAAAGTCCAAGTTTGATTTTGCCCCGGAAATAGAGTGCCATGTTTTTGATGCTTTTCACATGAATGATCACTTTTCTGTTAATTCTGAAAAACTGCGAAGGATCAAGCAGTTGTTCCAGTTTATCAAGGCTGAAATCCAGAATAGCTTTTTGATGATCATACGACAGTGCGAAAACCAACTTTTCATCCGCATAACATAATGCTATATTATTAGTATCCAATATGTTATATTTGTTCCCGGATTTAATAACAAATCTTTGCTGATAGGTATTAGCCTCGGGGTAGTACGGTTTTAGCTTTTCAAAAAGCAAGGAGTCAGATTGATGATCCTGAAATTTATTGATGGCTGCGCGTAGTTCGTCAACTTGAATAGGTTTTAAAAGATAATCTATACTATTGACTTTGAATGCATTAATGGCATATTGATCAAAGGCGGTGGTGAAGATAACCGGAATTTTTATCTCTACCTGTCTGAAGATATTAAAACAATTGCCATCAGCCAGATGAATGTCGGAAAGTATCAAATCGGGGATTTTACCAAATTTGAAATAATTGATTGAGTCTTCAACACTTTCCAGCACAGCAACAACTTCATGCTGAATTCCGGTTTCTTGCAATATTCTCTGAAGACGTCTCGCTGCTGCCACTTCGTCTTCAATAATAACGATTTTGATTGTTTTTATCATTTTCTTTCCTTTATGACTTCGGATTCAAACCGGTTTTCTTTTATCAAAGGTAAAGCAATTGTAAAACTGAAGGCTGATTGGTTTATCATCACTTTTTCGGATGTTGCAAGCGCATACCTGTTTATGATATTACGTAAGCCGGTGCCGGTGCCTGGTGCATTTTCAAGCCTTATTTGGAGGTTGTTTTCAACTACAAGAAAATTGTTTTCGGTGTCAAACAATTTAATTGTCAATGGTTTTTTGGCTGAAACAGTGTTGTGTTTTACAGCGTTTTCAACGAGCATTTGGAGTGTAAGCGGAGGTATGAAGGTTTTAAGCGCAGCTTCACTCAAATTAATATCGAGCCTGAAGGCGTTACCGTAACGTTTTTGCTGCAAAAGGTAATAGGTATTGATCATTTCGAGCTCCTCCGGGAGCGTGATAAGGGGCATATTGCCTAATTGAAGTATCTGCCTGAAAAAGCCCGACATCTGTGCCACATAATCCAGCGCATCTGCTTTGTTTTCTTCGATCAGGGCTGTCAATGTGTTCAGGCTGTTGAACAGAAAATGTGGATTGACCTGGCTTTTGAGTGTTTCGTATTTCGAACTCATATTTTCCTTTTCCAGCGCTTCGGCTCTCAAAAGGTGCAGCTTCCATTGATGAAAGAAAAAGATGCCTTCATGGATAAAGCTAATAACCATTGAAATGCCTGCCGAGACAAAATACTCACGCCAGAAAACGAATTCGTCGAGGGCATAAAAGTGTGTGTATTTGACAAGAAAGTAGATCAGCAGAGAAACCACATAAGTGTATGTGACAATGAGTCCGATCTCAGTGAGAAGGTGTTTAACGGGCTGTTAGGTCCATGGAAAAGCAATCCCGGTCCAGATTACAATCCACCTGCAACCTAACCACAGCGCTGCAGTGTTGAAAAATGTGAGCGCAATTCTCGACCAGATATCGCTGGGTTCGATGTTAAAAAGTGTTGCTATTACAATAGGCGACAAAAGCTCTACGACTACTATTCCCAATCCTGTTGTGGTTAGTTCGGTTTTTCTGTCCCAAACATCGTAAAATGAGCTTACTTCTTTTTTCATCAGTTTTTTTTATTTGTCAGATGAAGTGGCATGATTAAAACGATCATTTTTTCGGTGTTTAATGATGGTTTTAATCATGCCTGATTCATTTTTAGAATTTACTGCTAAGTGTGGAAACTCCAAATTTAGAAAATGATTCTATACTGCGGTATAATGAGGCGTCCGGTTTGATAGGTAAATGATTTTTCACCGGTTGCCTTGTTAAATTTTTTGCTGTAAATATTTTGCTGATCGAAAATATTCTGTGCATCAATGGCCCATTCCTGCGTGATTTTTTTACCATTGATCCGGAAAGCAAGTTTGATGTCGGTGCGCGAATAGTCTGAAAACTGTTTAGTAAATGCATTGTTGTAGTCGTATTCCTGTTTGAAATTTCCGGGGCTAGACGGATTGGCAACAACATCAGATGGAGTATATCTTTGTCCGCCGGCAAGGGTTGTTTTTAGGTCGGCACTGAGTGTGAACCGGCTTCCTTTGCCCTGTTTCTTGCCCAAATTCCATTCTTTACCAATCAAAAGGTTGGTCACATAATTTCCATTGAAGGCAGAGTTTCGCCAAACCTCATCGCTGCCCTGGTATTTTGAATCAAACAGAGATGCCGTATAAAGAAAATAGAATCCTTTGTTTAGAAAATGTTCAAAAGTGAGTTCAAGACCGAGATTTCTTCCTTTTCCGGTAGCGATGAGTGTATCGGGAGTGATGAACCCAAAATTTGCTCCCTGATTGAGCATCGAAAATGTGTTTTGCTTGCCACCATCAACACCTGCATGATAGATAAACTGCGCATAACTTTCTATTTTTAAGCGCATAAAGGCCGATAACTGTCTGTCATAGGAGAGCACAAGATGATGCGATTTGGCATAAGGAAGCGATTTGTTTAACAAGTTGAAGCTGCCGTCCTGCATCCTGGTTTGGCGAAAATAGACTGATATCGGGTTGATTTGACCCTGCAGCCCATATCCAAACCCGATTGTTTAGCTACGGCTGAGCTGCCAACTTACTCCAAGTCGCGGCTCAACAGAGCCGGTATTGTTAAGGCCGTAAACCATGCCATGCAAACCGGCGTTGGCAGTGATTTGATCGTTGAACTTGTGTTTCCATTCACCAAAAGCTTGGTAGAGTGTGCCATCACCATCAAAATCGGTGACCTTTCGAATGCCATTGTCTTCACTAAAATAAACTCCCTCATCCAGGTTGAACCTTGTCTGTTGTATCAGCACTCCGGTGCTGAAGTTGTTCCTTGAGTTTAATCTGTGACTCAGAACGAATTTCCCGCTTAATGTCAATTGCTTAAGGTCATTGTCATAATATTGCGTTTTTGACAGTGCCGGAGGAGTGAGCGAGTCAATATTTGTTATAAATCTGTGGTAGCTGGTAGAAAGTGTTAAACGACTGAAGGTGTTTTTGTTATACGAATAAAAATGATTGATTCCGGCAGTTACCATATCTGATCCATTGGTTAAATCAAACCCTTCGCCTCCGTAGAAGTCGAGCTTTTCGTCTGTCGTATCTCTGCGGCTGTCCCAAATTTCGATATCACTAGTGCCACCTAAAGCAAAAAATGAGATGGAACCAAGTCTTGTGCGTGGAAAGTTGAATTTGACACTAAAATCTTTATAATTTGGTATGCCGGTGCCGGTTCCAAAGTCGGCTCCGAGCTTATCCATCAATTCGAGCGTGGAATACCTGAAATTTGCAATATAGCTCGAACCATTGGCCTTGTTCAACGGACCTTCGGCACCAAATTCAAATCCATTGAAGCCAACCTGCCCCAAAAACTCGTGTTGCTGATCATTTCCATTGCGCAGGCGAAGATCGAAAACACCTGAAAGGGCATTGCCAAAGCTGGCAGGAAAAGCAGCTGTAAGAAAATCGGAGTTCATCAACACATTGTTGTTGAGCATACTAACCGGACCACCAGTGGCTGTTGATGAGCCATAATGGTTAGGGTTTGGAACCGGAATTCCTTCAACCTACCACAATAAACCTATCGGCGAATTGCCCCTGATAATGATGTCGTTGCGGGCATCGTTGGAGCCTGTCACGCCGGCATAATTTGAAGCCATACGGGCAACATCGTTTCGTGAACCGGCATAGCGTGCGCTTTCTTCAACAGTGAATCCACGTGCACTCACCACGGCCATTGTGCTGATAGGGTTACTTTTATCTGCTTGTGCACTCACAACAACCTCATTCTGGGTAATGACTAATTCTTCAAGCTGTATTTCGATGAGTGTTTCTTTGCCTGTGTTTACAGTAATATTGCTGATGTCGGCTTCTTTGTATCCAACAAAACTGAACCGAAGACTATGACGGCCAATAGGAACAGCTGATAAAATAAACTGACCATTCAGATCGGTTGATGTTCCTTTCAGCGGTTGTGAGTTTAGCAATATCACCGTAGCGCCGGGCAATGGCAGTTGTGTGGTTTTATCAAGAACTTGTCCGCGAATGTTTTGTGTAGGAAGGTCGGCACCAAAGCTCAAACCGCTAACAAAAAGCAGGAGTAAGAAAAGGAAGTTTTTTTTCATTTTTTTTCATTTTTTGATTACGCTGCAAATGTCTTTCAAAAGAATGACGTCACTTCTTGTATTCGGACGAAGCTGCATTTAAGCAGGATGAAGTTGCATGTTAGGTGGATGAAGTTTTCTTATCCGTGGTGATTGGTGAGGAGATTTAGAAAACTTGCTTCATCCATCAGCTGGATGCCAAGCTGCATTGCCTTCTCTTTTTTTGAAGGACCCATTTGGTCGCCAGCCAACACGAAGCTTGTTTTAGCCGAGATAGAGCCTGCAACTTTTCCCCCATGTTTCTCAACAAGGTCTTTGGCTTCATCGCGGCTCATGCTTTCAAACACACCGCTGATCACAATTACCTTACCGCCAAGTACATCGCTTAATTTTGACTCCGTGTTCGTGCTGACAAATTGAAGACCATGCCTTTTAAGCCGTTGAATCGTGGATATGTTGTCGAGATCGTCGAAAAAAGCAAGCACTGATTCTGCAATTTTTTCGCCGATTTCTTCCACTTCGACAAGCTGGTCTTTGCCTGCCTGCGACAATTGCTCAATATCAGTAAAGGCTGCAGCGAGTTTTTTTGCAACTGTTTCGCCCACAAAGCGTATCCCGATCGCAAAAAGTACGCGTGGCCATGGAATGCTTTTTGATGCTTCGATGCTTTCGATAATGTTTTGGCTGGTTTTCTCTCTGAAACTTACTTTTCGCGTTTTGCCATCTTCCGATTCGTAGGTTTTTTCGAGTCCGAGTAGTTGGTTATACTGCAGGTCGTATAAGTCGGCGACGTTTCTGATCAGGCCATGGTCAAAAAGCAGTTCGATCCGACCCTCACCAAGCCCCTCGATGTTCATGGCTTTGCGCGAGATAAAATGCTCAATACGGCCTTTTATCTGTGGCGGACAATGGTAGCTGTTCGGACAGTAAAAAGCGGCTTCACCGGCTGTTCGTTCCAGCAATGTACCGCATTCAGGACAGTGTGTAATGAACTGAATAACAGTACTGTTACTTTGTCTGTTTTCGGTTTTGACAGCCGTAATTTTTGGAATTATCTCGCCACCTTTTTCCACTACCACGGTGTCGTTTTCATGCAAATCGAGGGCTTGAATAATGTCGGCATTGTGAAGACTGGCACGTTTGACTGTGGTGCCTGCAAGTAGAACCGGTTCGAGGTTGGCCACCGGAGTCACTGCGCCTGTTCGTCCAACCTGGTAACTGACCGAATTAAGTCTTGTTGAAACCTCTTCAGCCTTGTATTTATAAGCTATTGCCCAACGCGGCGACTTGGCTGTGTAGCCCAAAAGTTCCTGCTGGTCATAATTATTCACCTTTATTACAACGCCGTCAATATCAAAAGGTAATTCATAACGACCCCTTTTCCAATCGTTGATATAGTCGAACACTTCATCTACATTGCTGCAGACCGCCATATGTGGCGAAACCTTGAACCCCCAGCGTTTTGCGGCAGCCAGGCTTTCGTAATGACTTTTAAAAGGCAGTTTGTCGCCCATCAGATAATAGAGCCAGCAATCGAGTTTGCGACGCGCCACCTCTGCCGAGTCCTGCATCTTTAGCGTTCCGGCAGCAGCGTTTCTCGGATTCGCAAAGGGAGCTAACCCATCGTCCATCCTTTGGTTGTTGAGCGCATTGAAACTTTCGTGCGGGAAATAAATCTCGCCCCTGATCTCGAAAATGGGTGGAAAGTCGCCCTTGAGTTGAAGGGGAATGCTGCGGATGGTCTTCACATTGGCTGTCACATCATCGCCCTGAACGCCATCGCCTCTTGTAACAGCCTGCACCAATACGCCATTTTCGTACCTGAGTCCGATGGCCAGCCCGTCGAATTTTAACTCACAAACGTATTCAATCTGTTGGTCGAGCATTTTTGTCGTGCGCTGATGAAAATCCAGTATATCACCATCGCTGTATGAATTTGACAGCGAAAGCATTGGATAGTTGTGCTTTACTGCCTTGAAGTTTTTTGTTATTTCGCCTCCAACACGTTGACTGGGCGAGTTGGTTTGGAGCAGTGTCGGAAACTGTTTCTCCAATGCAATCAACCGCTCAAGCATTTTGTCAAACTCGTAGTCGCTGATCTGACTTTCGCCCTTGACATAATACAAATAATTGTGGTGATTCAGGCGTTCACTCAGCAAGTCAATCTCCTTTTTGGCATCCTCAAATGTCATCTCAGGGTTTTTTGTTGGGTATTACAGCTGTGTTACGATACAAGGTGATGGTTTCGTTGGCATTGACCGGGTTTATGAGGTGAATGAGTCTGTCCATTCGTCCCGGTTTGAACCTGGCTTCAAATACCAGATCGGGCAGGTATTTTTTCACAGAATCAATACGCGCTTCAAGGTTTTTTTCCTGATAGAACAAAACAAATCCGGGCTGTTTCTCATTTTGATTCCAGTCTTTTTCTTTAGCAAAATTCTGATAATCAATGGTGTCAAAGACAGCATCGTATTTTGGCCATTGACCGCTATAGTAAACAGGTGGAAACCTTAGCACATGACTTCCCTGATCCTCAATCGTGAAATACTTCAAACCGGGATAGTTCTTTAGATAGGACATGGATTCAACACGCGCTTTTTTTGAATACATGGGTGTCAAAGCCATCAGAAAAACAAGGTTCACAGCCCAAAAGAAAACCCACATTGAAAGCAACAGTTTTTTATTTCTTTGCCAATATGAGCTTGCTGCCACAAATTCCTGCCAACCGGCAAGCCCGAGAACGATGATCAATGGCACTACCGGAAGGATAAACCGCTCTTGTTTGTTTGGAAATGCAGAATGAAAAACAATAAAAAGTAAAACCGGAAAAAACAGGATGAAGTTCTTTTTCCAGTTTTTAAAATATCCAAAGAGCAGCATAAGGCTGACCGGCGGAATGAGCATCCCTGCCAAAACAAATAAATAATTGTACCAGGGCGCGGTATGGTATTCATAAGCATGGTTCAGGTTGTAGTTTACATATTCAAGAAATTCTGCAAATGGCTTTCTCCAAACGAGAAAATCAATAAAACCCTGGACCAAAACTACTGAAATCAAAAATCCTATAGCAGTGGAAATCATGCCCTTGGCATTCCGGGCAAACAACAAAGCCAATCCTATGCCGCCTGTGAAAATGAGCGTTTGAAAGCGAACCGAGAAGGCGAGGCCGAGAAAGAATCCTGCAACTAAAAATGACGATTGATGGTACCCCGGATCACCGTTTTTACGGATGATTTCCTGACGCAAAACAATAAGTGATCCATACATCAAAAATGGTATCGAAACCATCTCGACCATGTTTCTGACACTTAAAAATGGCATGAACCACATAACTGATACCAGTAAGGCTACCTGATAAGCGGTTTCTTTTTTAGTGATCAGACTGGCAATTCTGTAACTAAACGAAATTACCATCAGTGAGATGCCGGCATGGATGAGTCTGATAAAGAACATTTTGATCTGAGGGTCATGAAGTCCCAGAAAACCAAATAGTTTGAAGAAAATATAATGCAAGCCAACATAAAAAAAACTATGTCCTTCGGGGCCGTCGTTTCCGGGGCTGCCCGGTAACCATCCAAGATAGTCGCCACCGTCAACCCATGATTGCGACTGCTCAATCACCAAAAAATGATCGTCGTGCATGCCAAAGCCTTTCGAAAAAAAGACTGAGATCATCCTCAGCAGCAAACCTATTGCCATGATGAACAGAAAAGGATGTTTTGACTGAAATTTCTTTAATTTTCTTATCATGAAGTTTGCCTTTGACTGATTAGGGCAACAAAGATAATATCTTATTCTGAGTCAAACAGAACATTCTGTCAAGCTTCATATTTGTTTAAAGCTTAGCTGATTGCCCGAGTTTTAGTCGCGTGTTTTCAATGTTTTTCTGCTTGCCGGCATCTCTGCGCTGCTGCGCATATTCCGTAAAATAAGAATGCTGACTCAGAAAACTGATTTGCGATTCGAGCCAGATATTTTCTGCTTCTGGATAATCATTCAGCATGATCCATTCTTCGCGTAAACCACCCGAGATGTGTTCATAATCCTCCCTTCCAAGATAATCAAGGTCGCTGTCGCAGAGTATCTTAGAGAGTAAATCGTGTGGATTCTGTGGCATGCGTGTTGCCATGATCAGGCCTGTGATTTGATTTATTTCATCCTCGCTGAAACCAATAGCCGGCAGTGCTTCAGCAGCGATTTCAGCTGATTTGAGCTCATGTTTCTCAAATCCTTTTACAATACCGGCTTCGTGAAACAATGCTGCTGCCTGAAGTATTTCGCGTTGCTGCTGTGGTAGCTGATAAAAACCTGCGGCTTCCGTAGCTGCTTTAAAAACATCCAAAGTGTGCCTGAGGTTGTGATAGGGCAGGGGAGCAGCTTCCTGATTCATGAAAGATCTGATATACTCAACGGCAGCCTCTATCCGGTTTAAAAGTGCGTCGCTGTGCCTGTGTGTTGGATGCAACGTTGATTTGCCGTCAATGCTGTATATTTTCACACTGCCGCTGCGTCCTTTCACATACACCTCATCAATAAATGAGGAGAGATAGCGTTGCCTGTTTTTGAGTGATAAAATGGTTGATTCTGAAACGATCACCGGGCTGTTGTAGGTGCGTGTGAGACCTTCGAGGCGCGACGCAAGATTGACAGCATCCGAAATAACTGTTGTTTCCATGCGTCCGGCTCCTCCAACAACACCCAACATGAGGTTTCCTGAGTGAATTCCTGCACCTGTATCAATGGCAGGTTTTCCATTTTTTGCAAGTTCATGATTAAAGACTGTAAGCTGCTCACGCATTTCTAATGCTGCTTCAACAGCGTCTTCGGGATTGCCCGGAAATAGAGCCATGATTGAATCTCCGATAAATTTGTCAATGAAACCATGGTGAGCGCGAATCACAGGCTCCATCATGCTCAAATAACCGTTGAGGAAGTCAAAGTTTTCTTTGGGTGTTAATTGCTCCGAAAGACTTGTAAACGACTTGATGTCAACAAATAGAATGGTCATCCATTTTTGCACCTGATCACCCAACGAAATTTCAGTAATACTTTCCTTGTCAAGCATTTGAAGAAACTCGTCCGGTACAAAACGCTGGTTTGCAGTTGTGATCTGCGAAAGCGTCCGTATATTGTTCGTTATGCGCAAAGCCATTTCATTGTAGCCGTTTGCCAGTTCGCCAATCTCATCATCGGTGCGAAGTATCGCAAGCCTGTCCAACTCAAGTTCAACCGGTTGACGCATTTTTTCAACCACCTCCTTTATCGGAACAACAATGCTGTGATGTGTCCAGTTCACGAAAAAAAACAGATAAACGATGCTAATAAAGATGCCGGAAAAAATGCCAATAAACATTAGCAGGCTGTCAATAGCGTTCACATAAAACAAGTGTCCGCTCTGAAACAGGCTTGCCTGATCAATGATGGTGATGTATTTTCCGAACAAAATTTGAATTTGATCATCACTCAAATGCGGAGCGCCAACTTCGTCAATATAGGTTTTTGTGAAAGATAAATAAAAGATTACAATGGTCAAAGGCAAGAGTGTGGTCATTAAACTGTTGATCCACAGTCTTCTGACAATATGGTCACTGTATTTTTCTGATTTTGTACGGAAAAGGCTCACGCTGTCGAAAACATGCTCAAGATAAACAAACCTGACCCGATGACGAAACCAAAAGTAAACGAAAATTATTGTAAGCACTGAACCAATGAACGATATGAAAAAAAACTGCTCAAAGAATTCCCTGCTCGTCTGACTTTTAAACACGCCACCATAAACCTGAAAAGCCATAAAACCTAAAGCGATGCCAAACCCGCCTCCAACAATCATCGCGTTGATAAGTGGTACCTTCAGCAACCATTTTCGGCAAAAATTTTCAAGTTTTTCGGATAACGGCAGACCTTTGCGTTTTTTCCGAAAAAAAAGCCTGAAAGGATAATTCCATGCAAAGCCCAATGCAATGCTAATGAGCATCATACGTGCTAAAATACCAAATGCCTGCGAAAACTGATAATCTTCCTTATCATCAAGTAAGGGCTGATCATTTATCGAAACAGCTGTTTCGTAACCAATGAGTGAATCGGCAGTGTTTGATTCTGATCCGCGTTCTGAAACGGATTTGGCATTCTTTTGCGCGTTTCGGTCTTCCATCCAAACAGGACCGTATTTGAAAAGCATAATGGTTGCGATGGGCATCACAAGCATAAAAAAGATGCCCGAGGCTACCAAATAAATCCTCAGGCTATAGAAGCGGGGTATAGCGTGTGACTTACTCATAAAGCATTACCAATCAACATCTTTTCGGCTTATTGGCATTGTCATGCATCTTGCTCCTCCACCACCTCTTGACAATTCGGCTCCTTCGATAGTGATGACAAATTTTTCGCTGTGTTGTATGTCTATCTTGTTTTTTATCAAATCTTTAGCTCTTATCACCTCGTAGCCGTGCTTGTTGAGTGCTTCGATTGTATGTGTGTTACGTGCATATCCGATCACTTTTCCCGGAGCCAGGGCAAAAAAGTTTGCGCCACTTTGCCATTGTTCTCTTTCCATGTTCACAACGTCTTGATAGCCTCCGCAAAAGATGGGTTTAAGATCCATCCCTAATTGTTTGAGTGCTGCCAGTATATTTTCTTCCTCCCTGATCTTGATAACTTTGTTGCCGTCAATAGTAACATGAATGGTGAGATGACGGCTTGAGCGCAAAATCAGTGGTTCGAAAATCATACAGTTGTCACGGTCAAGAAAAGTGAAAACCATATCGAGGTGTATAAAAGACTCTGGAGAATAGGGTAGTTCCTGAAGGATCAGGTGCTTGACTCCGGGTTTTGTTTTCAGATATTCCAATATGGAGTCTATTCCCTGGCTTGTGGTGCGTCCACTGATGCCACTCAAAAAAATATCTTCACGTGCAATCAGCACATCTCCTCCTTCGATGGTGGCTTTGCCTGATTTATCAAACATTTTGACAGGGTTTACGGTGTCATTTTTAAGTTGAGGGTGATGGGTAAAGATCGCTTCCATAATCCATGCCTCCCGCTCCCTGACTTTATTTGCCATGTGGCTGATAACAACACTGTTGTTCATGCTGATGGATGCATCACGCGTGAAGAAAAAGTTAGGTAGTGGATGAAGTGAAAAGCGTTCATTATCAAGAAACTTTGTGAGCGTGTCTTTTCGCATTTCCACACCTTCGATCAATTGCCGGGCCAATTCTTCATTGCCAAACTCATACAAATAGCGGCAAATATCATCTGTTGATTCCTGAATGCAGATCTTTCGGATCAGTTCGTTTTTAACCGTGCTGTCTTTTAATACTTCTGTCAGAAGGTCTTTTACTTCGAAAACCCTGGCAAATTTTTTCAGTACTGCGTTAAATTGATTGTATTCCGGGAGCGCAACACTCAGGTTTAAAATGTCGCTGTACAATGCCCTTGCTGCATTTTCCGGAGTCATATTTTCTACTTCAGCTCCGGGCGTATGTGTGATGACATATTCGAGTTTCCCGATTTCCGAATTTACATTAACTGTTATTTTCTCGTTCGATTTCATGATGAAGATTTGGATTTTCGGGTTAAAAGCTTGTGCATTAACAATATAAAATTGTGATAATCAAAGCAAAGGTAATAAATTTTGCACGTTCAAACCTTGCTGTCGGCTTTATTCACAGCTGTTTTCAATCATATAACACTGTGAATTCAAATCCGTTTCCCATTGCTTTGAGAAACTTCTGAAAGTCAGAAAGACTGATACTTACACTTGCTGTGTTTTCGTTTGGATGAAAGCTCAACTTTTTGGCATTTAATAAGTTGTGATCAATGAAAACATACACCTCATGAAGTTTATCATTGATCAGACCAAATGGAGATACACTTCCGGGGCTTAAACCCAGATAACGGTCCATACGTTCCGGTGATGCAAAACTGAGTTTGCCTTGCTTGAGTCGCTGTTCCAAATCATGGATGTTGAGTTGTTTCATGCAATCAAAAATCACAAGGTAGTGCCGGTTTCCTTTGTGGTTTCTGAAAAAAAGGTTTTTGCAGTGCACCGCTTCCAATGCACTCCAATATTGAACAGCCACATCTATTGTTGGTGCTGGCGGATGGTGAATTATCCCGTAAGGGATCTCTAACCTTTCGAGCACGGTGAAGACTTCCTGATGTTTCTTGTTCATAAATCTTCTTATATATAACCCCCGGCATCACAATTGCCGGGGGTTGTTTGTTAAGTTTCCGGCTTTTAACCGAGTATGTTAATCAATGGTTTCGGTCCAATCGGCCAGGAAAATATTCGTATCATGGGTTCCATTGTTGTTCCTGTTGCTCGAAAATACTAGTTTCTTTCCGTCAAATGAAAACATCGGGAAAGCATCAAAAGTATCGTCGAAGGTGATTTGTTTCAAACCCGTTCCATCAAGGTTGATGCTGAAAATATTGAATTGATACCCTCTTTTTGAATGATGGTTCGAACTAAAAACTAGTTTCTCGCCAGAAGGATGAAAATACGGTGCCCAATTGGCTTTTCCCAGTTTTGTGATTTGACGCAAATCAGTGCCGTCAACATTGCAAACATAGATTTCCATGTTTGTTGGCGTTACCAGGCCTTGCGCAAGCAAATCCTTATATTCTTTTTGCTCTTCTGCTGTTTTTGGTCTCGACGATCTGAAAACCAGTTTGCTGCCATCAGGCGAGAAGAATGCGCCACCATCATAACCAAGTTCAAAGGTGATTTGTTTCACATCGCTTCCGTCAATATTCATGGTATAGAGTTCCAAATCGCCCGAGCGATCCGAAGTAAATACAATTTTATCTCCTTTGGGCGAAACTGTTGCTTCCGCATCATAACCCTTTTCACTAACCAATGTTTTGATGATATTGCCTTTCAGATCAGCAACAAAAATATCGTAGTCATCATAGATTGGCCAAACATATTTGCCATCTTCCCTTGGTGCCGGCAAATGCGGGCAACTTCCATTTCCGAGATGGGTCGAAGCAAACAAGATGGTAGTATCGCCGGGCATAAAATATGAGCAAGTGGTGCGTCCGAGCCCTGTACTGATCATTTGAGGTTTCTCAGTGTCCATTTTCGCGTCAGCTATACGGGCATAGAATATTTGATCGCATTCCAATGACCATGCAGGATTATTTGATTGAAAAACAAGCATTTCGTTGTTAAAACTAAAATATGCTTCGGCATTATCGCCACCAAATGTCAGTTGCTTTACATTGCTGAAGTTTTTCTCCTGTTCGTAACGAATAGTGGTTTTGACTACAGCTTCACCATGCGAATGTCCATGGTCATGTCCGTGTTCATGGTCATGATCGTGTTGATGGGATGATGGATTGCCGCAGGAAATCAGCATGAAAATCAAGTAAGTAAGACTGATAAGATACTTCATAAAATTTATTAGTTTATTAAATTGAAAAATCTAAACCCCATGTTTTCCCCTGAAGAGGAAACAGTGAGCTGTGGATTGTGCAAAAATAATGATTTCGGCGAAATCAGACTTTGCCGTGCAAAGCAGCAGCAGTGTATGAGGTTTCGCAGCTTACCAAGTCCTCAGGTGTTCCCTCAAAGATCAGTTTTCCGCCTTTGTCGCCTCCTTCCGGGCCCAGGTCTAGTACCCAATCGGCGCATTTTATGACTTCAGGATTGTGCTCAATCACAACGATGCTGTGGCCGTTTTCGATCAGGGCGTTAAAAGCATCGAGCAATTTTTTTATATCGTGAAAATGCAATCCGGTAGTGGGTTCGTCAAAAATGAAAAGCGTAGGTTTTTCGGTTTGTCCTTTTGTAAGGAAAAAAGCTAACTTGATACGTTGAGCTTCACCACCACTCAAGGTGTTTGATGATTGTCCCATTTTAAGATAACCCAATCCAACATCACGCAATGGGGTGAGTTTTTGAATGATTTTTTTTGATAAGGTGGATTGTTTCTGATGTGCTTCAAAAAAATCAATCGCATCTTCAATTGTCATGTCCAATAAATCAGCAATGTTCTGATTCATATATTTTATGTCAAGCACTTCTTCTTTAAAACGCTTTCCTTTGCACACCTCACATTCCAGATAAACATCAGCCATAAACTGCATCTCTATTTTTACAGTGCCTTCACCTTCGCATGCATCACAGCGCCCACCCGGAACGTTGAACGAAAAATAACCTGGTTTGTAGCCTCTTGTCTTGGCAAGTTTCAATTCGGAATATAGTTGCCGGATTTCATCAAAAGCTTTTACGTAAGTCACCGGATTGGAACGCGACGATCTTCCGATTGGATTTTGGTCAATCATTTCGGTGGCTCCGATACGGTGCAAATCGCCTTTCAGCTCGCCGTGTTTTCCGGTTCGCTCGGCAAATCCTCCGGTAATTTTTTTAAGTGCCGGAAAAAGGATGCCTCTGATAAGTGATGATTTCCCTGATCCACTCACTCCGGTCACAGCAGTCAGCACGCCAAGCGGTATTTTTACATCCACAGCCTGCAGGTTGTTTTCCATGGCTCCAATTATTTCAATATAATCGCGCCAATTTCGTCTTTTTGTTGGTTTTAACACGGCTTCTTTACCGGATAAATACTTGCCTGTCAGGCTTTTTTCATCACCAAGGATTTCCTCGTACGTCCCCTGAAACATCAACTCTCCACCCAATCTTCCTGCCAATGGTCCGATGTCAATGAGCTGGTCGGCCGCTTTCATGATTTCTTCGTCATGTTCCACAACTACCACTGTGTTGCCAATATCGCGCAACCGCTTCAGTATTTTTATCAGCCGGTGGGTGTCTCTCGGGTGCAAGCCGATGCTTGGCTCGTCGAGGATATATATTGAGCCAACAAGACTCGATCCCAACGAGGTGGCCAGGTTGATCCGCTGTGATTCTCCACCCGATAAACTGTTTGATAAACGGTTCAGGGTGAGGTAACCAAGTCCAACATCCAGCAGAAAACCAATGCGGTTGACGATCTCGGTGAGTAAACGTTTTGCAATGGCTTCGTCTGTGGTACTCAGTTGCAGGTTTGTGAAAAACTGATAGGCTTCATTGAGTGGCAAAAGGACAATATCGCTGATGCTTTTTCCACCTACTTTGACGTAGGCTGCATCTTTTCTCAGTCGTGTTCCTTCGCAGTCGGGGCAAATAGTCTTGCCACGATAGCGCGAAAGCATCACGCGGTATTGAATTTTATAGCTTTGTTCTTCAAGCTGCAAAAAGAAAGCATCGAGTCCCTCAAACCATTGATTTCCTGTCCAAAGGAGTTTTTTCTGGGCTGTATTCAGCGCGTAATAAGGTTTATGGATTGGAAAATCAAATTTCGATGCGCTTTTTACGAGCTGGTCTCTGAACTCGCCCATTTTCTCTCCTTTCCAGCAAGCCACAGCACCATCATACACCGAAAGTGCTTTGTTTGGGATCACGAGGTCCTCGTCAATACCAATGACCGAGCCAAATCCTTCGCAGGTTTTGCAGGCGCCGAATGGATTGTTAAAGGTGAACATATTGACCGAGGGTTCTTCAAAGTTGATTCCGTCGGCTTCAAATTTGTCAGAAAATACTGTTTCACCACTGTTTTCAGTTTCTTCAGAATACAATATGCAATAACCCTTGCCTTCATAAAAAGCTGTCTGAACAGAGTCGGCCGCCCTTGCCAAAAAGTCATCATCAATTTGCTGAATGCGAAGACGATCCACAACGATCCTGAATTGATCCAGTGTAGGAATCTCTTTCCGTTCGAGCAGCTCATCAATACGAAACATGCTTTTCTCATGCATGATCCGGGCAAATCCTTGTTGCATGAGCACAGTAAGGTGTTCGCGACTGCTCCTGCCGGCAATATTTTGCAGCGGAGCCAAAATATACACGGTGGAGCCTTCTGCCTGTGTGATAATAGCATCAACCACATCTTTTACCCTGTGTTTTTTAACAAGATTACCTGAAACCGGCGAAATAGTTTTGCCAATTCTAGCAAACAGCAGCTTTATGTATTCGTAAATCTCGGTTGAAGTTCCAACTGTTGACCGTGGATTTCGCGAACTTACCTTTTGCTCGATAGCGATGGCGGGTGATAGCCCTGATATGTTGTCAACATCCGGCTTGTTCATCCTGCCCAGAAACTGACGTGCATATGAACTCAGGCTTTCTACGTAGCGTCTTTGGCCTTCGGCATACAGTGTATCGAAAGCGAGGGAAGACTTTCCCGAACCTGAAAGACCCGTTATAACAACTAGTTTATTTTTTGGAAGCGAGAGGCTAAGGTTCTTAAGGTTATTTACCCTTGCACCGCTGATATGAATGGCATTTAATACAGTTTCCTGGCTCATGAAATCTCCCCAACAATTTTTTTTTCGCGAAATTATCAAATAAATTTGCTTTTTCTTGAAATGTGTATAATTTTGCGTTCATAAACATTGTTCAAAATATTTTTGTTCAACACTTAAAACCCTATAGGAGAGCCGATATCGAAATAACTTTTACCCTTTAGTCTCTAACATTTAAACAGAGAAGCTCTATGAATGCTATCGAACTTAGCGATAAAGAGCTGGTTGAAAGTTATCTGAACGGTAATCAATCCAGTTTCGAAGTTTTATTGAACCGCCATCAGTCGCGTGTCTTTGCTTACATTCATATGTTGGTAAAAGACCGTCAACTTGCTGACGACATCTTCCAGGATACTTTCATCAAGGTGATTCGTACCCTCAAAGGTGGAACTTATTCGGAAGAAGGAAAATTCATTCAATGGGTGATGCGGATTGCTCATAACCTGATCATTGATCATTTCCGCAAATCAAAACGTTTACCCCTTGTTGACAATGGTCCTGATGACTATCGTACAGCTGACCTGCTCGGTCTCAGTGATAAAAATGTAGAAGAGCAAATCATCACCGATCAAATTCATGAAGATATCAGGAAAATGATTGATTTTCTGCCATCAGAACAGAGAGAAGTGCTTTATCTGCGTCTATACTCCGAGATGAGTTTCAAGGAAATTGCCGAAATGACAAATGTTAGCATTAATACCGCCCTTGGAAGAATGCGTTATGCACTCATCAATATGCGGAAAATGGTGAAAGAACAAAATGTCAGTTTAACTTACTGATTGTTCGCGTTCTAGTCTGTAATCTTGTTCTGGTATTTTGTAAAATACCAAATAAGCGCTGATCCTGAGCCGATTAGTATCCCAACAAGCACATCCACAGGATAGTGTACACCCAAACCCATCCTTGAATAGGCAATTGCTGTGGCCCATATAAACGAAGGTATCATAATATACCATCGTGGAAACGCAATGCTCAAGGCAGTCGCAATTACAAAAGCATCTGTTGTGTGTCCTGACGGAAAGGAGGGGCTGCCACCTGAGGTAACTTTCTCAATAAAACTGTATGTTTCAAAAGGCCTTGGACGATTGATCACATATTTTAATGTTGTTGTGATGATCACCGCCGTTGCGACAGATGCCACCAGAAATAAAGCTTTTTGTTTCAGCCGCTTGTTTTTTTGAAACAGTCCAACACCAAGGAGCAAGAGAGGTGTTATAAATGCTACCGGACCGGCAGTATGTGTAACCGCCCTGAAAAACGGATCAAAGTCCCTGTTTCGGTTTTGGTTGATTGTTTTAAGTAATTCTATATCAGCATTCTGAGCAACCGATAGCAAGGGTAGTAGTCCGATGAATAGAACAAATGTGAAAAAAAAGTTTTTATGCTTCATCTGCTTATTCCTGTTGAATGATTTTTTGCCACTGAAGCTGGTTGTCGGTATCGTAGCACTCTACAACCAATTCTCTTGCTCCTGTTTTTCCCCTGAATCCAATCTTTCCGAAGTTTCGTTTCGTTACAACTGTGCCCTGCACCCTCAGCTGGTTTTTCCATTCATTGCCTCTTGTGTTTGGTCCAGCCGACATGGTTGAGAACGTAAAATCCCATATTGCAGGTTTACCATCCTCTTTTAATTTGGAGAGCTCTGTGAAATGGACATCACCTGTCAGAAAGATCACGTTTTTTATCTGATGTTGGTAAATGAAATCAATGATCGCTTGTCGTTCATTGGCAAATCCGTTTGCAGTGTACGACTCATACATTCCGGCTGTACTCAGAAACTGCCCGCCCATGGCAACAACCTTAAAGGTGGCATTGCTTGTCACCAGGTTATTGAGCAACCATTGCAATTGTTTTTGTCCAAGAATTGTTTTTGTCTCACCCTGAAGCAAATCCGGATCGCGATACCAGCGGTTATCGAGTAGGAAGAAATCAGCATCACCCCATTGGAAACTTGTGATGGCACCTTCCATCCCTGACGTCCCATAGCCTGGATTGGCCCAAAAATATTTAAACGCATCAAGTGTTTTGTCTTTGTTGAAAAATCCTTTGTCGCTGTCATTGGGTCCAAAATCATGATCATCCCAAATAGCGTAATGATGTGTGGAGGCTAAAAATGCCTGCATTTCGGGTATTGACCTTGTGTGGGTATAACGCGCATCAATGCCGGTTTTTGAATTCCAGTCCGGCTCACGCAAATAAATATTATCACCAAGCCAAACCATGAAATCAGCCTGATGCCTGGCCATGTTTTCAAAAATTCTGTAATCGCCCCCATAGGGTGTTCCACTACGGTCGTGTTCAGGTTGGTTGATATAAGCGCAACTTCCTGTGAGCATTGTAAATTCAGGTGGTTCTGTGCGCCATCTCCAAAGGGGTGGGGTTTGAAATTCGAGTGGAAAAGCAAAGATTGCTTCCATCCCATCAATAAAAAGCCGATAGCTGTATCGTTTTCCCGGAACTAATGTATCAGCAATCAACACTGCTGTAAATGCATTTTCTTTTGAAGTTTGGACGTGACTGGAAAAACGTGGTGTATCAGTTTGATCCTTAACGTGGTACTTAATAAAAACATCTGCACTCTTTTTTGTCTGAAGCCACAGTGCAACCTCTCTCATCTCGGCATAACCCGGCATGGGGCCTGATTGCAAGAGCGGATGCTGTCCAAAAAGCTGAACAAACGAAAACAAGGTAATGAAAATTGATAATGCTAACGTTTTCATTGTAAATAATTTATGGTTTTAAAATATCACTTATCGAATCGAGTTGACCATCCACGACAGCGGGATTGAGTTGTAGCAGATGTGCCATGAGCGGGTAAATATGGATATTCCTGAAAGGTTTCCGAACGTAATTTTGTTTAAAATCGGGGCCAAATGCATAAAATATCGCATTTACGTCGGTGTTATTGAAATCATAACCATGCGTTCCTTTTGAGTCAGATATTGCCCACGACCAGTATATACTCCATCCGTCCTCAGCCAAAAGGGTGATATCGTGTGTGCGTATATGGGTTGAGTGGTTCAGATGTGCCGGGGCTTCACCATGTCGCCACGACTTCAGATGAGGGATTTTTTGCAGCTGTAAAAACAAGTCTTCCTTTTTGCCTTCTTTTGCCTTGAGGTTCATCGTTGGATTCCATCCATCAGCAATGGCGATGAGACTTGTATCAACATATTGATCCAGAATGATTTGTCGTTCTGGCGACAATTGAGCCATACCATGATCCGAAACCACAATGAAATTTATTTTGTCAGCAAACGGCAGGGTTTTCATTTTGGTCATGAAAACTCCAACCAAACTATCCAGGCGTGTGATCAGTGGGAGAAGGCTGTCGTTTTCCGGTCCCAGATCGTGCCCGCTTCCATCGGGTTCGTCAAAATACCACATAATTAGTTTTGGTCTGGATGGTTCAGGAAGACTAAGCCAGTGCATGATTGTGTCAATGCGCTGGCTGTATGGCATTTCGTGTTCATATTTTTTCCAGTGGCTTGGTCTCACGCCTTTGACATCAGCTTCGCTACCAACCCAAAAACAGGTTGCTGATTTCATGTTTTGTGTTTCGGCAGTCACCCAAATTGGTTCTCCACCATAGAATCTGCCTTCTTCCACCGTGTGTCTTTCACCTGGTGCATTGAACTCGGCCTGAAGGTCGGTAGCATAAAACCTGTTTACCAAAATCCCATGATGATCAGGGTAAAGGCCGGTGGCTATCGTGTAATGGTTGGCAAAGGTAGTAGTCGGGAAACTTGGAATCAATCTTTCGGCCTTTACACCATGTTCTGCTATCCAGTCGAGGTTGGGTGTGGCGGTTCGGCTTGGGTAATCCCACCGAAAGCCGTCGAGGGAAAGAATGACAAGATAGTTTGGTGTTGAAGTTGTTTTGTTTTGTTTGCAGCCTTGATAACTTAATGCTGTTAGAATAAAAAGGAACAGTTGAAGACGCTTCATTATTTCTAAATAGTTTTTACATGTAATGTGTGGGAACGCAAAGATAAAGGAAGAATTCAATTGTTGTTGCTGTTTATGGGAAACAAATGCTTTGTGACATACAACGGAAAATCTGTCACCAAAATATCAACTCCGGTAGTGCTGATTACCGATTGATAATATGAAACGCTATGAGGTTCAAATGGTTGCTTTGTTGTTTCCAATACGTCAGTCAAAAGCATCATTCCCGAATCCCGGATGATTGTGAGCGATGCAGTATCGCAATCTTTGGATATATAGGCAGCCATTCTGCCAAAATCACTTGAATGTTTTTTAAGATTTTCAAAGTCAGACAACTGTTTTATAAGTGCCGAAAAAAACATTGTTTCAGAGTTAGCCAGAGCAATTGCGGTTCTTTCGCTTGTAAAAGTGAGCAAGAGACATTGCTTTTCCATTTCCTTTTTGCGAACCAGTCCGATCACTTCAGGGATGAAGTCGCCCTTGACATCGAGCATGAGAAGCAGATGTGTGTCCTTGAGCAGATCAAGCACTTCTTCAAATGAAGGAATTTTTTCAGCTGTCAGATTTCCTGCCTGATCTTTTAGATACAATGAATCAATGTAATCATCCGTAGCAGATGCAACTTCGCCTGTACCGTTGGTGGTGCGCTGTAGTATGGCATCATGCATCAGAATCAGCCTCCCGCTTGCTGTCTTTCTAATATCAACTTCAATTCCGGCAATTGTTTCTGGAAACTTTCTGAGCATTTCCAGCATTATGGCAACCGAATTCTCGGGTTGAATGCAATCAGCCCCTCCACGATGGGCAACAAGTATGGGCTGTCGTTTTGACATTTCACGGGATGTCTTCCAGCTTTGTGCTGCCAGCGGTTGACTCCCGGCCAACAATAGCAGAAAAAATATCGTAATCAGGTTCTCTTTCATATTGTTTTTGAGTAAAGAAAAAAAGCACCCGAATATGTTTCGGGTGCTTTTGGTATCATAAAAGATTGGAATTAGAATGAATATCTGATTCCAAATTGGGCTTGCCATGCATTGTCAATAGTGATGCTCTTTTGGTAAGAATCCTGCAACAATACGGTTTTATCTCCAACTTTTTGGGTGCGAAGACGGAACGATGGTGTATCAGTGATTGGTGTAACAACAGTGAGGGGAGAGGTTGTTGTGCTTACGCTACCAACACCCCATTCATTGTTGATCATATTACCAACATTGAGGATATCAATTCGGAGTTGCAATTTGTTTTTAGTTTCTCTTTTTCCAACTTTAACCCAGATATCCTGAATAACTGAAAGGTTGAAACGATGTAGCCAAGGAAATACATCACCATTGCGTTCGGCATAATTGCCACGACGACTGTCGAGGTATTTGTTGTTGCTGATGTATTTGTCAAAAGCAGCAGCTTGTTCCTCAGGTGAATATACAACTGCATTGGCGCCTGAACCAACTGTGAGCGGAGCAAAAGTGAGTTCGGAAGCATTTTTAGGAATATAGAGCAGGTCGTTGGTCTGGCCATCGCCGTTGAGGTCGGAGCCGTAAACATAAGATATATTGAATCCGCTGTTTGAAACCATACCCAAGGAGATGGTGGTTGTGCCGCCCACTTTCTTGCCATAATCAAACTTGTAATTCAGGTATCCTACGATGCGGTGACGAAGATCATTATCACTGTATGACAGATCAAGGAAGTTTTGTCCGTTAACAGTAGGCATATTAGCCTGAACTGTACTTCCAACCGACTGGATATCTTTGGCTACACCAAAGGTATAAGCTACAAAACCACCAAGGTTTTTGTCCATGGTTTTTTCCAATTTTCCTGTAAGGGTGTATGAATAACCTTCTTTAGTGTTTTTCAAAACAAAAGCATTTGTAACCTTTGAGTTGATAAAACGAGGTGAAGGATATCTGTCACGTTCGTCCGGACCTGTGAAATTGCGGTCGGCTTCTTTCAGGTTAGCATCAATATAACGAAGTCCCTGGAGTGTTTTATTATAGATACCTTCCACGGTTGCAATTAGTCCGTAAGGGAGCTTATAATCCATGGCCAGACTGCTTTTCCAGAGGGTAGGATACTTCAGGTCTTCATCTGTTGCGTTGATAACATAAGCAGGTAAGGTGCTGATATCGGGAGTTACTGCAGGCAGAAACTCTGAAGGATTGGTACGGAAAGGATAATCTGTGGTATTGGTTACGGTGATCAAACCAGTGTTAATACCATTGTTTCCTAACTGATTTGAAACCAATACCTGTGGGATACGTGAAACGAAGATACCAGTACCGCCACGGAGTTGCATGGTCTTGTCACCCGAAACATCGTAGTTAAATCCGAAACGGGGTGATAACAACAGTTTGGTTTTTGGGAAAGCGCCGGTATTGAGGTGGTAATCGTCGCCATTTTCGTCTTTAAATACCAATGTGTCAATGATAGGGTTGTAAAAGTCTGAAGCAGTGGCATCATTGTAATCAAAAATGTCGGCTCTCAGACCAAGTGTTAACATTAGTTTATCGGTTGCCTGATACTCGTCCTGGACATAAGCACTGTAGGTAGAAACTTTCAGCACCTGCAATGGGTCAGCACCATTTGGCAACCTCGAATAGCGGAGGTTATACTTGGCCAGCGTAACTGGTGAAACCGGATTGTTAGGATTGTTGATGAAATCGAGAGCTGCTGCTTTGAAGTCAGCAATCGAGTTATAAGTGTAAACTCCGTTTGATGAGGGGAAGAATACGTTGTTTGAAATGTAGTATTCATATGAAACACCCGCATTGATTGTATGTTTACCTGAGAAATAGGTAATGTTGTCAGTGAGGTTCAGGGTTGAATAGCTCAGCTGATTTGATGGGGTGAATGGATCGAAACCAATTGAAGTATAGGTTGCTTCACCGGCGGCAGACAAGATGTCAATGGTCGGGAAAATATCGGTCAAATAATCACGGTCTTCGATCTGTTTGTTGTAAGTAGCAATAAAATTATTGAACAGCTTAGAATTCACGGTTGAGTTCAACTCCACTGCAATTGAACGTGTGTTGTCCTGGATGATATAACCGGTGTTTTGGGGAGAAATAGCGTCAGCACGGTTTGTTCTGTTTCCATTACCTGCAGTATTGCTACTGTTGCTGTCGCTGATGCGTTGATCGGCGCTCGAGTTATGGTGTGAATAACGAACAGAAAGTTTATTTTTTTCGTTGATGTTGTAATCCAAACGAACCAAAAACTTCATACTGTTCACTTCATTGTTGAAGCCGTCGAGTGCGCCAAGATCACGTCCGAAGTTTGTCTTCATAAAACTGGCAAGATCTTCCATATCAGCCAGAGTTGTTCTTGAAACGTTTCCGGTTGCACCTGGTTTGTCTAATACCCAATCCAAAGCAGGAACGCTGCTTGTAAACTTCTCAGCATTCAGGAAGAAGAACAATTTGTTTTTGATGATTGGTCCGCCAACACTTAACCCAAAGGTTTTTTCGTCAATGTTCACAGTTCCGAGATCTTTACCGGCTACTTTATTGCCAGCGATACCATCATTGCGGAAGAGAAAATAACCGGTTCCGGTGAATGTGTTGGTTCCGGAGCGGGTTACAGCATTGATTCCTGCACCACCAAAGCCGGATTGACGAACGTCAAATGGAGTAACGTTGAGTTGGATTTCTTCCAAAGCATCCAACGAAACAGCTGTTGTTCCGGTGCGGCCCCCTGCCTGTGAAGAACTTCCTAAACCAAAACCGTTGTTGAAAACAGAACCGTCAATAGTGAAGCTGTTGAAACGTGAGTCCTGTCCGGCAAACGAACGACCGTTGCCATAGGCGTTGTAACTCAAAATGTCATTCACAGTACGACCAATTGTAGGCATACTCATAATGTTGTCCTTGTTGAATGAGGCAGCAGCTCCGGTACGGTCAGAACTGAAAACGTCATTCCGGTTTGAAACAACTTCAACTTCGGAAAGTTGTGTTGTTGCCTCAGCCAATTTAAAGTTTAGATTGGCAGCAACACCAAGACTCAGCATGATATTCTCGCGAACCTGCTCCTTGAAACCAACAAAAGAAACTGTCACTTTGTAAGGACCGCCAACACGCATGTTGTTGATAATGAAGCGTCCTTCCTCGTTGGAGATCGTGGCATAGATCGTTCCCGATGGTTGGTGAACAGCAACTACTGTTGCACCCGGTAAGGTCTCATTGCTGACTGATTCAATGCGTCCGTTCATAGCGGAACTTGTTGAACCTTGTCCCATTGTGATCTGCCAGCCAAAAATCAAAATGACTGACAAAATACTCAAAAGATAACTCTTTTTCATAAAAAGGCAATTTGGTTAATAATGTGATTAGATCGTCAAAATTATCACAAATCAACTTTCCGCCGATTAAGAAATTGTTATCATTGTTTGAATGTTTCAGTTATGGTGATGTAAATAGTTGATAATCAATAATATATAAGTTTATCAATGTTAATAAACTGTGAATAATTATTTTAACATTTTTTCAGCTTTTGTTTTGTCTTTAACAACACATTTTCAATCATTTCCACTTACTGAATTTACATTTGATCTTGCAGTTGTGTAACATCATTGCCAAACATCAAGTTCAAGACGCAAACCAAAGTCAAATGTACGGCCAAATGACCAGTATCCGCGAAACGTATCAAGCTCATGCGAGCTGCCATCCTCTCCGCTTACAATGCTTCGGCTATCAAAAAGATTGTTGACCTTTCCAAATAGTATGACTTTTTGCTCTTTAAACACCAAAGGAAGGTTAAACGAAATGTTTGCATAATTACTTGGATCGAGTTGGACGGGCTGCGCGCGGTCGTCAGAATTTTGACGTCCGGCCGGATCAAATTGAGCGTAATGCTTATCATAGTTCAACCACTCAAGCTCAAGGATTAACTTTTTAAACAAAATGGTTGAGATTGATATTCCTGCCTGAAACTGGGGCTGGCCACCAACATACAAACCATTGGCAAAAACATTTACTGTGTCCACAACCACGTCAAGGTCATTCAGAAGTTTGGCGCTCACATCGTTCTTCCATTTCCAGTCGCCAAACGAGGCCATCAGCCTGATTTGCAATGCAGGCAAGGGCTTCAGTTGCATTTCTGCCTCGAGTCCTTTATGCAATGATGCAAGTCCGTTCACCATGGCCCTTGTCTGACTATTGTTTTCAAGTTGAATGTATTCGTTTGATAGAAACGAAACATCTTTCCATTCAGTAAAGTAGGCCGATAGATTCAGATTCAGATTGGACGAAGTGTAATTGTATCCGGCTTCGAAGGTTTTTACTTTTTCATTTCTGATGTTCAGCGACGGAATATTGTTGTAATTGCCAAAAATAAATTTATAATAAGGTGCTTTGCTGAAGAAGGCGGCGTTCACAAAAAAATGTTGTCGTTCGGAATAGCGGTAACCAAGTCCTGTTTTGAGGTCGAAACCCGGTTTTGACACCCATTCACTCCATTTATTTGCCGGGTAATTGTATTCATCATGTCGTTTAAATCGGTTGTCCGACAGACTTGCAGCAGCAAAGTAATCGAGGAGTTCCCACCGTTTTTCGTATTGAGCGAACAGCGTTGTCTGGTGTATCATAGCACCATTGTGAACCCTTATCACATCGCCTGGCATTTTGATTTGATTTCGTCCGGCAAGCCCGGCCAGCGACCAGCCATAATCATCAAGGTAGAACTTACCTCCCAATAAATCAGCCACTTCCTGACGGAGATCGGATAAGAAGAATCGGTAATGAATGCCACTGTAGAATTTTGATCGGGCTCCGGTTTTGAGTTCCAATCCCGAAATTATTCCGGTCCAGATATGGCTTGCAAGGTAGTTTGTCTGAACGATTTTACTATAGCCCGAAACTTTCTCTCCTGTTGAAAGTTCAAAAGTATCTGTGTTGTTTTCGTTGTAACGGATTACGTCGTCCCATGCTAGCTGACCGTTTTCGTCGCGAAACGAGAATAGATTTCTTTCATAGCCGAAATTGTCGTTCCATTTTCCGCCGCCTTTTCCCGGCGAGAAATAGACCGCGCTTGCCAGAAGTCCTTCTTTGGGCAGGTTTAGGTAGTGATTTACAGAAAGATGTGGCTTGTGATAAAAATTTTCGGAGCTATTTTTCAACTTACCATTTAAGAATCCCCATTCTTTGTTAAAGTCATATCCATATTGATCTGTCTCGGCCTTGGAAAGTTTTTGATTGCGCTGACCGTGACGCTCGGGACCTCCCAAAATGCTCATCACAACTCTTTGCCTTGAGCTGATTTCTTTGGATAAACTGGCAAAATAAGCCCAGCCATCTACATAAGTTCCGGCAATGTACCCTTCGCCACTGCTTCGTGATGCGAGAAATGATACATTCCATCCTTTTTTTGTCAACCCGCTTTGAAAGGCGATACTAAATTTTTTGTTGCCATAATCAGTGGTTTGCATCGAGGCCGACAGTTTTTTGTCTTGTTCGCTTCCAAAAGTGACAATGTTGACTGTGCCGCCCACAGAGTTGAGGGCTACTTTTGATGCGCCAATACCTCTTTGAACCTGAATTGATGCAGCAATCTCAGTGAGACCCATCCAGTTGTTCCAGTAAACCAAGCCGTTTTCGGCGCCATTGACAGGAACACCGTTTAAAAGCACAGCAATGTTTTCCTGTTCAAAACCTCTGATTCTCAAGCTTGCATCGCCCGATCCTCCACCTTCGCGGTTGGCAAACAAGCCGGGAGTGAAATTCAATATCTCAGGCAGTGGCTTGTCGCCCACCTCAAGGATGATTTTTTTCTGTGACACAGCACTGAAAGCTATCGGGTTGTAGCGCAATCTTGCCTGGTCTGACAAAATGTTTATCTCTTCAAGGTTGACAGCGACCGGCAGCAGTTCAATTTTTAAGGATTTGGGCCACACTGTGGCAGGCAAGGTGACCGAATCGGACTGATAGCCGATTGCGCGAAAATGTAAGGTGACAGGAAGCCGGTCGGCACTGAATTCGAAACGACCATCAATGTCCGTCAGCAATGAAGCAACATGATTGTTTACAATGATGTGCACAAAGCTGACTGGCAGCTTTGTGTTGGAATCAATAGTTTGGCCATCAATTTTATTCTGAGATAAAGCGTTGATTTGAAGTGTGATGGCTACAACAAACAATAATTTTCGTAACATAATGTTTAATTTTTGTGACAAAAAAATACCCCAATTCATCGGGGCATGGCACAAATAACCAAAACGTTACGACAAGACACACACACGCCTATATCGCTCTGACACCATGCGCTGACATGATGCATATATTTGGTTATTCTTCTTCCATCCAGACTTTAACTGTCGGTTCCGGAGTTTCACCGGCTCAGTCCCACTCGCAAGAGCGGGAGTCGCGGACTTTGACCGCCGATCGGGAATTGCACCCTGCCCTGAAGAATATGTTGCAAAAATACAATTTTGTTAGGATGAGGTAGCTTTTCGGATTTTAGATTCCTTCTAAATTAGCAAAACCACCCATAGAATATGAGTGGTTTTGCAGCAAATTGACAAATTCTCTAAGCTTATATGGTTTGGGCCTGTTCAGATTTTTTTGTATTTATGTACTCCATTGCATTGAGGGCGGCAATTGTTCCATCAGCTACAGCAAGGGTTATCTGCCGGTATTTTTTTGCAACGGCATCGCCTGCGGCAAATACTCCTTTGATATTGGTTTGCATATTGCTGTCGGTGATAATTTCTTTTCTGTCGTTCAAAGCAATGCACCTGCCTTTCAGGAAATCTGTATTTGCTTCATATCCGATAAATATAAACACTCCGTCGAGTTTTATATCCGAAACTTCGGAAGTAAGAAGGTCTTTGACTGACACAGATTCCAACTTTTCATCTCCGTTAAAGGACAGGATGGCAGAACTTAGTTTCACTTCAATCTTTTCGTTTTTCCAGACTTCGTCCTGCGCGTGCTGAAAGCCTTGAAAATGATCAAATTGGTGAATTAAGGTTACCTTGGTGGCGTATTTGGTGAGGGATACAGCTTCTTCGAGGGCGCTGTTTCCACCACCAACTACAGCAATTTCTTTACCCGTAAAAAAGTCTCCGTCGCAAGTGGCGCAATAGGATATTCCTCTTCCCCTGAAAATGTCTTCGCCCGGTACACCCAAACTGCGTGAGCGTCCACCTGTTGCAAGTATGATCGTGTCGGCTGTGAATTGTTTGCCCCCCGAAAGTTTCAGGGATTTCAGTGATGATTCAAAATCAATCTCAGTGATTGAAATGCCCGACATGATATCGCAGCCAAATCGTTTGGCTTGCAAGCGCATGTTGTTGCTGAGTTCATAGCCCGAAATGTGCTCAAAACCAGGGTAATTAGCAATCTCATGTGTCAGAATCATTTGACCACCCGCAACTCCGGAATCCAGAATCAGGACTTTTGCTTTTGCTCTTGAAAGGTAAATACCTGCGGTGAGACCTGCAGGTCCTGCACCTATAATAATTGAATCGTAATGCTTTGATTCCATGTTAAATAAATTAAAAAAAATCGCAAAAGAATAAAACCAAAAGGGCTCCAATCTTGGTTTGAAGCCCTTCGGTTTAACCTATGCATTACCGAACTCGCGATCTAGTATAGTGGTAATCTGCTGACGGTTTTGGATGCTGCTTGTGGCGGCAGCTACTTTTCCGTTTTTGTAGTAAACAGTGAAGGGAAGTCCCATAAAGCTGCGGCATTCAGGTAAGTTGCGAATAATAGCAGCTTCAGGTGAATCAAACATCATATCTCTGAAAGCAACATGTGTGTATTCGTCCTGAAGTTCGTCCATGATGCCATAAACAGGAATACACATTGGTCCCATTCTTCCGCAACATACCATTACGTTTGCTTCGCTGTTAATAAGTTCGGTGAGTTCTGCTGCCGTGGCAACATGTTTTAAGCTTGTTGGTAGTACCATTGTAATTTGATCTTTTTAGTTTGAACAAAGAATTATTTAGGCTGCAAAGATCATAAATTATGCCAAATGGTGATACTAAAGCGATTTATTTTTTTGCTGTCAGTCGAAAAATCAGAAAAAATAAATGCTGTAATTTGATTGATTATAGATTTAATCGCTTGATTATCCTTAGCTTATGTGAGTATTTCCCGGTTTGTGGGTTGAATATGCCATGGTGGTCAATAGGATCTATTCGGACGTGGCCGGATGCGTGGATGACAGATTTACTGTCGCGCAATAGTCCGACATGCGTTATTTTGCCATCAGCATTGTCAAAAAAAACCAGATCGCCGGCAACACTTTCCTCAATAAAGTCTATTGTTTGTCCAAGCTCAGCCTGCTGGTGAGCATCGCGTGGAAGCCTGATATCTAAGGCTTTAAATAATATTTGTACAAGCCCGCTGCAATCAGTTCCAAAAGCTGATCTGCCACCCCATAAATAAGGAGCATAGCTGAACAAGCCGGCATAGTACAGCAAAGCCGACGTTTTGTCATTAAAACCACTTTCATCTGCAGCTATTGGCGTTGTTTCATAGATATTATCGCAGATTTTGTCGTGCTTGCGTAATTCTGAACCGAAACTGATTGGAAGTCTGTGTGTTAATTGGTTTGAAACAAAAGCAACAGCGGCCTTGTTAAAAAGCTTTTTGTCGGCATTATCTTCTGTTTCAACTGAAACAATGGCGGCGTTTTGTGCAGAAGCAATCCAGCCTGTGTAATTATCCCACAAGCAACGAATCAACTGCCAGCCATCATGTTTGTCGAGAATTTCGTATGACTCGCCATAAAGAATTTGCGTTGTCATTTCTGATTTTTCGGAAGGGGTACTCCTTACCGGAATTTGAGAAATCTGACTAAATACAATTGTCATAAGCTGTTTATTTTGCTTCAAAAGTAATTCTTATTCATGATACATGTTTCATTTTTGGAATCATTGCACTTTATCTATACTTTTGCTCATACGTATTTTAAGTTGCATGAAAAAATTGATCCATCACCTGCGGCACCATTATTATAACTGGTTCAAATTGCTATCATTTGCGGCTGCAATATTTCTTGTAATGTGGTTTTTACCGCGGGTTGGAAAGTTTCAATATGAATTTCAGGCAGGTAAACCCTGGCTACATCCTACCTTGTTCGCGCCTTTTGATTTTGCCATCCATAAATCTGACAGGCAAATCAGAGAAGAACGCGAGCGGGTTTCGGTTCAAAACTATCCGTATTTTGATTTTGATAAGGCGGCTACCGCTAAAGGCAGAGAATCGTTGATGCTCCTGCTTGATGAAAAATTGCCGGATCAGCTTCTTAACAGGATTAAAACCAGGCAACTGACTTTGAAAATCTTTGATGTTGTTCAAAACAGGGGAATCATTCAACATCATAAAGTGTTGGAAAAAGCTGATAAGGATCAGAAAGTTCAGGTTGTCAAGGACCGTATGGCAACAGTGTATGCATTAACAGATCTTTTCACGATTTCATCGGCATTTGATTTTGCGGCAAGAATGGTTGATACTGCAAGGTTTGTTGATAAGCCCATGATTCTTCAGTTGCTTGGCGAAGTCTTTGTTCAGAATCTGGTTTACAACGAAAGCATGTCCAAACAGGAGTTGTCTGCATCGCTTCAAAAAATTTCGCCAACCTATGGTATGGTTCAGCAAGGTGAGTTGATCATTTCGGAAGGTGACCTTGTTACAGAAGATAAGTTTCTGCTGTTAAGTTCTTTAAGTTACGAGACCGAAAAGCGAACCGGCGATTTCAAAAGAATAAATACACTTATCGCGGGCCAGTTTATATTGGTATTGGCAGTTTTTATTACACTGTACCTTTTCATCCGTTTGCTGCGCAATGACCTTTTTAACGAGTTAAAAAAGATCAATCTGATTCTTGTGCTGATGCTGCTCAACATTTTACCCGGATACCTGATCCTGTCGCGCGAGCCGAGTTTGGTTTATCTTTTACCTTTTGGGTTGTTACCAATCGTTTTAATCACCTTTTTCGATTCAAGAACGACAGTTTTGGTTCATTTGCTAACAATTTTTCTGGTTTCCATTGTCGTTCCCAATGCTTTTCAGTTTGCTTTTCTGCAACTCATCGTTGGCTATGTTGTTGTTTTTAGTTTGGACAAACACAGCCGGCGGTTTTACTTTTTCAGAACCAGCGGTTTCATTTTTCTTACCTATATTGTTATTTATTTAGGATTCAGTTTGATACAAGTTTCCGAGTTTTCGTTGATTGATCAAAGGATGATTTGGATGTTTGCGCTGAGCGCAGCTTTGACGCTTATGGCATTGCCGATGATTTATTTCTTTGAGAGAATATTTGGGCTTGTAACCGAACTTACATTGCTGGAGTTAAGCAATACGAATAGTCCATTGCTGCGGGAGCTGGCTGCAAAGGCTCCGGGCACCTTTCAGCATTCCATGCAGGTGGCTAACTTTGCTGAGGAAGCCTTATATGCCATAGGAGGGAACGTGATGCTGGCGCGAACCGGTGCTTTGTATCACGACATTGGTAAGCTGTCGAATCCATATTACTTTATTGAAAATCAAATGGGTAGTTACAATCCGCATGACGATATTCAGCCTGCCGAAAGCGCTTCGATCATTATCAACCACGTGATTTCCGGAATAGAAATGGCCCGCAAAGCCCGGTTGCCTGAAATGGTGATTGATTTTATCCGCACCCATCACGGCACTAGCAGGGTTAATTATTTTTATGTTTTGCAACAGCGAAAAAACCCCGGCCTTCATGTGGACGAACGCGATTTCAGCTATCACGGTCCGTTACCTTTCTCGCGGGAGACGGCAGTGGTGATGATGGCCGACTCGGTTGAAGCTGCTTCAAGAAGCATGAAAGCACCAACGGAACAAAAAATCAGTGATTTGGTTGAAAATATTGTTGGAAAGCAAATCGAAAACAATCAGTTCATCAACGCCAATATCACATTCAAGGAAATCCAGATTGTTCGACGTATTCTAAAAAAGAAACTGATGAACAGTTATCATATCAGGATTGCTTATCCTGAATGATTGTATTAACGCTCTTGAGATAGCCTGTGCTTCGTGGCCCGAGGTTAAAAATCACATCCAGCACACTCGGATTTTGAAAAAATTCAAAACGATCCGAAAACACTTGAATATAAGGTGTTTGATTTTCGAGCCCCCATTGACTGTTGTTTTCGGGCAAGAACCTGTAATCCGGCGCTGAGCGGTGATTTGGCTCCCAGTTTTCAGTATAATTCAGACTCATTTCTGTTTTTAAAAGTTTATTCACCAATGCCAAAGCTTCTGCATTTAAATCCGTGAGCAAATCAAACCGCAACATGAAAAAGCGTTGAAAATGAGAGGCATAGTACTGATAATAAGGTGAGTTGTTGTAGGCTGACTCGATTGCTCTGAAATGCTTCTGTGGCCAATTGTCCTGATAAAGCACCTTCACCTGATGTGTTTTTGTTTGATTGCCAAAAGGCTTTGAAACGGGTACCGAAAGTTTCAGAATACCGTTAGCTGTCAATATATTACAATGATTCCGAATGGTTTGCTTGGGATAAGTTTCTTGCGTTTCGATGAGTATCTCGGATGCTTTGAGTGCAGCTGCCATCCAACTTACCGGTGGAAAATAGGCGGTTGGAAGAATAATTTTTTCTGTTAGCATAGGCTGCAAAAATAAGATGAAAAACAAGTATTGGAAGGTTATAAAACTAAAAAAGCTGCCACAGGGCAGCTTAATGTTTTAAAAAATCAGGATTAGTTCTTTAAGAGAACATCATTGATGGCCTGACGAAGCGTTTCTTTTGGCAAAGCGCCCATTGCCATTTGAGGTTGCCCGTCTTTGGGGCAAAAGAGCAGTGAAGGGATGCTTCTTATTCCGAAGGCACCTGCAAGTTCGGTCTGATCCTCCGTATCAATTTTGTATATATTGATTTTTCCGGCATACTCTTTTGAAAGTTCTTCGAGTATTGGTGCAACCATTTTGCAAGGCTGACACCAGTCGGCATAAAAGTCAATCAAACAAGGCAATTCGCCTTCAAATTTCCATTCCTGGTTCTTTTCGTAGTTGAAAACTTTGTTTAAAAATGTTTCCTTCGTTAAATGTTCCATTTTAAAATTGTGATTTATAAGGGTGTAATTATTTCTTATTAACTAATTGTTCTTCAATAATTTGACGATACATTTCTTCAGATAAGGCACCGGCCTGCATCATTGGTTGTCCTGTTTTTGGAATAAACAAAACACTGGGAATGCTGCGTACCTGAAAAACTCCGGCTAATCGTTGTTCTTTATCAACATCAATTTTATAGATTTTAAGTTTACCATCATATTCCTTGGCAAGTTTCTCCATGATAGGCGCAATTCGCTTGCATGGGCCACACCAGTCAGCATAAAAATCCACTATAGCAGGCACCTCTCCAACATAAACAAATTGTTGCGGGTTCGTTTCGAAATTCCAAACCTTGGAAATAAATGTGTCATAGGTAAGAAATTCTATATTGCCTTTTTCCTTGGATACGGTTGCAGCCGGTTTGTCGTCGGCTTGCTTTCCGGTTGTGTTTGAACAGGCTGTTGTGAGAATAAACACTGCAGTGAATGAGAGAAGGATGTTTCTGATCATTTTATTTAATGTTAAATTTTTTGCAAAAATAAAAATTTTTAAATCGCTTAATTATCACTTTTGTTAATTTTGTCTCAATTTTTATGCCAGAAGTGAAAAATGGATCAGCTTACTCAAATTAATCTTGTTGATATTCCGGAAAAAGACAGGAATGAGGATTATTTTCTCAGTCTATTGGCCGAACAAAAGTGGCAGAATGGTTTTGTGTGCAGAAAGTGCGGACATACGCATTATTGCAAGGGAAAGAAGCCATTCTCGCGGCGCTGTACCAAATGCAAAACTGAGGAATCTGCCACAGCACATACCATTTTTCATCATTGCAAAATGCCGCTTAAGGAGGCTTTTGAGCTTGCACGCATGGTTTGTCTTCAGCCCGAAGTTTCGTCCTATGAATTGTCACGAACCATGGACCGCAGGCAAATGACCTGCTGGAAGTTCAAAACCAAGATTATGGAATGTTTGGAAAGTCCTGACAAAGTGTCAGTCTTACGGGCATTTCTGGCATTTGAGCTTGCCGGCAAAACCGAAGCGGAGCAGCAATAGCCTGTTGATCGTAATGTAATGACCAGAAAGTTTGCTCTACGTATAGGGATTAATGTGAAGGTTTGATTTTCGTTTGAACCTTACTAAGTGTCTGCCTATAATGTTTGGTACTTGAGCCTTAATTTTGAGGGCGAGGCATGTATAGAAAGATTGTCAGGATTTTACTAATGTAAATGACTGATATGAATGATGTTCCTAAAGAAACCATCGGAATTAACAACAAGCAATACTTATTCCTTATTTGCACCAACGGGTGTATTCGTTTGTGTTGGGGCGGCCAAGTGCTTCGGCTTTCAGATAGTAATAACAGGCCATCTTATGGTCGTTCAGGAAGTCATATAGCTGTCCCAGGCTGAAGTGAGCATCAGCAAAATCAGGGTTTAACTCCACAGCTTTTTTGTAATCCGACATCGCTCCTTCAACGTCATTGAGGTTTCTTTTGCAGGCGCCGCGGTAGTAAAATGCTTCGTGCGATGCTGAATTGTATTGCACGGCAAGGTTGAGCTCCTGCAATGCTTCCTGATGACGGGCCTTATAAATCAGTTCAATTCCTTTGTTCAAATGCAAAGTTGATTTTTCTTTGTCAGCTCCACAGGCTGAAAAAGCTATCAGCAATATGATGAATATTCCGGTTTGGATGATGTAGGTGTGTCTTCTGAGGTTTACGTTCATCTGTGTTCGTTTACTTATATTCCTGAATGATCGAAGTCGTGGTTTGTATGAGCTCGCTAAGCTTTTCTTTAGTGGTTGCTTCAGCAATGAAGCGTAAATAAGGTTCAGTGTTTGAGGGTCTTACATTGAGCCAGAAATCAGCGTAGTCCAATCTGTATCCATCAAAGTCCATGTATTTTGCCGGTTTTTCCTTTTGGGTATAAAACGCTACAACGGCAGCCATGGCAGCAGTTTTTTCATTGACTTTGAAGTTTATCTCGCCACTGTTATAATATGGTGTGATATTGTTTATCAATTGAGAAAGGGTGAAGCCGGAGGCTTTGAAACGGCTTAGCAAATCGAGTACGATCAATGCAGCCACCAGACCGGAATCTGAATAATAAAAGTCGCGGAAGTAATAGTGTCCTGCGAGTTCGCCACCATAAAGGCCATTGATTTCTTTTAATTTTGCAGCGCCGTATGCCCTGCCGACACGCCATGTTTCTACAGTTGTGCCAAACTGTGCAAGGTATTCTCCGATTGCTTTTGAACTTCTGATATCTTGAAGCACAAGGCCTTCTCTTCCGTTAAACTCAAAGAAATAATGCCCCATCAGCGCGATAATAAGATCGGGCGACACGAACTTTCCGTTTTCGTCAATAAACATAACCCGATCGGCATCGCCATCGAAGATTAGTCCAAAATCGCACTGACGGTTGATCACCAATTGCTTGATTTGTTCCTGATTCTCCGGTTCCAGCGGATTGGGTTCGTGGCCAGGAAAGTTTCCATCGGCGATGTCATTGATATAATATGCCTGGTTACCAACAAGTTGTTTAATAAATAAACATGCCATCCCATTGCTGCAATCTATACCAAATTTAATGTTGTCATATTCCCTTACATAAGTTTTTAAAAAGTCGAGGTAGGCAGGTTGTGGCTCAATAGTGTTGATTACACCTTTTTTGTCCGAAACAACAATTTCATCATTTTCGAACCATTTTTCGAGTTGGGCAAGGCCGGTATCGTATCCCACAGGAGTAACACCGGCTCCTGAAATTTTGAGCCCGTTGTGGTTTTTTGGATTATGCGATGCGGTGATCATCACTGATCCCTGGTAGTCGAACTTTCCTGTTGCCCAATATATAAGTGGTGTTGTTGTGAGACCTGCATTGTCCACATCTGCTCCGGCATCGGTTATACCTTTGCTCAAAGCGTTGAAAACAGTGTCAGAAGAGTGTCTTATATCTCTTCCAACAAGAATGCGATTGGTATTGAGGAGTTTTGGCAGAAAAAAGCCAATGCGGTAGATGTCTGCTTCGTTAAAATCCACTTCCCAAACTCCGCGGATATCATAGGCCTTAAATGCTTTCATGTAAAATTATTTGATATTAAGTTGATCGAGTGCTTTGCGATAACGCCATGCATTGGCTTCATGTTCAGCATAGGAAGATGCAAAGAGATGATAGCCTGACAAATCGTCGGAAGCACAGAAAAAATAGTAATTATGTTGTTTATAATTCAGTACAGCGTCAATGGATGCAATTGAGGGAATGCAGATTGGCCCGGGAGGGAGGCCGGGATATAAATAGGTGTTATAAGGCGATTCAACGGTTTTATGAATGTCAAGAACGCGTCTGATTTCAAAATCACCCACCGCAAAAACCAAAGTTGGGTCAGCCTGTAATCGCCAGCCCGATTTGAGTCGGTTGATGTAAACACCTGCCATAGTTGGCTTTTCCGAAT
>DISP01000113.1:0-404 GCA_002421995.1 Bacteroidales bacterium UBA6207 | reverse complement strand
CGCATATTGTTAAAGGTCACCATCACAGGTTTTTGTGCTCCCGACCTCAGCAGACGAACCAATTCGAGGTTGTTCATCTTAGGGGAAAGTAAATACCTGCCCGGTTTGACATGCGTATCGTATTTGAGCCAACGACTAACCCTCTCGAAACTACCACGATGAATAACTACACCTTGTTTGAACAATATTGCTTTTACGTCATTAAAATCTGCAGATGTCGGGATAAATACAACAGCATCCTCTCCGTCCGGCGTCCATACATTGGGATCGAAGACAGTATCTTTGACAAAAAATGCCAGAGAAGCAATAACTGTTAAGAAGAGTATGACCGAAACAAACACGATTATTCGTTGTCTTCGTTTCTTTTTGCGCTTTGCAGGACTGCCAAATCGGTCATGATAATT
>DISP01000054.1 GCA_002421995.1 Bacteroidales bacterium UBA6207 | reverse complement strand
GCCATTGATGCTTTCACCGACAGTCATCCGCTGGTTCAGGCCTGCAATCAGCGCATTCAGCCCCACTTCAGAAAATTTTCCGGTGTGGTGACCGACATTTACTTCGATCATTTTCTGGCCTCCGGCTGGAACAACTACAGCGAGGAAAGCTTATTTGATTTCACACGAAGGGTGTATGCCCTGCTCGATAAGCACTTCGACCTGCTACCACCACGTTCCAAACGCATCATTCCCTGGATGAAACAACAGGACTGGCTCACCGGCTATGCCTCTTTTGATCCGCTTTCAAAGGTTTTTGGAGGGATGTCGCGACGCACAAGCTTCGAATCGGGTATGGAACAGGCAGTGGAGGTACTGAAAAATGACTATTCATTTCTTGAAGCACATTTTCAGCAATATTTTCCTGAACTCATGGCTTTTTCACAACAATTCAGGGAAAAGATGGATTTGGATACCAACACAGGCGGATGAAGCGTTAACAAGAAAATATGTAGTTTTGAACCGCCAAAAACATACACACATGAAAGAGGAATCACCGCTTTCGACAGGCGAACGCATCAGCCTGCTCAAGGCCATACCTGCATTTCAGCAATTGACAGAGCAGGCACTCGAAGAGCTTGCATCACTGCTCACCGAGCGCAACACGCGCGCTCAGGAGGCTGTTTTCCGCAAAGGCGAACCCGGTCAGGAGATGTATCTCATAACAGAAGGCGAGGTTCGCATCCACGATGGAAATCACGTACTTACACGCCTGGGAAAAGGAGATTTCTTTGGCGAGTTCTCGCTCATTGACAGTGCTGAACGCTCGGCATCGGTCACTACCGAAAAAGCTTGCACACTCTTAAAATTGCATCAGCGCGAGTTTCTGAACTTCTCGGCAACACACCCGGAGGTGTTGCTCGGCATACTGCAAACCCAGGTGAAGCGCATGCGCGATATGAATGAGCTCGAGGACAAACTGTCCAAAAGCTATATCAAGATCAGCAAAATAAAACAGGAGCTCGAGACACAACATCTTGCCGTTCAGGAACAGAAGCAACAACTTCAGGTACAAAACGAACAACTCTCCGAGCTGAATACCTTTAAACGAAAGACCAACAGCGTGCTGATTCATGGCATCAAAAACCCGATGACAAGTGCCATGACAATGGCCGAGATGTTGCAAACACATGCTGCAAAAAATGCCGAATTAGCCGAATATGCCTCCATTCTGCAACAAGCATTGCGGCGCATGGACGAAGTGCTCAACCAACTCATCCGCACCAACGAAAAAGATGAAATCTGAGCCAATTTCAGTTTCTTAAATGTTAAAAACAGACTTCAACAGTAGAATGGTCTTATTTTTGTAGTCTGTAACATGCCAAAAAAGCCAAAGATGAACAAACTATTACCGATTGCGGCAGTCCTTTTCCTCCTAATGTCGGGCTGCAACAACGCAAAAAAAGAAACCACTGCCCCGGGTGAGCTGAAAATCAGCTTCAAACACAGTGTGGACGGGGCGGAATTGATCACCGACAATTTTGTTTATACCAATGCCGCCGGCAACCAGTATATGATCAGCGAGATACAATGGTTTTTATCGCATCCGGCGCTCATCCGCGACGATGGCAGCAGCCTTGCACTGTTCGGCGACGAAGGCATTCACTATGTTGACACCGACTTGCCCGAGACCCGGCAAATCACGGCCACTGCGGCCATACCTGTCGGAAACTACAGGGGACTGCGATTCACTTTTGGTCTGAATGAAGCCGACAACCGCTCGCTGCGTTTCGTGAACCCGCCCCGCTCCTTCATGTTCTGGCCCGATTACCTTGGTGGCGGATACCACTATATGAAACTCAACGGCAAGTGGATCAATACCAACGGGTTAGAGGCACCGTTTAATTTCCATCTGGGCATCGGACAGGAATATGACAGCACAGCCCTCAAAAGCAGTTTTGTGAATCCCGACGATTGCTGCGCCGGAAAACATTGCGAAGGTTTCAAACCGCCCCGGAAGATGATGCCTGTCAAAGCATTCATTCAGAACTATTTCGAAATAAGCTTTGAAGAAGACATCCGCATCGAAAATGGCAAAACCACCCTGCTGGAACTCGATATGCAGGTTGAAAAATGGTTTAACGGAAAGCACATCTATGATCACAACCATTGGGGAGGCAGCATCATGCAGTTGCAACCGGCAATGCAGCAAGGCTGCGAAAACGGCGCTGAGGTTTTTCGGTTGAATGTGAAAGGCTTTACGGATGAATCAAAGTAAGATTCTGTTGTTCAGCAGTTTACTATTATTGCTGTTTTCCTGTAAACCTGAAAATGAGCCGGTGAAATGGCAAGCGACACCCTACCAAACAGAAATACCATTTGGGTTTCCGACAAACCTCAACATTCCTTCCGACAATCCGCTGACGGTGGAAGGCATTGCTTTGGGACGCTATTTGTTCTACGACGGCAGGCTGAGCGGGCGCACCCATGCCGATTCCCTGATGAGTTGCGCCACCTGCCATATTCAATCACGAAACTTTGAAGCCGGCATTGATCACCCGCGATTCATCGGAGGATTTGTGCATGGAATCAACGGGCAGCAAACCCATCATGTGATGCTGCCGCTCGTGAATCTGATCTGGAATCACAGCGGTTATGGCTGGAATGGCTTTTTGTGGCCTGAAAATCCGGTACCACATATGCGTAACATCGAAGATTTTGTGCGTTTGGCTGTGGTTGCCCCGGATGAAATCAACGGCGATACCACACGGGTGAAACAGTTGTTTCAGAACCTGAAGGGATATCCCGAGCTGTTTGGAAAAGC
>DISP01000221.1 GCA_002421995.1 Bacteroidales bacterium UBA6207 | reverse complement strand
TTTCATGTTCTTTTTCATGTAAGTTTATTTTGAAATTGAATTATAAAGATCAGCTCCTGAGGCACTTTCTAAATTGTCACCTCTTGCCCTCATAGTGTTGACTAAATTCCAATAAATAGCATTGTTACTTTGTGTAATTGCCTGATTTATTGTAATGTCACCTCCTCCTTTTGGTAATTTTTTTATTCGTTTCCGCTTAAATACCTTGTCAGAAAGTACAAGTTTATAATCATCAGAATTAACAATCCCCCGGGTAAATTCAATGATCCTTCGATAATCATTTACCGCCAAATCAGCATCAAAAACATGAATTATGTCGTTAATATTAAACCTGTAATCCTTGCCCCTGATAAAAAGAGGGTCAATGCTAATTTCCAGCTTTTGTTGTGGGTTTGAATATTCACTTAACCAATCAGTGGCTAAATCGAAAAGCCTGGTTTCAGCCTCATCAATATAACTCTGAGGCATCTTTATATCCAGTATCACATACTTATCCCCGACCTGAATCTGGAAAGCTTCACTGTCAGGATTTGGGAAAACAGCTCCTCTTTCGTCTGTAATTTGAACGATATCAAACGTGTCAATACTAAAGCCTGATACCTCAAACTCATACCCGGCAAGGTTGCCAGTTAGAAAGCTTACTTTAGGCTTAACCCCTGAAAGCAAATGCATAAAACCCCCATTTTCCAAATCCTTTTCATACAGATCAAACATTGTTTCATCTGAGAAGCGAAAAGGGGATAACACCTCTGTAACGGTTCCGGTTCTTGACGGGAAAACCTCATCAAAAATTACAACCCTTTCGATGAGTCCGTATTGCGATATCGCTTCAGGGTTATCAATGTAGCTGCTTTCTGTAACAACTGGTGAAATATCCCATCCCTCAATTGTTCCATCTGAGTAAACATATTTCCCGGGAACATTCCAGGCCTTGATCCTGAAGTTTGCCAAAAGTGGGGGCTGTGTAAATGTCAACCAATAATCATTCAGAACTGAAGACATAATAGCCCCACCTGTATCAATCCAGCTGCTACCTGACGGGATTTGAAGTTGCACCCAGTTTGCATTGGTACTGCCAAAAATTTTCATATCAGGATAACCGGATTCAACATAAGAAAGTGTAACACTTATATCTGGTTCCCCTGAATTGACCAAAGGGAGCTTTAACCTTGGGCTGTTATCTCTGTAATTTGGCCCAAGATTTTTACTGGAGCCAAAAGCATACAACCGCGTTGTAATATCCTTATCTGAAGCGCTCAAAACCCTCACATCAAACAGCCCTTTACCCTTTCCAACTTGAAGCGTGAATGAGTTAAGTAGCCCGGTCTGTTCTCTGAAGTGGATGTAATAGACTCCTTGTAATTCCTCAAAATCACAGTAAACACCAAACTCATCTGCTACCTTTCTCAATGCACTCAAACAATTATCCTCTGAGAATGAAACGGTTTTGGTTGTCTCATCCTCATAGTGATTTACAATCCTCCATTTATCATAAAAAACGCGGTTGAGGTTGTTTTGAAGCACTTGAGTAAAAATTCCAAGATTACCGGTAAGGTAAAACTCATGTGATATATGTATGCCGGATTCATCCACATCAAGAAATACAACTTTAGAAAGATCGTACATGCCGCTTTCAAAAGTTACCTCATACTCAAAATAATTTGAGGCTGTTTTCTTTATCGTTGGCTGAATGTTTACAGAAAACCGCTTTCCAAAAAGTTCAATAAAGTCTCCAATCTCAAGGGCTATGTTTGACGGTGATTTGAAAATGAGCTGCACCAGATCTTCGCTCATTACTTTTGCCCTCTGTTCAGATCCGCTCTCAATATGAACTGTAGCCCTTTGCGCTCCGGCTTTTGAGAAAATTGTTACTTTTTCCATCTTTTACATTTGTTGATAACCTGTTAATAACCCGGCCCGTATTATAATAAGACGGGAAAACTTCGCGCGCGCAAGGAAAACGTCTGCAGATTCTGCATTTCGCTGTTTCAAATCATTGCTACAAAGCCCTGATTCAATGAAATTTGCGCGCGCAATTTTAATTTTCTTGGAAATTTCCGAACCTTTCAAATTTTTTAAAGAAAAAATTATGAATGAGGGGAGGGGCGAAAAAATTTTCAATTTTTTCCATTGTAGAGAACCTTTATAAATACCTTGATAGATATCTTTATAAATACCTTTATATAGCTTTAACACTCGATTTAAACTGGAATGAAACTGGAATGAAACAAAGTTTAAATCCCTTTTATATAGCTTTAAAAATGGTTCAAATCGTTTCATCATATAAGCTTGATTTTAAGTCCGTAAGCTTCGCCTATTAGTGCTAAGTTCTTTTTAAACTCTGGTACTAACCTAAATGAAGCACTGGCAAGCACATCTTTTCCCATTGCTTCAACATAAACAGCGTAATTCATCCCAGCTACCAAAACACCAATGATAACACCTTCTCCTTGTTGACTTTGAGCAATACGCTCTGCAAGTGATCTGCCTGTATTTACTCCTTGACTTGCCCCCTGAAAGAAACTATTAATCTCCCTACCATCCTGAAACAAAACATAACCGATTGACCCTCTTAGGTTGCCTGATTGATCATAAAAGCCGACATCTGGAGGTATGTTCTTTGCATAATTTACTGTCTCTTTAAAAGCTCTATCAATAGCTTCAATCACATCAATGATTGCTTTCTCTTTGGCTTTTTCAATATATTCCCTAAGGGCCTGTTCGTTAAATCTTACTTTAATCGGCATATGTTTATTTTCTTAAAAACCCATTATTTTAATCCTCTCTAATGCTTTCAGCCTGGCCTCATCCTCTTTCTTTTTTAAGTAGGCCATTTTGGCCTTTTTCCGGCTTTTCTCAGCTTCAAATACCAAAGAATCAAGCTCCATTTTAAAACTGAAATAAAAGCCTCTGGTATATCTACTGTAGGTTTTTAATCCACACTTATCAACAAGTTCATCCTTTATTTTTCGAATCTTGTAGGATGTGGCAAATTCAAAAACCTCCCTGCTTAGTTGGTCGTAATCTTTAACTGACTTCGCTTTGCCGTCCATTCTGGACAATAAATAAAGGTTGTCAATCTTAATAAAGGGCTGTTCCCCAACAATTGATTTAAGGGCGCAAAAAGCCAAAAAAACAGCACACTCAAACGGGGCCTTTTCCCTATCGTAAAAATCCCAGAATAGGTTTAATGAAATTCCAGTAACAGGGCTTTTATCCGGTATTGACTTGGAAATAACTTTGGCTCTTTCCGGGCTAAAATCTTTAACTTCAAAATACCTCATTGTTGCTTTTTTCCTTTGAGACTCATCCCCCTCTTTGAGCTTCAAGGAATATGAATATAAAGCATAATCAAAGATATCATCCAGTACCTTGTCTTTATCTGTCAAAAATCCGGTTAGCAACTGAACCGGAAAATTTAAAAACCTTTCTTGCGTTTTATTCTCCATGCTGCAAGATATAGGCCCGGAACTCCTCCCGGAATTGAGCAATGTCATTCACAATCAAAAAAACGCATCCAGCGGACTCAATCGCTCGTTTCGTGGCCTTTTGTGCCTCGTTAAGGGTATCAGTACCGTTTTTTACTTCAATGCCGTAAAAACGTCCATTCAACGCTGCTATAATGTCAGGGGTTCCGGGATCGGTGACTCCCTTTCTCCAAAATCCTTTATCCGGATCATAAAAGCCTGAAACATTTACCCGGGTAGCCCATCCCCCCAGTTTGCGGATGTGCTGAATGATTTCCCGGGTAAGATCATTGGTTGCAAGCTTTACCGTTGGCCTTGGCTTTCGTTTGCGCTGGTCGAAAGGTATTTGAAGCTGTTCACTCATTGTCCCTGATTTCTGCCTTTTAATTGACTCGGAAAACTCCGATTTTGCCTTTTATTGGACTCCGAAAACTCCGATTTTTAACCTTGTTAATCTTTCGATTTATTGAAGCCTCTAACAGCCTGATCAACCTGATCAAGATCAAAAATCACAACCCGGCCATCCTGATAGAATGGAATTTTACCTTCATTCTTCAGACTTTGAACCTTGTTAACTGAAACCTTGAGGTATTTTGCAAGCTCTCTCAAGCTCCTAACCTTTCTTGGGGGAGTGTCCTTGGCCGCAAGTTTACTTATCCGGCTTTCAACAGCTCTTTCAACTATTGCGGTTAATTCAGCCTTGTCAATCTGAATGAGTAACATCTCTGTCATGGTTTAATGTGTTTAAAATCCGTGACAAAGTTATAGCTATAAAAAACTTAAATAACTGTATTACAGTGTTTTGTAATTAGTTGCTTGTAATGGGTTATAATTTAAATAACTGATTTTGTGTTATTTAATAGAAATGTAATGTAATGGGTGATTACTACATGGAAAACTTAACATAGGCCGCCTTTGCCTCTGAGATTGCCTCTTTACTTCTCATGTACCTAATTGCTTTCTCAAGGTCTTTGACTTGTTTAGGTGTTGGAGGTTTAAATTTATACTTCTGAAATGACCTGGCTTTCACTAAATGTTGTCTTATCCTCTCCTTATTTCCGTTCCAGTTAAATAGATCGGTGTATTTATCAATAGCCTGAATGCCGGATATCTGCATTCCATTTGCTATATTGAATTTATTATAATTCTCCATTTCAAAGTGAATAACCCATGCTTTAACCATTGCCTCAGGCTCTTTCAAATTATTCGCCTTAGCTATCGGTAAATGAGGTAGTAAATACTCATTGATATATCTTTCTGCAATCAAATAACGCTCATCAGACCTAAACAAAGGTATTGCGGTCGTTATCTCATTCATTAAATTCTGAATCTTTTCTTTTTGGACCCTTTTAAATTGGTTTTCTGTGGCTAACTTGGTTTTGCTTTTAAAATCTTTCCAATGTTTTGAATATAAATCCTTAAAATCATTTTCAGATTTAACAGGAACTGGGTCTGTTCTTTTTCTGGTCGGATGCTCGGCCTCTCCAATGGACATAATGTAAGTGAGCTCTAAAGCTTTTGCAAGTGCCTCAATTACTCTTTCATGTTCCGTCATTAATGGTTTTCCCTTCATATACATCTGTTTTACGCTTATTCAATGTCTTGTATTGCTCTGGCTTTGTGTTCCCCGGTAACGCTGTAATATCGTTCCAGCGCCTTGCTATTGGGTGCGTGTCCACTCATTGAACCAATTACAGCCCTGTCATAGTTTTTACTGAATAAAGCCCCTACAAACGTCCGGCGGGCCATGTGTGTACTTGCAATGTCGCAAATCCTTACTTGTTCAGGTTCCCGGGTTTTGGGGTTTAATCGGCTAACATTTCTTGTCAGTCCACATACCTCAAATAATTCTTTCAAATACCTGTTAAGTACCTGTTCAGAATAGGGGGGTAAGATCATGCCGTTTGGTAAGCCTTCATATTTTTGAAGTATAGCGGTTGCCTTTTCTGCTAATGGTACAACTATTGTTTTAGGGCTTCCATCTTTTGTTTTCCCGGCTATGTAGCTCAATTTTTGATCAACAATATTTGCTCTGGTGAATTTTTGGAGGTCTCCATATCTACAGCCAACAAGTGACTGAAACAAAAAGACATCCCTGACCTTTCTTAGTCTTTCATTAGTAATTTCAGAGCTTTCAAGTAGCTTTCTTTCCTCAATGTTAATGTAAATCGGGGTTCCATAAACCTCCTTTTGAATCCTATAAAGGCCCTTATCTTTACCAAAAGGGTAAGGGGCCTCAGGTATGACATTTCTAACATAATTGATAAAGGCCCTTGTGATAATCATAGCCTTTGTTACAGTATTTCGGCTAAGCTTCTCCCGCGTAACCTCACCCCGGTCGTTTAAATAGTCTTGGCTTAAAAAATGATCGAACTTTTGAAGCATCGAATAATCAAGACTCATTAAATCAATTTTCTGCTTTTGTTGCTTTTCAAATTCGGTCCAGTGATTAAGGATGCTTTTGATATTTCGTTTCCTGATTTCAGACTGCTTGCCTTGAGCTATGTACTTTTCAAACCAGTCAATAAATCCGGTTCCCTCATTCACTGGTTCAGCTTTACCTCTCTTTCCCAAAACATTGTCCAGCGCCCTAATTATTTCGCTTTTCTGTGGGTTCTTGTTACGGCCAAAAAGATCAATCATTTCGTTTTCGATCTTAACAAGATTGGTATTAATTTCACTTGCCGGGATGAGGTTTTTACCCTTATACCCAGATTCCTTTTTTACAACCCGTTGTTTATTGAAGTCAAAAACATCCATCTTTACCCTGTAGCCAGTAAAGTAATAGAGCCTCTTTCCGGCATACTTTAAGTAAGCAAACAAGGGGACGTTTTCAACAATCAGGTTTCCCCCCTTATCCTTTCGCTTTTCCAGAGTAAATGTTACATGAAATTTCATCCTTTACGTGTCTAAAACTGTTTACATGCAAAAATACATTCATTTCACATTTAAAACAAAAAAGAACGAAAAAAAATAAAAAGCTTTTAAAGTGCTGTAAAGTAGTTGGTTCGTAATATTTCTGGGAATAAAAAAAGACGTGTAAAAACACGTCTTAGAGCCTTCCACGGGACTCGAACCCGCGACCTGCTCATTACGAGTGAGCTGCTCTACCAACTGAGCTAAGAAGGCTTTTGAGGGCGCAAAATTAATTTTTTTGGGCCTATCTTCCACAATTCGTTTCAAAAAAACCCATTTCGTCTTTTGGTCTATCTTTGTAAACAAAAAATCATAGCGTCATGGGTCAAAAGAATCAAGCCAGGGTTTTATTTGTCTGTTTAGGGAATATTTGTCGCTCACCCGCTGCCGAAGCTGTTTTCAAGGCCAAAGCATTTGCTCATGGATTGCATCCGATGGTGGATTCGGCAGGAACATCAGCCTGGCACCATGGCGAGAAAGCCGATGCGCGTATGCGTCAGGCAGCAACCAAAAGAGGATATAACATCACCAGTACTTCCAGGCCTTTCAACCGGAACGACTTCGACAACTTCGACCTGATTGTAGCCATGGACAACCACAATTTTGACGACTTAAAAGATTTGGCTCATACCACCGAAGAGGAAGCCAAAATTGTAAAAATGGCCGACTTTCTTAGCCGGCATCAGATGGATCATATTCCTGATCCCTATTATGGTGGTTCAGACGGATTTAACCTGGTGATTGATTTACTGGAAGATGCCTCTGAAGGTCTCTTGAAAAAGCTTATTTAACCCTTCCGGGGTTTTGGGTAATAAAGGCTTTCCAGCCCGAAACACTTCCTTGTGCAACAGGCAGCTTGCTTTGAAAATAATGACAAACAGCTGCCGCAACACCATCGGTAGCGTCAAAGTATTCGGGCTGATCTTCGAACTTCAGCAAGGTTTTTAACATGGCTGCCACCTGCTCTTTTGAGGCACTGCCATTGCCTGTGACAGATTGCTTTATCTTTTTTGGTGAATACTCAAACATTGGCAGGTCGCAATTGAGTGCAGCTGCTATTGCCACACCCTGCGCGCGCCCGAGTTTGAGCATTGACTGAACATTTTTGCCAAAAAAAGGAGCTTCAATCGCAAGCTCGTCGGGATGATATTCTTTGATAAGCTCGGTGGTGCGCTCAAAAATCTTGCGTAGCTTCAATGCCTGATTGGTATATTTGCTCAGTTTCAAAACACCCATCACTACCAACTCCACACTGCTTCCTCTCTGCATGATAACCCCATATCCCATGATGGTTGTGCCCGGGTCAATTCCTAAAATTATGCGCTCTCTCATCAATATTTTTCCGTTCTTAGCCTGATGAAAACAAAGGTAACCAAAATAACAAACACCGGACTCAGGGTAGCTATCATGTTGCTCACTTTTGTTTTCGTTTACAAACAGGTTTTTGTCAAACATGATGCACAACAATGGCATGCCATCTGGCAAAGTATAAAACTTGGTAAAGCCGCTTACTTTCTTTTAATTATCATTTCTGTTTTATTGATTTTCAATATTTTGACAGAGAGTTTTAAATGGAAATTTCTCATAGCAAAGCTCGAAAAAGTAAAACTGAACCAGGCAATATCTGCTGTTTTAAGCGGAATGGCAGTGAGTATGTTTCTTCCCAACAGGGTAGGGGACTATCTTGGACGGGTGTTTGTTTTGCAAAAGGCAAGCCATGTAAAAGGTATTCTGGCCACGCTGATCGGAAGCTTGTCTCAAATCATTGCAACCTTAATCATTGGTTTGTTTGGGTTGATGTTTTTTCTTCCGAAAGTGATAACATTTGATAGTCAGTACTATTACTGGCTGTATGCAGGTTTTTGGATTGCCTTTGTTGTTTTTTCATTTGTTGTTTTGCTGCTCTATTTTCAAGTGGGTTTGTTGAAAATGATTGTTACTGCGCTTTTTAGCAAGATGAAACAACAAATAATTGATTACGCAGAAGTCTTTTCGCTTTATACCGTAAAAGACCTTATTATCTTATTGTTTTACAGTGTTTTGCGATACATAATCTACTCAACGCAATTTTACCTGATGCTCAGGGTTTTTGGTATTAACACTGCATTGCCGGCTGCTTTTATGCTGATTTCGGTTATTTATCTGCTTATGACACTTATTCCAACCATCACCATCACCGAACTTGGCATCAGGGGTTCGGTTTCTGCCGGTGTTTTCGGCTTGTATTTTGAACAAACGGGCGTATGGAATGCTGAAATGGCATTTCAGGTAATTGCAGCCAGCTCTGCTTTGTGGCTTCTAAACCTTGTTATTCCGTCGCTATTGGGTGCTTTGCTCACATTCAGGCTTAAGTTTTTCAGGAGGAATATTGATGATGTCTGAATCCCTTGTTTGGTTTTTACGTTTTGCCGAGTTTTCAGCGCTATTGTATCTTTCACTGATTGGCGCCTATACCATCGGATGGATAAAACTCATAAACAAAACCAAAAAGCCAGGCATCCCGCCCACGGGTGTGAGTGTTGTTGTTGCCTGCCGCAATGAGGCAAATAATATTGTCAATCTGCTTGTTTCGATGAGTAATCAGCATAATACGAATTTTTTTATTGAATACCTGGTTGTGGATGACCATTCCGAAGATGAAACTGCCAACATTGCCCAACAGTGGATTAATAAGCATCCGGAGACTGAATTCCGGCTGCTGAAAGCCAAAGGTTATGGCAAAAAAGAAGCCATTGAACAAGCCGTTTCGCAAGCAAAAGGTCAATTTATACTTGTTACAGATGCCGACTGCAGACCGGCTGCCGGCTGGGTTAATTCAATACTGCAAGGTTTTGAAAATGAATCAGTAAAAATGGTATTAGGTCCTGTAAAACTTCATCCCGCCCACAACTTCTTTGAACAAATGCAGGCATTGGAGTTTTCCAGTCTGATTGGCTCTGCTGCCGGTGCAGCAGCGCTTGGAATACCCTCGATGGCAAACGGCGCCAATATGGCTTTTTGCAAAGATGCCTTTGAGGCTGTTTCGGCGCAACGTAGCGATGATACGTATGCATCAGGCGATGATATGTTTCTGATGGGGGCTATTGCCAGGCGGTATGGCCGGAAAAGTATAACGTTTGTTGCCTCGGAAGGAGCAATCGTTGAAACAAACGCTGAAAAAAACCTCAAAAGTTTTCTTCGCCAGCGCATTCGCTGGGCTTCCAAAAGTGGAGGCTATAACCATATTTTCACGATTGCTCCTGCATGGATTGTGCTTGTTTTCAATGTGTTGTTATTTTGCTTGATGGCAGCTTCATTTTTTAATGCCATTTTTATACCACTTATGCTACTTTTTTTGCTTTTGAAGCTGCTAACCGATCTACCCCTGCTTCAGCGTGTGACAACATTTCTCGGACAACGAAAAACAATGAAATACTTTCTGCTGCTTTCCCTGCTTTACCCGGTTTATGTTGTGGGGGTTGTTGTGGCGGGGATGGTTTTCAATGTTTCCTGGAAAGGCCGCAAAGTGATAAAAACTGTCTAATCAGAAAAACCCTGAATTTTAGTTTCTGTCCGGACAACTTAAAAGAAAAAGGTAATTTTGCGACTTTAACAGAACTCCGAAACCCGGCAACAGCCTATGAGTGAACAAATCATACAAATTGAAAACGTTAGTCCGCTCGATTTATACGGTGTGGGCGACAAGCATTTGGAACACATCAAACGTCTTTTTCCTAAAATCAAACTCATTGCAAGAGGCAATTTGCTCAAGGTGATGGGCGAAACAGAGGCAATGGAAGACTTTATTCTGCGTTTCGAACTTGTGATGCTGCATCTCGAACGGTTTGGAAACATAAGTGAAAAGGTGATTGATCAGATCATGGTGGGCGAAGGCGATGATGCTGTTACCAACGCACTCAGCGACAAGGAAGTTCTTGTTCATGGCAGGGGAGGGCTGCAGGTAAAAGCCATCACCGCAAACCAAAAAAGAATGGTTTCGGGCATTGCCGAAAACGATATGGTTTTTGCCATAGGACCTGCCGGTACCGGAAAAACCTATACTGCAGTTGCTTTAGCCGTCAGGGCATTAAAAAATAAAGAAGTACGTCGCATCATTCTCACACGGCCTGCTGTTGAAGCAGGGGAAAATCTGGGTTTTTTGCCCGGAGACATGAAAGAAAAACTCGATCCCTATATGCAGCCGCTTTACGACGCCCTGAGAGACATGCTGCCAACACAAAAACTCCTTGGATACCTCGAAGACAGCACCATCGAGATTGCTCCCCTGGCCTTCATGCGTGGCCGGACACTCGACAATGCTTTTGTGATTCTCGACGAAGCCCAAAATGCTACCCGCAGCCAACTCAAGATGTTTCTTACACGCATGGGAAAATCATCAAAGTTTATCATCACCGGCGATATTACACAAATAGATCTCCCTTTTAAACAACCATCAGGCCTGATTCAGGCTTTCGAAATTCTGCAAGACATCAAAGGCATTGAATTCATTGTGCTTGACGAAAAAGACGTGGTACGCCATAAGCTTGTTACCAGAATCATCAAAGCCTACGCTAAAACAGAAAACAATGTACAGGTTTTGAACCGCCACAAAATGCCTGCAACAGATACAGAACCACAAACAGAAACACCATGAAAACCGAAGCGCTAACAGCAACTTCATTCCATTTCAAAAATCAGACGGCTTTCTACAAAGGAAAAGTACGCGATGTTTATACCATTTCCAATGAATACCTGGTTATGATTGCCAGCGACAGAATTTCGGCTTTTGATGTAGTTCTGCCAAAAGGTATTCCTCACAAAGGACAGGTGCTCAATCAGATAGCATCATACTTTTTGGATGCAACAGCAGATATTGTCCCCAATTGGAAATTAGGAAGTCCTGATCCTGTGGTGACAATTGGTCGCAAATGCACACCTTTTGCTGTTGAAATGGTCATCAGGGCCTATCTGACAGGCAGCTCGTGGCGAAGCTACAAAAAAGGCGAAAGAACCATTTGTGGTGTGCCCGTGCCCGATGGTATGCGCGAACATCAGCGGTTTGAAAAACCCATTATAACACCAAGCACAAAAGCAGCCGAAGGACATGATGAAGATATTTCAAAGGAAGAAATCATCAAAAAAGGGTTGATTTCGGCCGGAGATTACGAAAAAATTGAAAAATACACCCATGCTCTTTTTCAAAGAGGTACAGAAATGGCTGCTAAACAGGGACTTATTCTTGTAGATACAAAATATGAGTTTGGTAAAACAGCTGATGAAATTTACCTGATTGATGAAATTCACACCCCTGATTCTTCGAGGTATTTCATCGCAGACCAATACGAAGAACGTTTTGAGAAAGGTGAACCACAAAAGCAACTGTCAAAAGAATTTGTGAGGGAATGGCTGATGCAAAACGGTTTTCAGGGTCAGCACGGACAACAGGTTCCATTTATGAGCGACGAATATGTTGCCGGCGTTTCGGAACGCTATATCGAGCTTTTTGAAAAAGTGACTGGCAAAATCTTTGAAAAAGTTTCTTCCGAAAATATGATCAGCCGCATCGAAGAAAACGTAAATCGTTTTCTAATCGAAAGCGGTATCGTCTGATAAAATTGCACTTCTTGCTTTTTAAGCATTCATTTTCAATTATTTAGTATCTGGGTAGCTTCTGTTCCCAAAAAGAAGCTGCTGTTCAACACCGAACATTTTTGTACGGAAAATGAACATGATTTTAAGATCATTGTAGCTTGAAGAAATCAACAAAAATATTATATATTGCTGTATATCTGTTATTTACAAAGTTTGGCACGCGGTTGGATCAAGCTAATGAAAAGAATAGAAAATAAAATTTAAAAAAATACAGCAATGAAAACTCAAAAATTCTTCACAGCAGTTCTTATCAGTCTCTTTATTAGTTCTTCTGTTTTGGCTGACAACTTCAGCATGAAAGAAGAAGCATATATTCCTGACATACCTTTCAATACGGAATTAATTTTTAACAAAATCATCGCCGACGACAGCAACGAACAGCTTCCTCAGCTTTGCGAAGAAGCATATATAGATGATATTCCGTTTGATACAAAAGCCATTGTTTCACAGTTGTGCTGTGAAAAAGCCATGCAGCAAACCTTCGAAATGGAGGATGAAGCATATATCAACGATATTCCCTTCGACACGCGCAATGTTGTTCTGAATGCACTCGGACATGCCAGAAGCAATACAAGCAGGCATAAAGTGATTATTGTTAACGCAACACATTCATTTTAATTCTCTTAACAACTCCATATATATGTAAAAGCCGGTCGTTTGGCCGGCTTTTCTTTTGCCAAAAATCATTCAGATCGCTCATACAATTGCTGCCGTGCTTGTTTTTTTATGAAGAATGGTTTCATGAAAAAAGCGGTTTCATATCGTATCTTTGATGAAAAAAGATGTTTATAAAACACTTGAACGATTGCGATCCTTTTTATGCAGGCGACAACACCTTGTTGCGCGAAATTCTGCATCCGGGCAAAGCTCCGCTCGAACTGCGTTATAGTTTGGCCCATGCTGTTGTAAATCCCGGGCTCACTTCATTTTTACATAGCCTGAAAACATCTGAAGTATATTATATTATTCAGGGCGAGGGACTTATGTTTATTGATGGTGAGCAGCAACCCGTTGGTCCCGGCCATACGATTTATATTGCGCCACATGCCCGGCAATGCATCAAAAACACAGGGTCAGACGACCTTGTTTTTCTTTGTATCGTTGATCCGGCCTGGAAAATTGAGGACGAGGAAGTGTTGGAATAAAAACCGCGCGCAACGCCTGAGGCTGTTATAAGGCTATTCAAGCCTCATCTGAATCATCGAGTGCCTTGAGCAGATTTTGAAGTTCATCAGCTTTCTGATCGTTCGAGGCTTTTTTGTATGATTCAATCAGTCCGGTGATCATGCTTCGGATGATTTCCTTGTTTGAACACGGGGCATAGTGGCTTTCCTGCGGCTCAAGTTTCATTTGCTTGATATACAGGGTGATCTCGTTTCGTGTAAAAACAGCGCCTTTGTTGAATGGATTGATATAAAATGCAATATGATCCTGCGAGCTGAAGTTCTGCTGCCCGACAAATTCCTGATCAGCATAGGCTAACACAAAATGACGGGGCAAATCAACGCCAAAAACCGGGATTTTTAAACTTCGCGCAACCAATAAATAGAGCATCCCGAGCGAAAGCGGATTGCCCTTGCGTGTATCAAGCAATTGCTTCAGATAAAAATTATCAGGCGCATGGTAATTTGTTGTGTTTGCTCCAAATTTATTGATATCAAATATCACGTGATTGATCACTTTAACCTTCTCGAGTGAGGTGAGTCTTGGATTAAGCTCAAGCCAAACTTCCTGAACAATCTGTCCAACCCTGGTTGTGATATCGTGCACATTGAGGTCGGGATACTGAAAACGTGTTATTATAAGAAATCCCTGCAAGAGATCTTCATATCCAAACCTTGCCCATTGACTAAGTTCTGAAAAAAGCTGCTGTTGCTGCAATTCATGAATCAGTGAAACAAGGCGTTGCTGCAATCCGTCGTCGAAGGTGTTTTCCCATGCTTTTTCGAGTGAAGGAATTGCATCCGAACCATAGGAAAAAATCCTGTTTCTCACTTGTTCGTACAAGCGGGAATCGGGTTCGTCCATCAAACTGATCAATGCATTTAATTCCTTTTCGTCTTTCATGGTACACGCAGAATTTCACTTGGTATGTATCAAAAATCCTGCCCTGTTCTACAAAAATACCAAAAATTTCAGGATTTTTCAAACCGTACTTCCAAACAAATTAATGTGGTAAAATGTTTCTTGTTTAAACCTTCTGCTGCAGTCAAAATTTGGAAGCACTATCTTTGCAGCATTATGTCATACACCTATGAATATCCGCGACCTGCATTAACTGTTGATACAGTGGTGATTAAACCATCTGTTTCAAACAAAATGGTTTTACTAATTCAACGGAAATTTCCGCCTTTTGAAGGTTTCTGGGCTTTGCCTGGTGGTTTTGTTAATATGGATGAAGACCTTGATGAAGCAGCACGACGTGAACTGCAGGAGGAAACAGGTATTCAAATAACGGATATGAAACAATTTAAGGCCTATGGTCATCCGCAGCGCGATCCGCGTCATCGCACCGTGACCATTGTTTATCTGGCTGTGGTTGAGGAGCTTTTGCTGCTGCAAGCCGGTGATGATGCCGCCACGGCTGCATGGTTCGACATGAATGACTTACCAATGATGGCCTTTGATCACCTTCAGATATTAACAGAGATTTTGGAGTCATTTCCAATAAAATCATTACACCACTAATTCAGCCATAATGACATGTGCGGCAGGTTTCAGCTTTCGGTAAAAGGTAAACATATTTCGGAGAGATTCAATGTTGAAGTGCACGATCAAATGCACAGGCCTGATCCTAAAAAACCTTCCAATATCAAGGGATACAATTGTGCTCCGATGCAATTTTTGCCTGTTATTACCAATCAGGCAACAGATGAACTTCAGTATTTCCGATGGGGTCTTTTACCTCAATGGGCTAATGATGAGCGCATTGCATCGAAAATGATCAACGCTCGCGCCGAAACAATACTTGAAAAACCCGCTTTCAAAACAGCCTTTGCACAAAGGCGCTGCTTAATTCCGGCAAATGGATTTTATGAGTGGAAAAAACTCAACAAAAAACAACCTTACCGCTTTCTGCTCAAAGATGAAAAATTGTTTGCAATGGCCGGAATATGGGAAAGTCGCAAAAATGCAGATGGTACGGTGTTAAACACTTTTTCAATCATCACTACAGAAGCCAACAGTTTGTTGAACAACATTCACGACCGCATGCCGGTGATTCTTCATCCTGAAAATGAACATCTTTGGTTGCATTCGCAAAATGTTGAGGAACTTGTTGCACTGCTAAAGCCTTATCCGGCCGAACTTATGGAGAGTTATCCAATTTCGGACCGTATCAACAGCGTGACACAAGATGATGAGCGATTGGTAAACAGACTTGATTTTCCAATAAGTCTGTTCGATTGACGGACAGTGTTTTAGAAGTGATTGATTATTCTTCGCCTTTTTGCTGTTGCTCCTTCCACTGTTGCGAGAAGGATTTTTTAGCTAACTCGGGCATCACCCTGTGGGGTCCCCATGCTTTTGAAACAAAATACTTCAAAACCATATTCTTTGTTCCGCCTTTGGTAAAGTCGAGCATCTTCCTGTTCATGAGCAAGCGGCTTGACTGCTTGATTAAAAACTTATCCGACGATCCAAGCACGTCGGCCTCGACAGCTTCTTTGCGGTTGAGCAAAAGCATTTCATGCAGCGGAATTTTCACCGGACAAACATCGGTACATGCCCCACAGATAGTCGAGGCAAAACTTAGGTGATTGTAATCCCTCATGCCTTTCATATGTGGAGTAATAACCGAACCTATTGGACCACTGTAAGTTGTATCGTATGTGTAGCCACCTATATTTTTATAAACCGGACAAACATTCAGGCAGGCACCACAACGAATACAGCTCAATGCAGCACGGTGTTTAGCCTTGGACAACAACTCGGTGCGGCCATTGTCGAGCAGAATGACGACCATTTGAGAAGGTCCTTTGCCATTTTCGGTCGGACCGGAAACGATGGAGTTATAGGCAGTCATCAGCTGTCCGGTGCCATGCGTGGCAAGTAAAGGCCAAAAAAGATCAAGGTCTTCGATGGAAGGGATGATTTTTTCGATGCCGGCCACAACAATGTGCAGTTTTGGGAAAGCCATTGTGAGCAAACCGTTTCCTTCGTTTTCGGTGAGTGCGATGCTGCCGGTGTCAGCAATCAGAAAATTAGCTCCGGTGATTCCCGCACCTGCCTGCCTGTATTCCTGCCGCAGGTATTGCCGTGTATAGGCTGTTATTTCTTCAGGGCTGCTGTTTTCGGGTAGATCAAACTTTTCGGTGTATAAAGCTGCAACATCTTCTTTTGATTTGTGCATGGCAGGTGTCACGATGTGGTAAGGTTTTTCACCGGCTTGCTGCACAATAAATTCGCCCAAATCGGTTTCAAGCACTTTGATTTTCTTTTTTTCAAGGTGATGATTCAGGCTCAACTCTTCAGTTGTCATACTTTTTGATTTGACAACTTTTTCAATCCGTTCTTTTTGAAGTAGTTGAACAATTTCCTTTACGGCACTTTCGGCATCAGTGGCCCAAATAACTTTGCCACCGTTGCGCTGAAAGTTTGCTTCAAATTCAACAAGGTATTTATCAAGCTGTGCCAAGACCTTATATTTTATACTATAAGCTTTTTGGCGCGACATTTCGAGATGAAACAGGCGGCTTTTTCCCTTCACAACTGCCTGATCATATTTTCCGATGTTGAAGTTGATGACCTTGCGATGCTGGAGGTCGAAAGCAACTTTTTCGCTCATCTTGAGGAAGTTTGATTTATGATCAGCCATTAGATTCAGTATTAATTAGTTGCGAAATCTTGTCAATTCTCTGTTGGTGCCGTCCTCCTTCAAAAGATGTTGAAAGGAATGCCTTTACCATTGTTAAAGCCAGATCAAAGTTAATAAAACGACCTGGCAAAGACAATATGTTGGCATTGTTGTGCTGACGGGTAAGAATGCTTTGTTCAACATCCCAGCACAAGGCAGCACGCACATTCGGGTATTTGTTTGCCGTCATCTGTGCTCCGTTTCCGCTGCCACAAATAATGATTCCAAGCTGAAACAATCCCTGGTTTACAGCACTTGCCAACGGATGAATGTAATCGGGATAGTCAACACTTGCTTCAGAGAAAGTTCCGTAGTCTTTCAATTCGTAACCATCTTTGCTGAGCTCTTGTTTTAAAAACTCCTTCATTTCAAATCCGCCATGATCGCTTGCTATAGGTATAATTATTCCAGTTTGACCCATTGTTAATATTTTTCTGCAAAAATATCTTTTTTTCTTACCGCAACTTTTTGTTTTTGCTTGTTTATGAACAACTTATTGTTTTGACAACTTCATAAATCAATATTTTAAATATTTCATTTTAAATAAGTTATATAGTTATTAACAATATTTTACTTCAAGTGTTGAAATATTGTTGATTAATTTTGAAAAACCATGTTCAAAACTTCAATCCTGCTTTTGCTTCTTCACTTATCAACAAAATGACAGTTTTTATCAGCTTTTTTCAACAGTTTTTTCAACACTTTACTGACCAAAAAAAATAAAAGTTATCAACAACTGGTTTGTATCAAAAAAAGGGATGATTTGTTAAATTACTTTTTTTCAATAATTTGTATGTTCACTTTTGTCGAAAAAATGTTTATAAAGTCTGATAAGTCAAAAAAGCAAGTTTTTGTTTCAAAAGTTATACACTTATCAACAGGCTATTATTAATAATATAATTTTTTTAAAATCATTTTAATAATGTTTCAAGTCGTGTTCAAACCCATCAAGTGATCAACGGCTTTTGTACTAATTTTGTCGTATCATATAAAATGGATTTTGAAAATGGATTTTGTCACAGAAATAAACAGACTTCGCAAAGAAAAAAATGCAATCATATTAGCGCATTACTATCAGGTACCAGAAATTCAGGATATAGCTGATTTTGTGGGCGATAGTCTCGGACTTGCGCAACAGGCTGCTGCAACAAATGCTGATATGATTGTGTTTGCAGGTGTTCATTTTATGGCTGAAACGGCAAAAATACTGAATCCTGGAAAACTTGTAGTGTTGCCCGATCCCGAAGCCGGTTGTTCGCTTGCTGATAGTTGTCCGGCCGGTTCTTTTTCCGAATTTTTGAAAAACTATCCCGACCATATGGTTATTTCGTATATCAACTGCACCGCAGAGGTAAAAACCATGTCGGATTTAATATGTACTTCCGGAAACGCTGTGCAATTGGTTGAAGCATTGCCAAAAGACCAAAAGATTGTGTTTGCACCCGACAAAAATCTTGGTGCGTATATCAATAATGTTACCGGACGTGACATGGTGCTTTGGGATGGTGCTTGCGAGGTTCATGACATTCTTTCAACGGAGGCTATCCTACAACTGAAATCAGAAAACCCTGATGCACTGTTAATTGCACATCCTGAATGCAAAGCAGCAGTGCTCGAGTTGGCCGATTTTATAGGTTCAACCACTGCTTTACTTGCCTTTGCCCGAAAAAGCAATGCAAACAAATTGATTGTTGCCACCGAAGGTGGAATTTTGCATCAAATGCAGAAAGAATCACCCGGTAAAACACTTTTGATAGTGCCGTCTGACGAAACATGCAGTTGCAACGATTGTCCGTATATGAAGCTCAATACCATGGAAAAGCTTTATCTTGCACTCAAAAATGGAACACCTGCCATTGAATTGCCTGAAGAGGTGATGACAAAAGGAAGGAAACCAATTGAAAAAATGCTTGAGATGTCGCTCAAACTTGGTTTGATAAAATAACAGATGGATATGAAACACTTATTTCGCTTGTTTGCATTTGTTCTTATGCTGGCAGTAGCAGGCTCCTGCGCAACAAAAAAAACTGTATATTTTGATCAGCTGATTCGTCAGAATGTTGAGTCATATGATATTCAAATGACTGATATACAGTTTTATAATTCGAAAGAGATTATTCTTGAAAGAGATTTGTCCTACGAAGAAACGAAAGTGGCTTCAGGAAAGATTCGTTTTGAGAATGGCCGGTTTATTGAGCGCATCATTATCAAAAAAGAAACACCCGGAGTGTGCGAAGGCTTTGATAACGAGGTAATAGATGTTGCATTTGAACCCGGCGAAAACAAAGTGTTGAAGTTTGTGCGCGACGCACAGGACAAATACCGTATATCGGCCATTGAATGGAAAAATAAATATGGAAAAGTGGCTTATGACACAACACACTATTTCATTGTACCCGGCGGCGAAAAAGCCATCTTGAAAGTGAAACTCGAAGACATTTATAAATTCGACAAAAAGCAAAGAGTTGCAACAGGCCGCACCATTCAAAAGAAAACATCTTCAGAGGAATGAAATGTAAACTGTTGATTTTATTTCTGTTATCAGCAATGTATGGATTTTCACAGACCGTGAAAAACGACACTGCAGCGGCTGTTTATTATTTTCCGAACGGACAAAAATCAAGCGAAGGCACATTGGTAAAGGGAAAACCGGATGCTTACTGGAAAACCTATTACGACAACGGCTTGCTCAAATCAGAAGGAAACAGAAAAAACTTTCAGCTCGACAGCATCTGGAAGTTTTACGATCAAAACGGAAACAAAAGCCTTCAGATCAGCTATAAAGATGGAAAAAAAGAAGGCGACAGGATCACATGGCTTCCGGGCGAAGTGGTGTTTGAACATTTTGAGAATGATATAAAATCAGGTTTGACACGGCATTTCGACGATAAACAACGCCTGTTAAAAACAATTCCATTTGTCAAAGGCCTTGAAGAAGGCACCTCTTTTCAGTATGATACATTGGGAACAATCATTGAAATAATCACTTACAAACGTGGTTATATCACAGGCCGCGACAGAATTAACAGGCGCGACCCCGAAAACCGACAACACGGTCCATGGAAATGGTTTTACGAAGATGGCAGCCTGAAACAAGAGGGCAACTTCAAAAATGGCTTGAAAAACGGAATTTTTAAAAGCTTTGACAGAAAAGGAAACCTTAGCCTTATTGAAAAGTTTGTTGATGGTACAAAGCAGGAAACAGCAGAAGAAGTAGCACGCCTTGAACTGCGAAAAGACTATTATCCCAACGGACAGGTAAAAGTGGAAGCAACCTATAAACAAGGCATCCCCGAAGGCATAAGGCGCGAGTTTGATGAACAGGGAAATGTGGTTCAGTCCTACACCTTCTCAAAAGGAAATCTTGTTGCACAGGGAATTGTGACCAACGAAGGCTTACGACAAGACCGCTGGAAAGAGTATTATCCCGATGGAAGAACCAAAAGCGAAGGATTTTACCAAAAAGGCAAACGTTCGGGTGAATGGATGTTCTACTATCCATCCGGCACATTGGAACAAAAAGGAAGCTACAATACAAAAGGATTAGCCGAAGGACAATGGATTTGGTATTACCAAAATGGAAAAATATTGCGCAGCGAAAACTATCGCGATGGCCTGCGTGATGGCACAATGACAGAATATTCTGTTGAAGGACAAGTGATTGCAACGGGTGATTTTATACAAGACAAAGAAGAAGGATTTTGGATTATTCAAAATGGACGGCTGCGCGAAGAGGGTGATTTTTCTGAAGGCATGCTGCAAGGCAACTGGAAACACTTTAACGAGCAAAACAAGCTGGTATTTGAAGGAAGTTTTGTTGAAGACAACCCAAACGGCATACATCGCTGGTATTATAACGATGGCACAAAACGCGAAGAAGGCGAATACCTGATGGGACGCCGCAACAGGACCTGGAAAAAATGGAACGAAGACGGAAGTCTGATCATCGAAATAGAATATATCAATGGCATCGAAAGAGCTTATGATGGCACAAAAATAGAAGAAGAAGATGTCATCATTCCTGAAGAATGACCAAAATACCTGATTTAAGGGATGAATAGAAAGCTTGATTTTCAATGTTTATTTAAGTAAAAACGTATCTTTGTCCTGAAATGTTAACCAAATTATTCTTATGAAAAAGTATTTTTTAATCAGCGTTTTAGCTCTTTTCATGGCCTCATGTGGCAATGCACCCAAGCCTGATACCAACGAACAAGCCAATGCAGCCGTTGAAACCCCAACAGAAGTTACAGTTGGCAATTTCAAAGAAAAGGCCGGCGGTTTGGTAGATAAACTCGTGGTTATCAAAGGCACAGCAGATCATATCTGCAAACACGACGGAAAAAAACTGTTTCTTATCGACACCCTTTCGGAAGGCCGCGTAAAAGTTGTTACAGGCGATGATATGGCCGCTTTCAACAGCGAACTGGAAGGTTTTGATTTCGTTGTTACCGGACTCGTTGAAGAAACCGTTGTTGATGAAGCTTATCTGCAGGAGTGGGAAGAAGAAATCAAAGCCGGAATCGAAGAAAAGAAGCACCTCGAAGGTGGTAAAAAAGGAGAAGCAGAGGCAGAAGCCGAAGATGATCACCACAGTGATGAATCAGCTTTTGAATCAATCAACAACTACCGGAAAATGATGGCCGAACAAGGAGTGAGCAAGCTTTCGTTCTACAACATCAAGGCTGTTTCCTACGAAGTGATAAAGGAATAATGCCGTTTTAAAGAAATCTGAAAAACCAGACAGTAACACTGTCTGGTTTTTCCTTTTATAAACAACAAACATCAAAAGAATGAATTTTAAGTGGAGAAAATGGAACAGGGCCATCCATCGTGATTTAGGATATCTCTTTTTTGCAATGACAATCATCTATGCTGTTTCGGGCATCGCACTCAATCATCGCAACGACTGGAATCCCAATTACATACTCATCGAAAAAACAATTGACGAACCACCTTTCGGCTCAAAACCCGATAAAAATACGGTGAAAGCCCTGATGCATAAATATGGGATTGAGGACGAATACCGTAAACACTATTTCCCATCTGACGACCGCCTAAAAGTGTTCCTCACAGGCGGTCTTGCAGTGATCAACCTTGAAACAGGACAGGGGTATATAGAAATGACAAAAAAACGACATTTTTTCCGCGAAGCCAACTACCTGCATTACAACCCATCAACATGGTGGACCTGGTTTTCGGATATCTTCAGCGGATCGCTCGTTATTTTGGCGATCAGTGGCATTTTGATTCCACGTGGTGCCGATGGCATAACAGCCCGCGGTGCCTGGCTAACGCTTCTTGGCATACTCATTCCGCTTGCTTTCATCTTTTATTACCTCTATTAACAATGACAGGACTTTGGATTGCATTGGCATTTATTGCCTGGTATTCAGCTTCATTGATCGTTTCTGAGCAGTTTGCTGACAAAAAACCCGGAAAACAATGGCTTTTTTTTATTTCGTTCGTTTTTAGCCCCTTTTTGGCTCTTGTGTTCGTATATTTGCTGAACAGGAATCAATAATTATTGCAAGATGAACACTTTTCATGCACCTGCCGAACGAGCAGCTCTCACCAAAATATTGCATGATCTGGGACTTTTCAAAAGCTTTGAAAATGTAAATGAATTGGTGAATGCTTTGCCCTACATCGCTGCTGTTTTAAACAAAGAACGACAGATTGTGTATGGCAACAGCGCTTTGCTTGAGGCGATGGGCTTTGAAGTTATTGACTAGATTGTTGGCCTCAGACCCGGGGAGTTGCTTCGTTGCGTGAATGCAAACAAAAACGAAGGTGGTTGCGGCACTTCCGAAAATTGCCGCTACTGCGGAGCTGTCAATGCGATATTGGATTGTTTGAATACAAACAAAAAATCCGTTTCAGAATGCCGCATCATGGCAACAATCGAAGGTAAAGAATTGTCTTATGACTATTCCGTTACCGCCTCTCCCTTTGCTTATCAGGAAGAAAAATATGTAGTCTTGTCGTTTCACGACATCAGCGATGAAAAACGCCGCAGGGTGCTTGAGCGGATTTTCTTTCACGATATCATGAACACAGCCGGGGGCATCCGCGGGTTTCTTGATTTTGTGACCGAAAGCAACAACACCTCCGAAATTAAAGAGTTCGTAGGTATCGCCAATAAACTGAGCGAAAACCTGCTCGATGAAATTGTAGCCCAACGTCAACTACTCGCTGCCGAAAGGGGCGAACTGAAATCAGAACCAAAGACATTGGAAGCGAATGCCGTGCTCAATGAAGTGAAAAATCACCTGGAGCACCATTTTGTTGGTCAGCGTAAACAAATTATCGTTGAAAGAGGAGCCGAAACAAACTTTATGTCCGATCCGGTTTTGCTTAAAAGGGTATTAATCAATTTATTAAAAAATGCCCTCGAAGCAAGTCGTGACGGACAGCAAGTGACAATGGGTTTTGAGGTTTTATCAGAATATGTGCTGCATTTTTGGGTACACAACCAAACTTTTATTCACAGAAAAATTCAGCTTCAGATCTTTCAGCGGTCGTTTTCGACAAAAGACCAGTCAAGAGGTTTGGGTACTTATAGCATCAAATTGCTCACCGAGCAATACCTGAAAGGCCGTGTTGATTTTAGTTCAGAGCAGGAAACAGGAACCAGGTTCAATGTTTATATTTCCTTGACCGGAGAAGGACTTAGCGACCAATAAAACCAAAAACTTTGGTATAAATCATCTGAAAATCTTCTTCATTGAAACCCAGATGCTTGCCTTCGGGAATGCTGAGTAACTGGTTTTTCACACCTTTTTCGCTTAGAAGCTGATGAAGTTTCACTGCCTGCTCATGTGGCACCACCGAATCTTTTTGACCATGAATGCTGATCACGGCCGGACTTTGAACACTTACCCGGTGCAAGGGCGAATAAATTGCAGAAATAGAATCCATTCTTTGAACCCCGCCCGACCATATTGAAGCATAGTTTTCAGGCTCTCCCTTACCGGCAAAAAAATGGTGAATTCCAGCAATATCAGTGATTCCAAACCAATTGACTACAGCCTTGATCTTCAGCTTATCACCGATATAATCGGGATGACTGCCGGGTATGGCATTGAGGAATCCACTGATCAGAGCAAGATGTCCGCCGGCCGATTCGCCCGAAAGCACGATGTTTTGAGGATCAATATTGTAGTTTTTACTTTCTTTTTGCAGCCATTTCAGGGCCATCATACAGTCGTCAACGGCTGCGGGCGCGCTGGCTTCTCCCACACGGTAATCAAGTGTCACAACATTGTAGCCTCGCTCCAGATAGGGCAATATGAAAGGCATGATGCCATCTTTTGAGCCACCCAACCAGCCTCCGCCATGAATGTAAACCAAGGTTGGATGAGCAAGCGTATCGGTTTTCCAATAAGTGGGTTCGCCAATCCATTGACCCTGAAACCAGATGTCAAGTTTTTGTTTAGGTTCTTGACCGTAGGCTATGTCTTTTGCAAAGGCAAAATGATGCCCCCAAAAGGCCTCATGCCCGGCTTCGGGCTGGCTGCTGCAGGCGATCAGGCCCGACAACAAAAGCAAATAGATGTATTTCATTGCGATAGAATAAAAAATGCTCTTTCCTCCTGTTCAGAGAAAAGAGCAAATTTGTTAATTTATTTTATCAATAACCTAAAATCCAGGCAAAAATAAGTGGAGCTACAATGGTGGCATCCGACTCCACAATGAATTTAGGGGTATTCACATCGAGTTTTCCCCAGGTGATTTTTTCGTTTGGCACAGCGCCCGAATAGGAGCCATAGCTGGTTGTTGAATCGGAAATCTGACAGAAATACGACCAGAATGGAACATCGGTCCATTCAAGATCCTGATACATCATCGGAACTACACAGATGGGGAAATCACCGGCAATGCCGCCACCAATCTGGAAGAAACCAACACCTTTGCCTCCTGAATTTTTGCGATACCAGTCTGACAGCCAAACCATATAGTCAATACCACTTTTCATGGTGGTGCTTTTGAGTTCGCTTTTGATTACATAAGATGCAAAAATATTGCCCATGGTGCTGTCTTCCCAGCCCGGAACAATTATGGGCAGGTTTTTTTCAGCGGCAGCCAACATCCAGCTGTGTTTCGAATCAATCTCGTAGTATTGTTCCAAAACACCTGACAGCAACATTTTATACATGTATTCATGTGGGAAATAACGTTCTCCCTTCTTGTCGGCATCTTTCCAAAGTTCGAAGATATGTTTTTGCAGGCGGCGAAATGCTTCTTCTTCAGGAATGCAGGTATCTGTTACCCTGTTAAAGCCATGTTCGAGCAAATTCCACTCATCTTGCGGGCTGAGGTCGCGGTAGTGCGGCACGCGTTTGTAGTGACTGTGTGCCACAAGATTCATTAAATCTTCTTCAAGGTTTGCACCTGTGCATGAGATGATTTGCACTTTATCCTGACGAATCATGTCGGCCAGTGAAATACCCAATTCGGCAGTGCTCATGGCTCCGGCAAGGGTTATCATCATTTTTCCTCCTTCATTCAGATGGGCCTCGTAGCCTTTTGCAGCATCCATCAGGGCAGCAGCATTGAAATGACGGTAATGATGTTTAATGAATTGTGAAACAGGTCCTTTATTGTTCATGCGTTAATTTTTTTGCAAAATTACTGGTTTTAAAAAGAAATTTGCCCTCAATCAACAGGAAAAATCTCCTGCTGCTGAAGATAGCTCAGTATTGTTTGGATATTCTCACTGAGTTGCTCGGGTTTCAACAGAAGTTTTGCGTTATCCGGGACATCAAAAGTTTCATCCAAACCCGGAAAATATGCTAATTTCCCCTCCTCTGCTTTTTGGTAAAGCTCGGGCTTGTTTTGTTTGCAATATTGCAAACCGGCATCCATGTAAACAAGATGAAAACGTTCATTACCAACGATATTGGCAACCTGACTTCGAATTTCATTTTTAGGCGAAATAAAAGAGCAAATGGCAATAATTCCCTGATCGTTCAGTATTTTACACACTTCGGCCACACGCCGAAGCTGTTCGGCACGGTCGGCAGGAGAGAAATCAAGTTCGCGGGTCAAACCTGATCTAACAGTGCTGCCATCAAGCAAAACCACTGTTGCGCCAAGGTCGAAAAGCCGGCGTTCAAGGTTGTAGGCTAACAAATTTTTACCACTGCCATGCAATCCTGCAATCCAGATTGTAGCCCCTTTTTGGTGGTATTTTTTCATCAGTTCATCCTGACTGATCAGGCTTTTTCCGCCGTCAACCATGCGCCTTGATTCCGGATCGGCAATGCGGGCACTCAGGTCGGTGGCATTCATTTTATCAATGATCATTCCTGCCGCACAGGTGTTGTGGGTGATGGGATGGATGAGAATGAAGGCGCCGTTGCTGTGGTTTTTATGGTATGGATCAAAAAACAAAGGCTTATTGGTGGTGATGACAACGCGTCCGATCTCATTGAGCGACAAGGCTTGTGTTGCGTTGTGTTCGAGGGTGTTAACATCAACACGGTAGCGAATTTGATCAACCCTGGCCCGCGTTGTATTAGAAGTGTGTTTGATGTAAAACTGCGTAAATGGATCCATCGTGCTTTCGTCCATCCAAACCAGCATAGCCTCAAACTGACGTTCATTGCGCGGAAGATTTTCGGGATGAACAAGCATATCGCCTCTCGAAATATCTATTTCATCGGCCAGGGTCAAAGTGGCTGCCTGCGGCGGAAAGGCATAGTCGGCCTGACCATCGGCAGTGATAATGGAACTGACAGTGCTTGTTTTTCGGGATGGCAGCACCATCACCTCATCGCCTTTGCGAATGATTCCGGAAGCAACTTTCCCTGAAAATCCCCTGAAATCGAGCGTGGGTCGAAGCACATATTGAACAGGAAACCTGAAATCGTCAAAATTTCGATCGGAACTGATGTGTACTTCTTCCAAATAGCGAAGGAGGTTTTTTCCGTGATACCAGGGCATGTGAACAGAGTCGTCAACAACATTGTCGCCATTAAGTGCCGAAAGCGGGATGAAATACAAATCAGGAATGCTCAGTCGTGTGACAAAATTTTTGTAGTCATCACAGATTTTATCAAAAACTTCCTGGCTGTAGTCAACCAAATCCATCTTGTTGACAGCCAATACTATATGTTTTATACCGAGCAACGAAACCAGAAAAGTATGTCGGCGTGTTTGTGTGATTACACCTTTTCGCGCATCAATGAGTATGATGGCTAAGTTGGCTGTGCTAGCACCTGTGACCATGTTACGGGTGTATTGCTCATGTCCGGGTGTGTCAGCGATGATGAACTTGCGTTTGTTGGTGGAGAAATAACGATAAGCCACATCAATTGTGATGCCCTGTTCACGTTCGGCTTTTAGGCCGTCGAGCAATAAAGCGTAATCTATATTGTCGCCGGCATGGCCAACACGCTTGCTGTCGCGTTCAAGTGCCGAGAGTTGGTCTTCGTATATTTTCTTGCTGTCGAACAGCAGTCTCCCGATGAGGGTTGATTTTCCATCGTCAACAGAACCGGCTGTGAGCAATCTCAGCAGATCTTTTTTCTGATCCTGATCAAGAAATGCTTGTATATCAGTATTTAAAGCCATAATAAAATTTCTTTATTATTTCAGATGCTGCCTTAAGCGTAGTGTATTTTCTTCTTAGAAATAGCCTTCCCGTTTTTTTTGTTCCATGCTTCCATCCTGATCGAAGTCAATGACACGCGTTGTACGTTCACTTTTAGTGACAGTCATCATTTCCTCAACAATTTTTTCAATGGTGTCGGCTTCTGAATCAATGGCGCCGGTGAGCGGATAGCAACCAAGTGTACGAAACCTCACCATGCGCATTTTTGCTTTTTGAACCATCTCGTCAGGCATGCGCTCATCGTCAACCATGATTAGGTTTCCGTCCACCTCAACGATAGGTCGTTCTTTTGCAAAATAGAGCGGTACGATTGGAATATTTTCGAGCCGGATGTATTGCCAAATATCGAGTTCGGTCCAGTTGCTGATTGGAAAAACCCTGATTGACTCACCTTTGTGAACACGTGCATTGTACACATCCCAAAGCTCAGGTCGTTGATTTTTGGGATCCCACTGATGAAAACGATCACGGAAACTGAAAATTCGTTCTTTGGCGCGTGATTTTTCTTCATCGCGGCGAGCGCCACCAAAAGCAGCATCAAAACGGTGTTTGTCGAGCGCCTGAAGCAGCGCCTGGGTTTTCATCACATCGGTATGCACTTTGCTTCCATGCGAAAATGGCCCAATGCCATTTTCAAAACCCTCGCGGTTGTATTCCACGATGAGGTCCCAGCCGTTTTCGGCAGCATAGCGGTCGCGAAACTCAACCATTTCGCGAAATTTCCATTTGCTGTCGATGTGCATGAGTGGAAAAGGAACTTTTCCAGGAAAAAATGCTTTTTCAGCCAAACGCACCATCACCGAGGAATCTTTGCCGATAGAATAGAGCATCACCGGTTTCTCAAATGAGGCAGCCACCTCACGAATGATGTGAATTGCTTCGGCTTCTAGCTCCTTTAAGTTGTTGATTGATAAAGTGTTCATTTTTGCATATTGCTAAAAAAAACTTCTTCACAGCTGATGCTGACTATTTTTGCGCGGTATCTGGTGAAGGAAAGGCGATGAATGAAGGGTTTTGAAGATCTGGGCTGTTGTAGGTTAGTTCTTTATCTGGATTTTCAAACTGAACCACTTTTCCGCCGGCAGCAGTCACGATGGCATGTCCGGCAGCAGTGTCCCATTCCGAAGTAAGTCCAAAACGTGGATAGACATCGGCATGCCCTTCTGCTATCATACACATTTTCAGTGAACTACCCCTCGACACGATGCGGATGCTGTCGTGTTCACGCTTGGTTTTATTGATAAACTCGGTCGTTTCGGGGTTCAGGTGCGAGCGGCTTGCAACGATGGTATAGTCTCTGGTGATGCGTTGAAGCGGCAATTGTTTGCTTTGAAGCTTCAGGTTTGAGATGCTTCCGTTTACTATAACAACACCCTGCGCATGTTCAAGTTTCCAGGCACCTTCTTCATCACTAAAGTAGAGGGTATCGGTCACCGGCGCATAAATTACACCCATTACAGGTTTTTTGTTGTCAACCAAGGCGATATTTACACTGAACTCGCCGTTTCGGTTTACAAATTCTTTGGTTCCATCCAACGGATCAACGAGCCAAAATCGGGTCCAGCTTTCACGGATATGGAAAGATGTTGGACGGCCTTCTTCACTAACAACAGGATATGATGTTGTTTCTAATACTTTGGTAATGATAGCATTGGCCATCATATCAGCTTTTGTCAGCGGACTGTTATCGCTTTTCAGATCCACGGTAAAGTCGGTGGCATACACTTCCATGATGGCTTCACCGGCCTCTATTGCTGCACGTATTATTTTTTCTAAAAGTTGATGCTTCATAAAAGATTCGTTGGTTTATAGAGATTGTTTACGTATTTCATGTACGATCTGCACCGAGGCACGGGCATCTTCCAATCCAAATCCATTTCCGGCTAAAATATGCCGGTAACTTTCGGTATGGAGGTCGGTGAATCCATCGCTGAATTCGATTTCTTCGCCGTCAACTGTCAAGGTGCGATAGGTTCTTTTGTTTTGCTGTTTCACTTCGTTTGGGAGCGTTTCGGCATTGATGGATAAAAACCAGTTCACATCGGCTCTTTCGAGCACTAATTTTCCTGACGCTCTGTCAGGCTGGTATTGCGTGAGAATGTTTTCTTTTGCAGCCCCAAAAATCCAGGTGAGCATATCGAAAAAGTGAACACCGATGTTTGTGGCTATGCCTCCCGATTTTTCAACATTGCCTTTCCAAGAGCGGAAAAACCAGTTTCCTCTGGATGTAATATATTCAAGCTGAATGTTATAACGTTTGGCGGCATCATCACTTTGGGCTATTTTATTTTTAAGCGCCACAATTGCAGGATGGTGCCTCAGCTGAAGAATGGTGAAAATACGTTTGCCTGATTCTTTTTCAATATCTGCCAAGGCATCCAGATTCCATGGATTCAGCACAAGTGGTTTTTCACAAATCGCGTTTGCACCGTTGCGGAGTGCCATACGGATATGCGCATCATGAAGATAATTGGGCGAACAAATACTCACATAATCAACCTTTGAAGTGATGGTTCGGCGCAATTTGTCGAGATGACGGTCAAAGCGCTCCGGCTCAGTAAAAAAATGTGCCTCCGGAAAAAAGCTGTCAATAATTCCAACACTGTCAAAAGGATCGAGCGCGGCAACAAGGTTATTGCCGGTTTCTTTTATAGCCTTCATGTGTCGCGGAGCAATAAAACCTGCTGCGCCTATCAGTGCAAAAGTATGTGCCGGTTTTGTCATATACAAAGGATTAATATATTTTCGGGACCGTGGTCCGCTATCACGGAACAATCACAACAATTTTGCAAAATTACGAAAAGGTCGTGAATTCATTATAAATGTTTAAATTATTGATTATCAGATAATAAATCGTTTGATAATCTGTTTAGGTAGGTTGAATAGTCCTTGAGTTTGGGTTTATAACTTTCATCGGTGAAAAGGGGAGAGGTAATCAGAAAATCTGCTGTTGATCGGTTGCTTGCTGTTGGCACATTGTATAAAACCGACATTCTGAGCAAGGCCTTCACATCCACATCGTGCGGCTGGCTGGCCATTGGATCCCAGAAAAAAATCATAAAATCAATTTTTCCTTCTGCAATTAGTGCACCCAATTGCTGATCGCCTCCTAAAGGACCTGATTTTAATAGTGTTACGTTTTCAAGAACAGATGAAAGAAGTTTGCCGGTGGTTCCTGTGGCAAAAAAACGATGCCCCGACAAAAGAATTCGGTTGTGCTTAACCCATTCCAAAAGATCAAGTTTTCGGTTGTCGTGTGCTACAAGCGCGATTGATTTTTTCATAATCAGCATTATTAAGGCTGCAAAGGTGCGAAGAAAGCCTTTAAAAAAGCAATTCAAACGTAATCCTAAGACAAACTTAAACGAAACCGTTTCCGATAAATGAGGTCCCGACCTAAGTTCATTCTTTATTTTATGAGCGTCATTTCATTGACCAAATGCGATGCTCCTGCAAATTTGTCAATGATAAACAGCACATAACGGATGTCGGCCGAGATGTTTCGGCTCACATTTGGATCATACATCAGATCGCTCATTGTACCTTCCCAGCATCGGTCGAAGTTGATTCCGATCATCTGGCCATCGGCATTCAGCACAGGGCTGCCCGAGTTACCGCCTGTGGTGTGATTGGATGCAGCAAAAGCGACTCTCATCTCACCCGAAGCATCGGCATATTGTCCGTAATCACCTGATTCGTACAATGTTTTGAGTTTTGGTTCAACCACATAATCATACACATTCGGGTCTTCTTTTTCCATGATGCCGCTCAGGGTGGTGTAGTAATTGTAATATACGGCATCTGCCGGTTCGTAGCCTTCGACCTTGCCATACGTCACGCGCAGGGTGAAATTGGCATCGGGATAAAATATTTTGTTGGGTTGCATATCCATCAGACCGCGCATATACACGCGCTGCAGGCTGTCATTAGCGGCAGTGAGGCGCTGAAGCGGCTGCTGCAATTCCTTTTCGAAGAAATTTCTCATGCTGGTAAAATCCTGGTATGCAGGATCTTTAATCAAGGATTTTATTTTTTTCGCCGAAGCTTCTTTTAAGATGTTTTCGAGTTTTTCCTTATTGGTAAAAGTGCTTTTATCAAAAACAAAGTTGACATAGTTTGAAATATTACCTTTGAATTTGTTGTTGATTTCTTCAAGAAAATCAGGTCTGAAACCAGATACCTGGTTATTAAGGTATTGTTGTAATAGCGCAATGGCCACTTCTCTATCAACGGGTTGATGATAGTCCTTAAAGAAAGCCTCAACAGCAGGTAATAGTTTTTGAGCTGTTTCGCTCAGCTTTTTCGTATCTGGTTTTGGCTTTGAGGCTTCATCAACTAAGGGTTTGAATTGTGAACTGAACCTGATAAGCTCAATTCCCAAGCCACATTCGTTGATATAGTCATTGGCAAGCGTATATTTCTCCAATTGATTGTAGTTGTGTCTGAATGTTGGTAAAAGTCCGCTGTATGCCTTATCAAAAGCAGGATCGGCTTTCGCCCATTTTTCAAACGCTTCCTCCTGACTAAATTTCTTTTCAATGCCGGTGAGCCTTCTGATTCCTTTGCTTTCGCCAATCATTTTTTTCCATCCGTTGGCCACGCCGGCGTCTTTATCAGCATATTGAATACGAACTTTCGGGTCTGTTGAAGCATATTTTTTGAAGATACCGAGCCGGATTCCCCTTAAGTTCACTTTATGTGGATTAGAAATTTCGGTGATGAGTTTAACAGCAACCGATGGAAGGTATTCGTTGGTGCGGGCCGGATAGCCAAAAACAAAAGTAAAATCGCCTTCTTCGTAACCTTTCAACGAGATAGGTAAATGATAGGCTGGTTTGTAAGGAACGTTGTCAGGATGATATTCTGCGGGTTTGCCGTCTTTGTCCACATAAATTCGGAAAACCGAAAAATCACCGGTATGTCTGGGCCACATCCAGTTGTCGGTGTCGCCGCCAAACTTGCCAATGTTCGAAGGTGGCGCACCCACCAGACGAATGTCCTTGAACACCTGATTGTAGAGCATATAGTATTGATTTCCATGGTAGAATGACCGGATCGAAACCGATAGCCCACTCTCTTTAGCCGCCTTTTCGGTCATCGTTTTGATGTTTTCACTGATTTTTTCTGCACGTTTCAACTCCGGCATTTCGTTTTCCACGCCTGAGAGCACAGCCATTGACACATCTTCCATTTTGACGAGCATGGTCACCGTCAGGCCGGGGTTAGGTAGTTCTTCCGACTTGTTCATCGCCCAAAAACCATTGCTGAGATAGTCGTGTTCGAGACTACTGTGTTTTTGAATTTGTCCAAACCCACAATGATGGTTGGTGAGCAAAAGCCCCTGATCCGAAACAATTTCGCCTGTGCAGCCTCTGCCAAAAAGCACGATGGCATCTTTGAGGCTCGATTGGTTAAGCGCGTAGATATCTTCTGCGGTGATGCGCATTCCCATCGCCTGCATTTCTTTTTCGTTGAGCTGCCTGAGCAACATTGGAATCCACATTCCTTCGCCGGCAACCACCGGACCAATCAAACCCAAAATCAACAGGGCGGACAACAGAGTGTTTTTCATTTGAATGATTTTTTGCGTAAAAATAATGAAATGCGCCGAAAACGTTTGGTCTTGAACCAGTTTTCGGTAATGAAATCAATCTAAAATGGCCGAAACAGGCAATTCAATCGCCTCTTCCCAGGGTATCATCGCATTGATAAGACGAAATTTTTGAAAGTTTTTGATGTCATCACGATGCAATCTGCCGCTTTTAATACAAGCCTGATTTAGCAAAAATGTACGCTGAACACCTTTTAGAAGCGGACTTTCCGGTGTGATCCATTCCTTTCCATCAAAAAAAACGATGTTGCAATAACTTGTATCCGTTATCAAGCCATTTCGCAATATCACAACATCATCTGCTTGTCGGCGTTTTGCAAAATAAGCCGCAATTTGCTCACGGTTGTTGTATTTAAAATTATAGCTCACATCATCACAATCAATGCATTTTAGCGTGCGGATGAGCTTGGGCCTATAAGGTATAAATTCGGGCGTAGCCAGTGTTTTACCATAGTCTAACCGGCATTTGAACAAACCTTTTTCCGGAAATGCAAAACTATGCAGGTAAGTCTTAAGATCAAATGCAGGTTGGTTTATCTGATGGTTTTCAAGCGTTTCTTCCATTCTGTGTTGGTGTATCGCAAGCAAATAAAACGCACCATCTTGCAGACGGATACTTTCGAAAAAAGGAAAATCGTTGTGTTGATTCATACTTTTTGCGTCGGATTGGGCTATTGTTTGAACGGAAGATACACTTTCTGAATCATTTCCTGATATTCGTCTTCAACCCTGCTGTTAACGGTGATGCCACCTCCTGCCTTGAATACAAAACCGTCAGCATTTTTTTCGATATACCTTATCATCACAGCGCTGTTTAGGTTTTTCCCGTCAAAAACGCCAAAAACACCTGTATAATAGCCTCTTTTGTAGCCTTCGGTGCGTTGGATGATTTCGACCGTTTTTTTCTTCGGAGCGCCCGAAACCGAACCTGCCGGTAGCAATTTTATCAAAATGTCTCCCAAATTTTGAGTGAAGTTGTTTGGTAACTGCCCATTGATTTGTGAACTGGTTTGCAGCAATTCGCCCTTTGTTGTTCGAATCTTCTCGACATAACGAAAACGCTCAACCCTGACCTTTTCTGCAATCATATTGAGGTCGTTGCGCAGCAAATCTACGATGGTATAATGTTCGGCCAGTTCTTTCGGGTTGTCTGTCAGCAGCATTTCGGCATTTGGGGGGCCGGCATCAATGGTGCCTTTCATCGGGTGTGTGCTGATGATACCATCATGGATTTTTATAAACGGCTCGGGCGAAAACACCACGCAATGGTCTGTGATACAAAGCTTATACCTGGCGTTGCTTCTATGAAATAGCTCTTTCAGACTGAGGTTTGTGGCAACAGGAATGGCTTGTGTAAGGTTGAGCAAATAGGAATCGCCGCGCTGCAAATGCCACATCACCTTGTCATAAATTCTCTGATAGACTTCGAAATCAGGTGCGAAAGCCTCAAATTGAATCTCCGGTGTGGTGGTCACCTTTTCATCTCCGGCATTTGTCTGCCCTTCGACTGCGTAAAGAATAAGTTCCGGATCAATTTCATTAAGCGGGAATAGCAAAGGTTTTTTCATTTCGAAATCAACCACAAACAGAAATGGCTTGCCTGCACTTCCAAGTTGATTCATTTTTGCGGTAAACTCTTTCATTGTCATGCCGCAAAATTAAACCATCCTTTCGATTGTGTGCTTAGTCAGGCAAGTGCTTTTCGCTTTATCTTTGCTTCCCAATTTTTAAAGGATGCGCTATTTTTCAGTTTTTCTTTTTCTTGCGCTCGCCCACATTGGCATCAGGGCGCAGGACACCATCACGGTAATGCAATACAATTTGCTATATTATGGTCAGGTGACCGGTTTTTGCAACAACAATAACAATGGCCTTGCCATGAAAGACCCGCATTTGCGCACTATTCTCGACTATGTGAAACCTGATGTTTTTACTGTGAATGAAATGTCGGCCAACGAAAGCATACACCAGCATATGCTGGATAATAATCTCAATATAAACTTCGTAACACACTACAAACGTGCGGCTTCGCGAAACAGCGCCGGCTCCGACATCGTGAATATGTTGTATTACGATTCAAGAAAACTTAGCCTGAAAGCGCAATATACTGCGCAAAACTATGTGCGCGATGTGGATGTTTATCAATTGTATTACAACGCGAACGACCTCTCACAAGGCGACACTGCTTTTTTGGTTTGTGTGGTGGCACACCTGAAAGCCGGCAATACAACAAGCGATGCCAATGCCCGCAAAGTGATGGCTGAGAATACCCTGCGCTTTCTTGAAACACGATTCGAAACCGAAAACACCTTGTTTATGGGCGATTTCAATTTTTATTCCGGCAATGAAAACGCATTTCAGACTATGCTCAATTATTCAAATGCTGCCGTGAGGTTTCTTGATCCACTGGGCCAGATAGGAGAGTGGTCAAACAACAGTTTCTATGCCGGCGTCCACACACAATCAACAAACACTAATTCAGACTGCAAGGCAGGCGGCGGACTTGACGACCGTTTTGATTTCATTCTGATTTCGGATGAAGTTCGTTTTGGAACCAAACATTTGCGGTATGTGCAGGAGTCGTTCAAAGCCGTGGGTCAGGATGGTCAACGTTTTGACGGCACCGTGAATGGCGCTCCACAGAATGCGCAGGTTCCGCAAAATGTGGCCGACGCATTGTATAATTTTTCTGACCATCTTCCTGTACGATTGAAGCTAAGCATCAACAAAACCCTCGATATTTCCGAGACCGCTTTGCATCCTTTTCAGGCCGTTGCTTCTCCAAATCCTTTTCAGCAAAATGCCGCTGTTCAACTCTATATGCCTAAAAGCGGCACACTTTATTATCAATTATCGGATTTGAGCGGTCGAATCATTTTGCGCTCCGAATCAATGCTGGATGCCGGAAATCAATCCTTCACACTTGATCTAGGCACACTCAGCGGAGGCATCTATGTTTTGAACCTATCTGACGGAAACAAACGCAACGAAGTGCTGAAACTGATCAAGAAATAGAAATTTTTATTTCCAGGTAACCAGTTCGCCACGCTCCTTATTGCGCATCGTTGCCGGAACACAGGCGGTGATTGTTTCGCCTAATCTTTGCAACAAATTGTATTTTACATAATTGCGCGAATAGCACAAACTCACTTCCCGTAGCGGAATTTGGCCCGAAAACCGAGCCAATGACGATCGCTCTTCCATTCCGAGTTCGTTTGCCGTCAGTTCAGGGATGATCGTGAAACCTCCTTCGCGCCTGATGATACGCATAAGCGTTTCCAATGAGCCGCCTTCAAGATCAAAAGGCAACTCCTGTCTGCTGCCGGGCGTGAGTTCGCAAAGATTAATCACCTGACTGCGAAAGCAATGACCATCGTTGAGCAACCAAATATCCGGTGAGTTAAGGTCGGCCACTTCTATGAGCGGTTTTTGAAGCAACGAATGCCCCTGATGCGCATAGATGAGCATCTCTTCATAAAACAATGCTTGCTCGATGATCCCGGGATCGTTAAAAGGCGTCACAAAAATGCCTGCATCCAATTGGTCGGTGCGCAGCTTTTCGGCAATGCTCTCGGTCACAATTTCCTCAATGTGAAGTGTTACTTCCGGAAATTTTTTCTTGAAAGTTCCGGCAAACAACGGAAGCAAATATGGACCAAGTGTCGGGATGATTCCAAGTCGAAGCTCCCCGCTCACTATTCCGAGATGCGATTTTACCAATTCGTTGAGCCTTCCCGATTCGGCCAATGCTCTGCGGGCCTGATCAATAAACAGCTTTCCGATATCGGTTGGGACAACCGGCTGCTTTGTGCGATCGAAAATTTTGATTCCCAAATCGTCTTCCAGTTTTTTGATTTGCATACTCAGCGTTGGCTGTGTCACAAAACAATGCTCTGCAGCCGTAGCAAAATGACGATAGCTGTCAACAGCCACCACATATTCCAATTGAACAAGTGTGATCATTTGATTGATAAAATATCCGACAAATATAGATATTATTTATATCAGTTTAAATATTATTGATTTGACAAATGATTCTTATGATTGTAATTTTGCTTCATTGAATTAACACTTTATTAACAAACCAAATTTTTAATTAAATGGATCAGGAAATTTTCACAATGCCAAGAATTGGCGATATGGCACCGGATTTTAAGGCCATGACCACACAGGGAATGATGCAGTTTTCGGAACACATCAAGGGTAGCTGGACGATTTTGTTTTCGCACCCGGCCGACTTCACACCTGTTTGCACCACAGAGATGTCGGGTTTTGCACTGCTCGAAGACGAATTTAAAGCAATGAATACCAAACTGGTAGGTTTGAGCATTGATAGCATTCACTCGCACATTGCCTGGGTTCACAACGTAAAGGAAAAGATGGGAATTCTGATGAAATTTCCAATCATTGCTGACATTGACATGAAGGTGTCAAAGCTATATGGCATGTTGCAACCCGGCGAAAGCGAAACAGCCGCCGTACGTGCCGTCTTTTTTATTGACCCAAATGGTAAAATCAGGTTGATCATGTATTATCCGTTGAATGTGGGCCGAAACATGGACGAAATCATACGTGCGCTCCAGGCTTTGCAAGCTGCCGACAAATTTAAGGTTGCCTTGCCGCTCAACTGGAAACCGGGCGAAAAAGCCATCGTTCCTCCACCAAAAACTGTCGAGGAAATGGAAGAACGGATTAAGTCAGACTATGAAATGATTGATTTTTATCTCGCCAAGAAAAGCATTTAACGATTTTTAAAAGGCAGGAATCTTCATACCCTGCCTTTTTTTTGTACCTTTACGCTTAGTAATAAACTTAAAAAAATAGAAGAAATGGGAAAACTTAATGCCATTGGCCTCGACAAAGAAAAGGCCACCAACTTAGCCGAAAAATTGAATGAACTGCTTGCAAACTTTTCTGTTTTTTATATGAATGTCAGGGGGTTTCACTGGAATATCAGGGGCGAAAAATTCTTTGAATTGCACCTGAAATTCGAAGAAATCTACGATGATACGATTCTGAAAATTGATGAAATTGCCGAACGTATTCTCACACTCGGCCACACACCTGCTCATGCATACAGCATCTATAACGCTACGGCGCAAATTAAGGAAGTGAAAAATGTGAGTCAGGGACGCGAAGCCGTCGAACATCTGCTGGATGGTTTCCAAAAACTGATTGTGCTCGAACGAGAACTGCTCGAACTCTCGGCCGATGCCAATGATGAAGGAACCAATGCACTAATGAGCGACTATATCCGCGCGCAGGAAAAAACAGTGTGGATGCTGTCGGCCTGGTTGGGATAAACATCTTATAAACTACTGAAGACCATCTTTTTAAGGTGGTCTTTTTTTTGTCAGATTTGCATCTGCAACCCGAAGCATTTCAGCCATTTCGCTCTTGAAATCATAGAAACCGGCCTAATTGTGTAGTTTTGCAAAAAAGAAGAAAATGGACACCGGCCTGTCAGGATTTGTAAAAAAGCTTCCGCTAAAACCGCTTACTCTCCTCGATATCAATCAGATCAGTACTGATGCATATATTTTAAGCCTGCCACAAACCCACGATTTTTTGCCCGGACAGGTTGTTGCCATTACGTTGGATGCTTCCATTGCCCCACGTCTTTACAGCCTGTGCAGTGCGCCAAAAGACGAAACTATGCAAATACTTTTTAGTGTCAAACCTGATGGATTGCTCACACCCATGCTTGCAAAATGTTCAAAAGGCGATCAACTGCTGGTTTCGGCGCCGTTTGGTGCTTTTCTCGGCGATGAACAACCGGCATGGTTCATTGCTTCAGGTACCGGTGTTGCTCCTTATCGCTCAATGCTCCGTGCCGGGCTTACTCACAATAAAAAACTCATTCACGGAGGAAGGTTTGCACATAATTTCTACTTTCAGGATGAGTTTGCTACTGCACTGAAAGACAATTACATTCGCTGCTGCTCTCAGGAATCGGGTGATGGTATGTATCACGGGCGTTTGACCACATGGTTGCAACAACAGCAACAATTGCCGGCCCATCAAATGTATTACCTTTGCGGTAGTGCCGAAATGGTGGTTGAGGTTAGAGACATTCTCATCGGTAAAGGAATTGCCATAGAACGCATTATGTCGGAAATTTATTTCTGACCGGGATATTATTGACGCCAAAAAATCATGGAAAAAATTACCCTGTTTGGAAAAACCCCCGAAGAACTCAAACAAGTTGTCGGTGAGCTTGGAATGAAACCCTTTGCAGCAAAGCAAATTGCTGAATGGTTATATAAAAATCATGCCCGAAGTTTTGACGAAATGACGAATATCTCGTTAAAAGACAGACAACGCCTGAACGAGTCGTGCAGCATAGGCTTGGAAACATTTTCAAATGTGCAATCCTCGGCTGATGGCACAAAAAAATACCTTTTCCCAACAGCTAAAAGCCGCTTCATCGAAGCAGCCTATATTCCGGATGACGACAGGGCCACATTGTGTGTTTCATCACAGGTTGGCTGCAAAATGGGCTGTTTGTTTTGCATGACGGGTAAACAAGGTTTTCAATCACAACTTTCGGCCGGCGAAATCGTGAACCAGATCAGTAGCCTTCCTGAACGCGAAAAACTGACAAACATCGTTTACATGGGCATGGGAGAGCCTTTTGATAACCTCGAAAACGTGATGAAAAGCCTCGAACTCCTCACTTCAGAATGGGGCTATGCCATGAGTCCGCGCCGAATAACAGTATCTACAATTGGAATGATACCGGCCATGAAGCACTTTCTCGAAAAGTCGGAATGCCATCTCGCAGTGAGCATGCACACACCTTTTCATGAAGAACGCAAAAAACTCATGCCCATCGAAAACGTTTATCCAATTGCAGAAGTGATCGAAACCCTGCGCGCTTTTGATATGGGCAGGCAACGACGTGTTTCGTTCGAATACATCATGTTCAAAGGCCTGAACGATAGCCCCAAACATGTGAACGAAATAGCACGTTTGCTTAACGGAATGCGTTGCCGGATAAACCTCATTCGCTTTCATCCCATTCCAGACACGCCTTTGGAGAGTTCTGATGAAACTGTCATCCAGCAGTTTAGAGAAGCCCTGGTGAAAAAGGGTATTCGAACAACCATCAGGGCCTCTCGCGGACAAGATATCTTTGCTGCCTGCGGGTTGCTCTCTACGAAAGCCCTTGTGAAAATGCAATCACCAGATTTTTAATCTTCAAAGATTTTCATTTCATTAAAAATATTTCGGACAATATTGTCCGAAATAAAAAAGTTTTACATTTGCAGTATTGAAGTGCTTGTTTTCGCAATTTATCGTTTCGATATAGAATTCAATTATTACTTCAATATAATTTAAGATATACAGGTATTATTATCTTTATTATGAATCAAAATCAAATCATTATGTTATCAAAATCTCAAGCACGTACGTTTTTTCTGGGAGGAACGATAGTCACTTTTGCTATCTTTCTGGGACTTTCGTGGAACTCGCTGAGCAACGATGTTCCTAAACAAACGAACCTGCAAAACCTTACTGAACAAGTTGTTCGGGGAAAGCATTTGTGGGAATCGAACAATTGCATGGGTTGCCACACCATTTTTGGCGAAGGCGCTTATTATGCGCCGGAGCTTACTAAAGTGTTCGAACGACGAGGTGAAGGCTATATCAAAGCAGCGCTAATGACACAAACACCCTGGGCACCACGAGGACGCAAAATGGTGGCTTATGGTTTTTCGGATGCCGAAGCCACCGATCTGGTTGCGTTTTTTAAATGGGTTGGCGAGGTAGATCTCAATGGATTTCCTCCAAAACCAGATGTAAGTCGTTAATATTAAAATGTTTAAAAATTTATCACGATGAAATATCAATCACAAAAAGTTGCATATTGGTTTTTCGCAGCAGCCATGTTGTTGCTCAGCCTTCAGATTGTTTATGGCTTTATCATGGGATTTGCCCATATGGGTTACGACGGCCTTCACAGTGTGATTCCTTTCAACACTGCACGTGCTGTGCATACAAACCTGCTTGTTGTTTGGCTGCTGCTTGGTTTTATGGGTGCGGCCTACTACATAATTCCTGAAGAGGCGCAACAGGAACTCGTTAATGTGAAGCTGGCTTATATTCAATTGATTTCATTTCTATTGGTTGGAGTTGTTGCCATTGTTGGGTATCATCTGAACTATTGGGAGGGTAGAAAGTTTCTCGAAATTCCACGGCCGCTCGACTGGCTGGTTGTGGTGAACGTACTCACTTTTTTGGGGATTATACTTGCAACCCTCTACAAAGGCAAAAAACGAACCACTACATCAATGGTTTTAGCTATGGGGCTTGTTTTTGCAGCTTTGCTCTATTTACCCGGGATGGTTTGGTTCGACAATCAAACAATGGACTCTTTTTTCCGTTGGTGGGTGGTTCATCTATGGGTGGAAGGCGTTTGGGAGCTTATCATGGGCGGTATATTGGCTTTCCTGCTTATTAAACTCACCGGAGTGGATCGCGAGGTGATTGAAAAGTGGCTCTATGTGATTGTCGGACTGACTTTTCTGTCAGGAATTCTGGGAACAGGACATCACTATTATTATATCGGTGTTGGCAAAATATGGCTAATCATCGGGGGCATATTCTCGATGATGGAGCCACTTGCTTTTCTGGCAATGGCTTTGTTTGCAGTTGCCATGTACCGCAAAGGCGAGAAAAGGCATCCCAATAAACTTGCCCTCTACTGGACTCTTGGGACTGCTGTACTTTCTTTTGTGGGTGCCGGTTTGCTTGGGATGGCACATACGCTACCGCAAGTTAATATGTACACACACGGAACGCTTGTTACGGCCATGCACGGTCATTTGGCATTCTGGGGTGCTTATGGCATGATTGTTTTTTCATTCATAACTTTTGCCTTACCCAATCTTACAGGGCGCAAGCTTTACGACACAGTGAACGGGCAATTGGCCTTCTGGCTTTCAAACATAGGCATGTTGGGAATGACAGCAGCATTTGGGGTGGCTGGCGTTGCACAGGTATATCTTGAGCGTAAAACCGGTTTGGAATTTGGAGCTGTTCAACAGGAAATCGAAGTACATTTTCTGGTTCTGGTGCTCAACGCCACCATGTTTGCAACCGGCATCACGTTCTATATCATTGAATTTTTCCGCTATGGCCGGCCCAATAACGAAGCTATCGGGGTGGAGGAAACTTTGTAATTCCGCAAAGTTTTGATTCGGGGGGCACGGTGCCATAGCTGTGCCCTTTTTTAATCTCATTAAAAATGAAAAAAGATAATCCCCCGTTTTATTTGGAAGCTGCACAGGAAACAGCAATATTTGAACACGCTTTCAAGAAGCGATTACCTGTTTTGTTAAAAGGGCCAACCGGAACCGGGAAGACCCGTTTTGTTGAATTTATGGCTCACAAGCTTGATAAACAACATATTACAATCAGTTGCCACGAAGAAACATCAGCCACCGACCTTATTGGCCGGTTTATTATCAAGGGAGCAGAAACGATTTGGCTCGATGGCCCGCTCACAACGGCTGTGAAAACAGGAGCCATCATCTATTTAGATGAAGTGGCCGAAGCCAGGCCTGATGTGATTGTTGCCATTCACTCGCTCACCGATTACAGACGCATGCTCTTCATTGATAAACTGAATGAGCACATAGCTGCGCATCCGGATTTTATGCTGGTTGCATCATTTAACCCCGGCTACCAGCGCGGTTTCAAGGAATTGAAACCATCTACGCGTCAGCGTTTTGTGGCAATACCTTTTCATTATCCAAAGAAAGACGCTGAAATACAGATTCTTGTGAACGAAAGTGACATCACACCGGATGAGGCAGAAAAATTGGTGAAAATTGGTCAAAAAATCAGAAATCTGGAGGAAGTTGGGCTGGCCGAAACGGTTTCGACACGTCTGCTGGTTGATGCGGCAAAGCTGATTCAATCAGGTTTACCCAGGCGGCTTGCCGTAAGATCGGCTGTGATTGAACCACTTACGGATGATCAACAAGTGCTTGAGGCGTTGACGGATCTTAGTAATCTGATGATTTGAGTGATCAGAAAAAATTAAGTATCAACGGAATTAAAAAGAATGGCACTTGATGAGTATATTTTTGGAAAAGCAGCCCGTTTTTTAAAAAAAAGTAAAACGGACAGCAGTTTATTAGCAAGAAGAGTGCTTTTGAACGAAGCTCAGCAGCGTCTCACCGTGATGGCCAGGGCACTAACCGGCGAAGCCATTGATATTGTCCCGGCATTGGAGGAGGGTGGGTTCAAGGGGCTTCATTTTTTTCTCCCAACGGAGTATTCTTTGATGGCGGATAAGGAAACAAATCTCCAGTTCTTCATTTTCAGGGTATTATACCTCTCCGCCCAAAGAAAATTAAAGCTGAACTGGCTTGACAATGAAGACCATCCTACACATATATCACGAAAAAAAGCCTTAGAAACAGCACCTATCGTGCTGAAGACCTTGGAGCAGGACTACCCGCTTTCCATGGAAATCCACGACAAACTGAAAAAAGAACTCGACTTATGTAGTGAAAACCGGAAAGAAATGCTGTTGCATTGGTTATATGGAAAGTGGATGACGGAGGAAAAATCGTCAAGTCAGGAAAAGTTGCTGAATGAACCGAACGAAATGAAAGCCTGGAACGCAAAAAACAAAGCTGCTTCCACTTTGAAAGCGAAAGCCGTGGAACAAGTTTCGTTGCTGAAGGTTGACAAAAAAAGTCAGGAAGACTATGTGATGACGCATAATTTTGAAAAGGTTGAAACGGCTGAAGAATACGATGGTGTTTGGCGCGACTTTGATGGTTCGGATCAGCTGGAGGAACATGCTGATGCTTTGGACGAACTTCAGATGAAGTTTGTTGTCAGGACCGATGAACCTACCCATAGTGTTTACCATTCGGAATTCACTGAACAAACTACCATCTCTGAAAGCGCAGATATACAATCAGTTAGCGAATGTATTCTTTATGATGAATGGGACTATAAAAAATCTGCTTATCGAAAAGATTTTTGCAAGGTATATCCTGAATTTCCTGTTCAAAACGATTCTTCATATTACCAGAAAGTGATTTCCGAAAATGGAAAGATGCTCGCAGCATTGCGAAAAATGTTGGCGCATGTAAACAATAAGCGCATGCAAATAAGGTATCAAACCCAAGGTGAAGAATTTGATAATGATCAGGTTACGGACATGTTTGTGGATTTGGTCAATCGCCGGACACCCAATGAAAAGATTTATTTTTCGACAAAAAAAGCTGAAAAAGACATCTCAATCCTGTTGCTGCTTGATAGTTCCATGTCAACCGACAGCTATGCCGCCGGAAACAGAGTAATAGATGTTGAAAAGCAGGTTTCCATTCTTTTTGGTGAGATATTATTTGAGTACGGCATTGACTTCTCCATTGCAAGTTTTTCGTCGCACACCAGAAACCATAGCCGTTTTGTTACCATTAAGCATTTTGATGGCAGCTGGAATCAAGCCAGAAATAAAATTGGATCAATTGAGCCACAGGGATATACACGCATTGGCGCTTCAATAAGACATGCCGGATCGTTGCTAAAACAGCGACCTACCCGCAACAAATGGATCATCTTCGTCTCGGACGGGAAGCCCAACGACTTTGATAAATACGAAGGACAATACGGCATTCAGGATGTGAAGCAATCGCTCAGGGAGCTGTCAGCAGTCAATGTCCATACATTTGCTTTGGCCATTGAAGCCAGGGCAAGGTATTATTTACCGCAGATGTTTGGCCAAAATCACTACCAGATACTCACACGTCCGGACGAATTACTTCACGCCCTTGTTAAACTTTACACCAAGATCAAATCGCTTTAAAACCAATGTGCTTAGAGACAAATCGGTATAAAAATTTTTTCTATCCACCAGGGGGCATTCTCCTTTGGTTGATCATCTTTGTTGAAATGCTGTCGTTTGGCTTTGCGCTTGTAGCTTTTGCCTACTACCGCAATCTTGATCCGGACACATTTCGTAGTTCCGGAAATCTGCTTAATGCCAATTTAGCCACAGTCAACACCATTTTGCTTTTGCTCAGCGGCTTTTTCATGGCAAATGCCGTGAAACATTTCCATATAAAGGCTTACAAATCAGCGCATAGCAACAGTCTTTCAGCCATGGTAGGCGGATTGTTGTTTATCGGCTTCAAATTGTTTGAGTATTATGGCAAACTGGAAAATGGATTCACCTTGTCATTCAATATGTTTTTTACATTTTATTGGCTGCTTACCGGTTTTCATTTGATACATGTTTTGACCGGTTTGGTTATTTTGTATTTTCTGAGCCGGAAATTAAAACAACAGCCTGAAAAATTGAAGCCGGAAGATTTTGAAGCCGGAGCTGCTTTCTGGCACATGTGTGATCTGATATGGCTTTTATTATTCCCCGTTTTATACCTGTTCTAAATGACTAAATCATTCATTGATAGCAACTTAAAAGTACTGGTAATACTTCTTATTCTAAGTACGATGACTGCGGTTTCATCAGCGTGGATCAGCCACATTCAGCTTAAACACGGCATCTTGCTTTTGCTTGCATTAATAAAAATAATGCTGATTGCCATGGTTTTTATGGAGCTGCGTCTGGCTCACCGGTTTTGGGTCGTTACACTGATGGTTTTGATGCTGATCACCTCAGTAAGCATTCTTGTGGTTTCCTGAGTTG
>DISP01000248.1 GCA_002421995.1 Bacteroidales bacterium UBA6207 | reverse complement strand
GCCCGCTTCAACTGGATCATTGATCCACTCGACGGAACAACAAATTTTGTGCATGGTGTGCCGCTATACAGCATCAGTATTGCGCTTCAGGAAGCGGGTGAAATAGTGCTTGGAGTGGTTCACGAAGTCAACCTCGACGAGTGTTTTTATGCATGGAAAGGCGGGGCTGCTTATTGTAACGGACAGGAAATCAAAGTTAGTAAGACCGAAAAACTTGATGCCAGCCTCATAGCCACCGGCTTTCCATACTACGATTTTACACGGATGGAGCCCTACCTGAAAGTTTTTGATCAGCTGATGCGTCAGAGCCGTGGCATTCGCCGGTTGGGATCGGCTGCTGTTGACCTTGCATATGTGGCATGTGGCAGGTTCGAAGTGTTTTACGAATACGGTTTGCACCCCTGGGATGTGGCTGCCGGCGCATTCATCGTAGCGCAGGCAGGAGGAAAACTGAGCGGGTTTGACGGGGCTGATGATGTGATTTTTGGAAAAGACATTATCGCGAGCAACGGCATTGTGCATGACGAGATGCTCTCGATCATCTCAAAAAACTTCAAAACAGAGTTGAATCATTGATTTTTACCCGGGTTTTTGCCTTTTTGGTGTCCGCCGGGGCGTTTGCGTTTGTTGCCCGATGGGCCACGTTTTTTCCCATAAAAAGCCCTGTGATGTGAGCGCTGGGTGTCGTAACTTTCGATGGTTGGACCATCACCCAGATGCTGTGGCAACAAGAGTTTCCTAACAGGGCCTCCCAAAAACTGTTCGATGCGTTTAAACTTACCAAACTCCATCTCGCTCACAAAAGTCAAGGCTACGCCGCTTCTTTCAGCACGGGCGGTGCGTCCGACCCTGTGCACATAATCCTCTGCATCGCCCGGAACATTGTAATTGATAACCAGACTGATATCATCCACGTCAATGCCACGGGCAACGATGTCGGTTGCTACGAGAATTTGCAGATCACGTGCCCTGAACCTGTTCATGACTGCCGTCCGCTGATCCTGTTCCAGATCGGAATGGATGGCACTGACGTTAAACTTTTTTCGCTTCAGAATGGCTTCAACCTCCTTTACGCCGGCTTTTGTTGAAGCAAAAATGAGTACCAGCGGCAAGTCTTTACCATCAAGCAGACTTTCGATGAGGGCAATCTTCTGATTTTCAAACACAAGATAGGCAGCCTGCAACACATTCTCGGCTGGTTTGGACACTGACAGATTCACCTGCCGTGGATTGACCAGCATTCGCTCAGTGAGTTTTCTAATGCCATCGGGCATGGTGGCTGAGAACAGCAAGGTCTGTCTTTTCACCGGCAAAGCGTTCAGAATACGAATAATATCCGGCATAAAACCCATATCCAACATACGGTCGGCTTCGTCAAGCACAAGGTATTTCAGTCCAGAAAAGTCAACATAACCGAGGTTGAGGTGCGAGATTAAACGACCCGGTGTGGCCACAATCACCTGAGCACCATGTTGCAGGGCCTTTTTCTCCTGATCAAAGCCAGCACCTGTGCCACCACCATAGACGGCAATACTGCTGGTGTTGGCAAAATAGGCGAAACCCTGCAACTGCTGATCAATCTGGATGGCCAATTCTCTTGTCGGCGCAATGATAAGTGCCTGAATGAGACCTTCCTGATCGGAATCTGTGAGCAAACGATGAATGAGCGGCAACAAAAAAGCAGCCGTTTTACCGGTGCCTGTTTGCGCACAGGCAATGAGGTCGTTGCCCTCAAGAATAATTGGAATGGCAGCTTCCTGAACGGGACTCGGATTGATGTATCCCATTGCATCAATGCCTTCCATCACAGGATCAGCTAAAGAAAAATCAGTGAATTTCAATTTATTATGTGGCGGTATTAGTAATAATTACGTTATTGATTTTGCGGATAGTTCAGTAATTTTTGCAAACAACCGATCATACTATGCCTTATGGATTTCGTCCAACTGTCTGCGATAAACACGTTCCATTCCTTCGCGGAGGCTTATTTTTGGTTTCCAGCCAAATTTATTGGTAACAACATCCATGTTTGCATAGCGCGAATGCACTCCTACAGGCTTGTCAGGCAATGGCTTAACAGTTGGATTATAGCCGGCTATCTCACCAAACAGAGCAATCAACTCGATGAAAGAGGTTAGTTTTCCGGAGCCGATATTATAGGCCGAACCATCGCTCACATTGTCGAGCAACATGAAAATAAAATCGAGCACATCGTCAATATGCACAAAATCGCGCCCTTGCTTGCCGGTACCCCACACTTCGAAAGGGTCTTCTTTGCGTGCTGCACGCGCAGCAATGGCAGGCACAGGGTAAGATTGTTCCTGGTCTTCGCCATAGCCCGAAAACGGTCGGATACAAGCAACACGAACATCATAATATTTGGCAGCTATACGTGCAAGAAACTCACCCGTCAGCTTCGACCATCCATAGGTCATATCAGGTGTCCCGAGGTTTTTCTCAAAGTCAATATCACCTTCGGTAAGCGCCACTGCCCCGTCGGTTGACTGAAGGCTCACCGGATAGGCAGCACTGGAGCTGGGATAAAGCACGCGGGCAGGTTTATGTTGTGTGACCCAATAAAAAAACTCAGCATCAATACTAAGGTCAAGTGCAACGATCATTGGATCGCCTTCAATTTTCATTCTGCCGCCAACGATGGCTGCAAAATGAAAAACGTCGGTGAATTTATCAAAGTCCAGATGGTATTTCTCCTGAATATACCTTGGATTCTGACGCATATAGAACAAAAGATTTCTGAAATCACCTTTCCAGAAAAACAACCGGCTCTCGTCACCAATCACCTCAATATCTTCAATGAAATGTGCCGAATAGTTTTCGAACCATTCTGATGGATGGCGGCCGATAGACAGGTCGTCAACCATAAAAACAAAATCCTTTGTTGCTGACAGCAATCGTTTTACCATGTTGCGCCCAACAAAACCGCAACCTCCCGAAACAAGATGTATCTTCATTATTCTGCTATTATAAATTAATTTTTTCTCGGATGATGTAGCCTCCTCCCGGAGCTGATGATGACCTGACGAGGAGTTCTGCTAGGAAACCTGTCATAAACAACTGTGTTCCAATGATCATTGCCAGTAAAGCAAGGAAAAACAGTGGGCGGTCGGTCATTTTATAAACCGCGTTAAAAACTTTTTCATAGGCCAGATAGCCGGCAATGCTGAAACCGATAAAGAAAATAAATGAGCCCAGGCTGCCAAAGAAGTGCATAGGCCTTCTGCCAAATTTCGATGTAAAGGTGATGGACAAGAGGTCGAGATAGCCTTTCACCAGACGACTCATGCCATATTTTGAGCTGCCATATTTCCTTTCGTAGTGGGTAACCACTTTTTCGCCAATCCGTCCAAATCCGGCCCACTTTGCAATAACAGGAATATAGCGGTGCATTTCGCCCTGCACTTCGATACTTTTCACCAACTCACTCTTATATGCTTTGAGTCCGCAATTGAAGTCGTGCAGATGAATTCCGCTGATAGCCCTTGTTGTACGATTAAAAAGCTTCGAAGGCAAAGTCTTGGTGATCGGATCGTGTCTGTTTTTTTTCCAACCTGAAACCAGATCATAACCCTCTTTTGTGATCATCCGGTACAAGCCGGGTATCTCATCGGGACTGTCCTGCAAGTCGGCATCCATGGTTATGACCACATCCCCGCTTGCAACTGAAAAGCCCTGATTCAAAGCCGCAGACTTGCCGTAGTTGCGTCTGAAACGGATTGCCTTAAGCTCAGGAAAGCCTTCCTCAAGCTTAGTAAGCACTTTCCATGAGCCATCCTGTGAACCGTCGTCCACAAAGATCATTTCAAATTCAAGCTTTTCCCTGTGGCATACTTCCGAAATCCAGGCAGTCAGCTCCGGCAGCGAAGCCTCTTCATTAAAAAGAGGAATAACGATTGATAAATCCATGAAATTTCTTAGGATTGTGCAGTTGCATCCTTTTTAATAAACAATGAAATGATTGCGCTGACTACAATGGCAAAAATTGGCGACATCCAAAGTCCTTTGATTAAGTTCTTCATGGCATCAGAATTTTCTTCCATTTTCTCGATGATTCCATCCATCATATTTTCAGGAACCTTTCCTTCGAGGTTATTGATAAAATTATCCATTTGTCTTGTCAGATACTCAGGATCAATGTATTGATTCAAAACAAATCCAAACAGGCTGTTGATATAACTTGCAATAAGCAATGTTACACCACCAACAAGAAAAGCCTGCAAAAAAGTTATTTTGCCTTCAAGCTGCAGGTCACGTGTTTTATTGATTGCAAATACAGCCATAAATATCAACAGACCGAAATTAATCAATCCATTGATGATGGAGAAAACAGTGTCAAAAAGATTCACGTCGGTCACATAAAGAACAACACTGTAGGCAATTAAAGCTGCCCCTGTTATTACCCCGAACTTAACTGCTTGATTAAAAGGAACCATATTAAATGTTTTTAAGTTAGATGTCTGTTATATCGCGTCGGCGGCGCATTGCAAAGATAGCAATAAAAAATGCTAACACAGGAGCAAGAACTATTTGAATTACAAAGTAATATATTGCCAATGAAACAGGACTTAACAGCTTGGATATCAAATCCTTTCTTTGCTTCATCAGGTTGAAATCCATTCCCGGATTTTCGCTCACAAGGCTGGCATGCAGTTGTGATGCCCTCAATTGCAAAGCAGACTCAAAAAGTTCGGAGTAAATAAAATAAACCATCACCGACATGATGCCGGCCGAAACAAAACCAGTGAGAACCGAAAGCCTGAATCCTTGCCCGAAACCCAGAACACCTTCGCCGTAACGTTCGCGCAAACGACGGGCGGCCATTGACATTGCGATGAAAGGTATTAGGTAAATTATCAGATAAACAGGTGAAAATGTGTTTGTTGAAAGATGAAACAACAGCAACTGGAACAAAAAAACGATCAAACCGGAAAAGAAGCCGAAGATGATTCCGACCCACCAAAAAGACCTTCTCCGATATATTCTCATGTTAAATCTTTGTCAACGACATGCAAACTTACCAAATGATTTTGGTATTTGAAGAAAAAAAATGAACAGCTCTTGGCTGTAAAAGGATTTGTTGTACTTTTGCAACGGGTAAGTCTTATACGACCAGCTCCTGTAGAATCCCCCAGGTTTGGAAGAAAGCAAGGGTATATGGTTGAGCGGTGCGATGTAAGTAGCTTACCCTTTTTTTATTTCCTTAGTTTGCTTCAGGGTCACTTTTTTCCGACGAGCTGATAGCCGACCACTTATAATCCCTTAACCTGATTTTCGACAA
>DISP01000046.1 GCA_002421995.1 Bacteroidales bacterium UBA6207 | reverse complement strand
CAAGGTTTTTGAGCCCTGATCACTTGTCAGCAATGCAAAAAAACCATCAGACATCCAGATACTTAATATAGAAATTTGTACATTTGTTTCAAATAATTAATAATGGACGAAAAGGTTAACTACTGGATTGATCTGTCAGAATATGATTTGGAGACAGCGGAGGCAATGCTTCAAAGCAAAAGATTTCTCTATGTTGGATTTATGTGCCATCAAACAATAGAAAAGGCATTTAAAGCCTATTTTACATGCTTGAAGTCTGATGTAGCTCCTTATTCACACAGCCTGTCGTACTTAGCAAAGAAAGGCGGTTTCTATGAATTGTTTTCAGAGGAGCAGAAAGATTTTATTGACCAAATTGAACCATTAAATATTGAAGCGCGTTACCCTTCTCACAAAGAAAGACTTTTGAAGGGTTTAACCGAAAGCAAGTGCGTCGAAATAATTGAAAAAACAAAGGAAATACAAAAATGGATAAAGGAGAAGCTATAAACAAAGTGAAGGAATACAGCATTCTGCTTAAAAAGCACATGGCTCTTGAGAAAGTCTATTTATTTGGGTCATATGCAAAGAATACCAACCACGCTGATAGTGATATTGATGTGGCCATCGTTGTAAACAAATTAGAAGGAGAATACTTCACGATTCAACCATTGTTGTGGAAATTAAGAAGACAAGTTGACGATAGGATTGAACCAATTCTCATTGAAAAAGACAATGATTTTGGCGGGTTTCTTATTGAAGTTCAAAGAAACGGGATTGAGATAACCTAACACAACAACCCCAGCCTTACCTTTACCCTCGCAAAACACCCATTCAGGCATGGCAAGTGCTCACGGATTTACGGTTATTCTACACTTGTTATTATTGCAAAAAACCATCAGACCTCTGGATACTTAGTCTTATAAGAAGTTGAAGAGTCTGCTTTTGCCGGAGCGTTGCAGGTGAAACTATCTGTGAATGAATTAAAAGCAGGAACATTTATGACCGAAATTAAAAAGGTTGGCCGGTCGCGGATAATCCGACCGGTGATCATCAAATAATACTCACTCACCGTTTTATACATAAGCCGCTTCAATAAAGCGGCTTTTTTTTTGGAAAAATTTGCCTTTATGGAACAATTTATTCTACCTTTATAAAGGATTTATTTTTTTTCACCTTTACCAATTCAAGAATTATGAGAAAACACTACTTTTTAATTATGTTATTGATACCCTGGGTATTAAATGCTCAGATAAAAGTTGAAAAAGCTTATCTTGACGAAAGCGGACAAGTGCTTTCGACACAATCCTTTTCAAATGATGTCTCACTGCTCAGCAAACAAAGCACCAACATCATGCAGATGAACGGATTTCCCAAAAAGGTTCCCGTGCATCCAAACTTCAAGAATTTCAGAAATGTGACACTTGCCGACCTCAACGGCGATGGTAAGCAGGAGATTCTCATCCCTTCGATGAACCAGTTGCGGGTGTTCACATGGACAGGCGAACTGCTCTGGTCGAAGACCCTCACCGGTACACCCATCTACCCTCCTTCGGTGGCTGTTATGGACGAAACCGGAACTTTAGGAATTGTGCAGGTGACCGGAGGAGTCCCCAACAACGGTCGTGTGTATTATCTGGATGTGAATGGCAACGACTTTAGCGGGTTTCCCATGTCGTTTTCCAATCACTGGATCATCTGTGCTCCGGCTTTGGCCGATGTTGACGCCGATGGAAACCGCGAAATAATCGTGCAAACACGCACCAGCAACAACCTCCACGTTATAAAAACCGACGCATCAATCCTTTGGACAGCACCGCTTGGCGGAACTCCGGCAGTGACGCCTTCCGTTGCCGATATTGACAACGACGGCCAGTTGGACATCGTTACGGCCACTTCCGACGGCAATATGCATGCTTTCAGTGCCGATGGCAGCATCAAAAACGGTTTCCCTGTGCCCGGACAGAACTATAGTTTCTCCTACCAGTCGCCACTGCTTGTTGACTTCGACGGCAACAACCAATTGAGTATTGTGGGATCAACACACGGCGATGCTCCACAATATTACATTAGAAACAACGATGGCACTTACCGCAGCGGATGGCCTGTGGCTGTGCCCGACAACAGCTGGACCTACGCGCCCCCAACGGTTGTGGACAGGAGTGGCAACAACGATTTTGAAATGTTTGTAGGAAGGCCTGTGGGCGAGGATATCTCACCGATGCTTTTCGGTTTTCATCCCGATGGAAGCCCGATCAACAACTTCCCTATTGAAAAGGCCGGCGGTCTGGAAAGTTTCGTGAGCGTGGCCGACATTACCGGCGACGGGGTTCACGACCTGCTGTTTGGCAGCAACCTGATGGTGGAAGGACAAGGCTTTATCCATGCCTACAAAACCGACGGCTCCGGCGAGATCGAAGGTTTTCCGCTCCGGCCCACCGGCTTCACCTATATGAACGGCCCAAGCCTGGGCGATGTGAACGGCGATGGCCTGCTCGATCTGGTAGCTTTCTCCTACGAACTCACCTTCACCCCTGCTGACTCAGCTTATGTGAATGTGTATGAGCTCAACATCCCCATCGAAGAAGCGGATGTGTTGTTTGGCACCTACAAAGGATCGAACGACCGCACCGGATTTGTGGCCCGGAGCGGCAACACGGCAGCAGTGCTGCCATTCACTGAAAACTGGGACAGTGGCAGCTTCAGCACCAATGGCTGGACTTTTGAGCCATCACAGGGAAACTGGGCTATCAAGGATATTGGCAATCCTGCTCCATCTGCCAGCTTCGGCTGGAGTCCGTCAACACAAAACTATTCTTTCACGCTAATAAGTCCAACCATAGATGCTACGCAGATAACAACGGAATTGAGACTGCAATTCGACTTGATGCTGGATGACTATTCAAACTCCGGAGCAGAATACCTCAAAGTGTATGTATGGAATGGTGGTTCATGGGTATTGCTTGCTAGCTTTGATAATTCTGCTGATATCCCCTGGATCACAAAACAATTCGATATTACCGAGCATGCTCTTGGGAAGCTTACGAAAATAAAGTTTGAGGCTAGTGGCGAAAGCACCTTTGATATTGATTACTGGTATGTTGATAATATCCAATTGTTTGAAGACCTGGATCCGGGAAACCCGGCAATTTCAATTTCTCCTGAAAATATGGTATTTTGGGTAATGTATGGGGGGAACACTCAAACCCAGCCATTAACAATTACAAATACCGGAACTGCAGACCTGGAATGGTCGGCATCAATCCTTTACTCTACCTCAGATTATAATACACCTATTCAGCATATTGAAAGTAAAGAAACAAAGTCCGACAGTCTTCAGTTAAGCATTGCAGGAGCTCAACCTGGTGGTTCACCGGATATCATTCCAAACGATGTGGTGATCTTGAATTATGACGACGACAATGCTGACGCAATTGGATTGACCAATGGTGGAACTTTTTATGTTGCCGCTCGTTTCCCCTCTGCTATGACTTATCCATATGCGGATTACCTTTTGGAAAGTGTTTATGTCTATACGAAAGATATGCCCGTTAACAGCATATTGAAAATATGGGGCCAAGGCACAAATAATTCACCGGGAGCACTCATCCATGAACAAAATTTCACGCCCTCATCAGATAGTTGGAAAACTATAGATTTAAATATGGCATATAAACTCACCGGTGAGGATATCTGGATTGGCTATTCTGTTACGCATGATGCCGGTGCCTATCCTGCAGGTTGCGATACTGGCCCTGCCAATCCAAACGGAGACTGGATCTCGACAGACGGAATTAACTGGTCACATCTTGCAGGATACGGGTTAAACTATAACTGGAACATTAGAGCCAAAATAAATGATGTCAATTATTCCTGGCTCACACTTAACAATTACGGAGGCACCATATTGCCCTCCCAATCCATCACTGTCAATTGTACTTCATCTACTGAGGGGGGATTGCAATATGGATTTTACCATGCCGCAATTAGCATCTCAAGCAATGACATCTCAAATCCCATCAAAACAGTATTGGCAACGCTACACGTTGTGGATGGGGTTAACGACAACCCTTTCCAAAACGTCAAAGTGCAGCCTGTTCCAGCCCGTGATTTCATCACCATTGAACAGTCTGCCGGTGAACTGGATCGTATCCGGCTGTTCGGAACGAACGGAAACCTCCTCTACGACCTCCGTTTTGGCAATGAAAAACAGCAATCGCTCAACATCAGTCAATATCCGCCCGGGCTTTATACCTTGCAGCTCATTGGCAAAAAAGGGCAGACAGCCGGCAGAAGAATTATGGTCATCAGGTAAGATCATCAAACGTTAAAAAGGGGTTGTAAACCCCTTTTTTTATACTCAGATTAACCGATTTCCTGCTTCAGCTTTCCCGAAGCAAAGATGTATGCAACATAAATCCAGCCACTTATAAACAACAAGCCTCCTATGGGTGTCACCGGACCAATCCATGCAGCCGACAATCCGGTGAGGGAACGCGTTGCAAGAAAATAGATCGAACCACTGAAAAATAATATGCCAAGTGTAAAAGCATAATAAGGATAGCGCATTTGTTTCATTTGGCCGGCTTTGGTCAAAGCTGCTAAAACAAGCAGCGCCAAGGCATGATACATCTGGTAGCGCACAGCCGTCTCAAAGTTTAAAAGCGCTGCGGCATCAAGTTTTGTTTTGAGCCAATGTGCACCCAGGGCTCCAAGCCCAACTGCCAGTCCGGCAAACAATGCACCGGTAACAATCATTTTTTCTTTCAAATTATTCATATGTATTCTCTGTTGTAAAATCTTTCCGACTTGTCCGCCCGACAAATCCTTGTACTTTTGCATCCAAAAGTAGGAATAATATGAAAATATCCATCGAAATAAGCTATTATCCGCTCGATACGCCTTACGTCCCTCCTATCAGGGATTTTATCAGCCGTCTCAACCAATATCCGCAAATTCAGGTGCAAACCAATGGCATGAGTACACAGGTGTTTGGCGAATTTGATGAAACCTTCGACATCCTCAAAAACGAAATCAAAAAATCTTTTGAGGTGCCTCACTCCGTTTTTGTGATGAAAATTGTGAATGCCGACCTAAATCACAAAGATGGCAGTAAGTGAATTTTTTGATCTGTTTGCCCAAAACATCCTGCAAACAACCTTGATCGAAGTAATCGCTGTGATCTTCGGGCTAATGAGCGTTTGGTACAGCATGAGGGTAAACATTCTGGTTTATCCTACCGGCATTGTCAGCGTTGTGATCTATGTGTATATCTGTCTGATTGCAGGGCTCTATGCCGATATGGCCATCAACTTCATCTACTTCGTAATGAGCGTTTATGGCTGGTATAACTGGCTGCGACCAGCGGAGAACAAGCCGCAGCGGCCTGTCAGATTTGCCACAAAAAAACAAAATAGTATTGCTGCCATTGCTGCACTGATCTCCTTTTTTGCAATCAATCACATCCTGGTACATTATACGGATAGCAATGTACCCGCAATTGATGCCTTTACCACAGCTGTTTTTATCGTTGGCATGTGGCTGATGGCCGAGAAGAAGGTCGAAAACTGGATTTATTGGATCATAGGCGACATCGTATCTATCCCGTTATATTTCTATAAAGGCTTGGTAATGACGAGTTTCCAATATACAGTTTTTCTTGTTTTAGCCGTGCTTGGATTTATTGCCTGGAAAAAGGAGGCAAAACATGCATAGCTGCATTGCCATTCTTGGTCCTGAATCAACAGGAAAATCGCGGCTTGCTTCTGAGCTGGCCGGTTGCTTACAATCGAGCTGGATTCCTGAATATGCCAGAGATTATCTCTCAGATTTGGGACGCAGCTACACCATAAACGATGTTGAACACATTGCATATCAGCAATTTAATCTTATAAAAGAAGCATGTTCAAAATCGGATAAAATCGTGATTGCTGATACCGAAATGCTCGTTTGTTCAATCTGGACGCAGGTGGTTTTTGGCGAAACACCACAAAGTATCAGCTCATTGGCAAGCCTGCAACAGTTTGATCTGTATTTGCTTTGCGACATTGACCTTCCCTGGGAAGCCGATCCGTTGCGTGAGCATCCGCACCGGCGACAGGAAATCTTCAATCTTTACCACAACGAACTTCTTCAGCGCAACTGGCCCTTCGAGATTGTCAAAGGCAGCGATAACTTGCGACT
>DISP01000085.1 GCA_002421995.1 Bacteroidales bacterium UBA6207 | reverse complement strand
GTTGTTGATGAGTTTGCCGACCTGATCATGACTGCCGGCAAAGAAGTTGAAGGCCCGATTACCCGCCTGGCGCAATTAGCACGTGCTGTCGGCATACACCTGATCATAGCCACCCAGCGACCATCAGTTAACATCATAACCGGTACTATCAAAGCAAACTTTCCGGCACGTATTGCCTTCAGGGTGATCTCGCGAATTGACTCACGAACAATCCTTGATACAGGTGGAGCCGATCAGCTTGTAGGCCGTGGTGATATGCTGCTTTCGACCGGTAACGACCTCATCAGGTTGCAGTGTGCTTTTATTGACACACCTGAAGTTGAACGTCTTACCGAATATATCGGGTCGCAACGCGCCTATCCGGATGCCTATCACCTGCCTGAATATGCGGATGAACAGGATGAAGTGGCTGATGTTTATGACGCATCGGAAAGAGACGACCTTTTTGAAGATGCCGCACGGATTATCGTACAAAACCAGCAGGGATCAACCTCATTGTTGCAACGGAAGCTTAAGCTTGGCTATAACAGGGCCGGCCGAATCATTGACCAGCTGGAAGCAGCCGGGATTGTCGGCCCCTTTGAAGGATCAAAAGCCAGAGAAGTAAAAGTTGCCGGTGAAATGGCTTTGGAACAGTTTTTGAAGGATCTTGACGCTAAATCACACAACAATAACACATGAAAAAAAAGCTTTTGATGCTGATTATGGCAATACTAACCATGACAGTAAACCTTCACGCTCAAAAAACTGCTGATGAACTTATTAAACAGGTAGTTGACAAAACCCGCTCACTGAAAAACCTGAAGATTGATTTCGTATATAAAATGATCAATGAAAAAGCCGGAATCAATGAAACAAAGTCAGGAATCTTGTATATAAATGATGAGTCTTATCGCATTGAACTCGATCAGCAATTAGTTATCAGCGACGGTAAAACAGTATGGACTTATCTCGAAGATTCTAACGAAGTGATGGTGACCAATGCTGCCGATGGTGATGAAGCCATGACACCAAGCAAACTATTGACATCGTATTATAAAGATTACAGCAGCTCATTTGTGAAAGGAAGAGAAGCTGCCAATAAATTTCTTAAAACCATTGAGTTAAAGCCTAAAACAGGCAAGAAATTCTCAAAAATGCAACTCGCTGTTGATGAACAAAAGCTCCAGCTTTTAAATTTGTCCATCTTCGACAATGGTGGAAACACCTTTTACTACGACCTGAGCAAGATGACCCCCGACAGCAAAATAGCTGCCGACTTCTTTCAATTTAATCCAAAAAAATATCCGGGAGTCGAAGTTGTTGACATGCGGTGATGAAAATCCGGTACGGAATACTCAGCCTGCTTTTCGTTTGTATTCAGGCTTCTGCACAGGTAAACACCGAGCGTTACCATCAGGATTATGACAAGCCGGGTTTTATCTACTTTAACTCCCTCGGATTTAATTTTGCCTCCGGCAATACACGTTATTTAGAGCTGAGCACCAATTTCCGTGCAGATTATAATGGTGATAAAAACGACTACTTATTAGTTGCCGAATATGCTTTCAAGACTTCGAGCGGCACACGGGCAACAAACAAAGGATTTCTTCACCTGCGAAACACGAGAGTTGCCGGGCAGAAAGCATTCTTAATGACGGAGACCTTTACCCAACTTCAATTTGACGAGTTTCTGCTTCTGCGCAGTCGGTTTTTACTCGGCGGTGGCCTGCGTTTTGATCCGGCAATGCTGATAGACAGCACTTTAAGGAAAATGAAAATGCTGAAAGTATTCGTTGGGACAGGGATTTTCTACGAATTTGAACAATATTCATCCGACCCGCCCGAAAAGTTTCATCTTTTACGCTGGTCGAATTACCTTTCCCTGGTGTGGGCCGTCAATGCGCATACCAGCATCAATTTTGTGAATTATATACAACCAGCAACAGCGGATTTCAAGAACATAAGGTATCATATGAACCTTATGTTAAGTACGCTGATAACAAATAAATTCTATTACGACCTCAGCCTCAGCTACAGCTACCGCTCCATGCCGGTGGGAGGTAAAAAACCGGATGATCTGGAAGTGAAAAATACACTTCGTTTCAAGTTTTAAAACAACACAACATCTGACCATGAAAGAACCAACCAAGACTCCCATCAGGCTTTGGGCCGAAGACGACAAACCACGTGAAAAACTGATGCTCAAAGGGCGCTCAAGCCTGAGCGATGCCGAACTTATTGCCATCCTGATCAACTCAGGCAACAACGAAGAATCGGCTGTGGAACTAAGTCGCAGAATACTGCGTGAAAACCATAACAACCTTGTCGAGCTTTCGCGGTTGAGCGTGAATGAACTCACGAAATTCAAAGGCATAGGCGAGGCCAAAGCCATCAGCATTATTGCCGCTCTGGAGCTTGGCAAACGCAGAAGCAGTGCTGATGTGCGTAAACGAAAGACCATCAAAACAAGCAAAGATGTCTTTGAATATTTTTATGCAGAAGCCGCTGATCTGAACTACGAAAAATTCTGGATCATGTTACTCAACC
>DISP01000164.1:4147-21938 GCA_002421995.1 Bacteroidales bacterium UBA6207 | reverse complement strand
GAAATGGTGGTGAGGGGAGCCGGAGCCATTGGAGCAGCAGCAGGATATGCTATGGCACAAGCATTTATGCTGGCGCCGACGCATAAAAGGGATGAATTTCTGTCAAATGCAAAAATCACCATCGAAAGCACACGTCCGACTGCCCGAAATTTGTTTTATGCGGTGGAAAAGGTTTTCGAGGCCGGTAAAAAATCTGTTGAAGCTGCCATCATCGAAGCGCAGAAAATTGCAAACAAGGACAAAGACGACAGCCGTAATATTGGATTGTTTGGAAGCAACCTCTTCAAAGAGAAAACCAGGGTTCTAACACATTGCAATGCCGGCTGGCTGGCTTTTGTTGATTACGGAACAGCGCTTTCGCCGGTTTACACTGCCCGTGATCAGGGAAAGGAGGTGTTTGTGTATGCCGGTGAAACGCGGCCACGCGCCCAGGGAGCCAGGCTCACTGCCTGGGAGCTGCACAATGAAAACATCCCGCACCTTATCATTCCCGACACTGCGGCAGCAAGCCTTATGGCCCAAGGTCTTGTTGATCTGATTATTGTTGGAGCCGACCGTATTGCCATGAATGGCGATGTGGCAAATAAAATTGGCACGCTCGACAGGGCTATTCTGGCACAGTATTATAAAATTCCTTTTTATGTTGCTGCTCCCGGATCTACGATTGATCCGTTTTGTAAAAACGGAAAAGAAATCGTGATCGAGCATCGCTCCACAGAAGAGGTGCTCTATCAGCAAGGCCCGGATGAACTCGGCAACCAACACAAAATCAGGGTTGTTTCTTATGGAACAGAGGCATGGAATCCGGCTTTTGATGTAACACCGGCTAAATTAATAACGGGTATTATCACTGAAAAAGGGATTATCAAGGCCAACCAACGGTCGGTTGAAGCATTTTTAAACAATTGAGCTGAATCGGATGAACTCACAAATTGAATCAAAAGAAATAAAAACGCTCAAAAAAGAAATCGCCTATTTCATGCGCAGGCTATACAAACGCGGGCTCACAACAACTTTTGGCGGGAATATCAGTGTCAGATTCCAAGATTTTGTCCTCATTACGGCTTCCCAAACAGACAAAGGCCGTATGAAAGCAGCCGACATATGTGTTTTGAACCCGGCGGGATATCAATTGGATAAAAAACTGAAGATCAGCATGGAAACAGCCATGCATCTCGCCATTTATTCAGCCCGCCCCAATGTTTCTGCAATCGTTCATGCACATCCGCCGGTTTCAAGCTCATTTTCGGTGAGCCATCAAAATATCAACACCAGGCTCACCGCTGAGGCATGGGCTGTTCTGGGTGAAGTAGCCCGGGCTGATTATGCATTGATGGGAACTGCCGGGCTTGCACAAACAGTATCCAATGCAATCGCAAATGCGGCTGTTGTGGTGATGGATAACCATGGCGTTCTGGCTGTTGGACAATCGCTCACCGAAGCATTCGACAGGGTTGAAGTGCTTGAAAACGCAGCAAAAATCCATATTTTGAGCAAGCTATCAGGTCAGCAAACCGAACTGACACCAATGCAAATCCAAGCCATCACCAAAATCATCGGATTATGAAATTTCCAGGAATAATACCATCAAACATGAGTGAAATTTTCAATACCCGATTCTTTTTTGACATTTTAATACGCTACAGATGAATAAAATACCTGAAATTCTGATTCACAATACGGTTTCGATGCCGGTTCTGGGACTTGGCACCTGGGAAATGGGCGGACGACAAGCACCTGAGCTCAGTGAGGACAAAAAGTGGATCGAAGCAATAGAAACTGCCATAGGATATGGTATTAAGCATATTGACACCGCAGCCATTTATGGCGCAGGACACACCGAGCAGCTTGTTGGTGAGGCCATCCGGAACTTCAAACGCGATCAATATTTTATTACAACAAAGGTTTCGGGCGACAATCTACAGTTTGGCGAGGTGCTTCGCTCGGTCAAAGCCAGCAAAAACAGGCTTGGCATTGATCAGATTGACCTGCTTCTTCTGCATTGGCCCAATCCCGCCACACCAATCAGCCAAACCATCAGTGCCATCAACAAATTGCTCGACGATCAGGTAATCCGTTACTTTGGACTGAGTAATTTTCCGGTTGAACTCATCAGGGAAATTGGATTTTACACTGACGCCCCCATCATTACCAATCAGTTGGAGTACAATCTCTTCACTCGAAACAATGCCAGCTACAACCAAAATGTTGAATCCGAAATCATTCCCTTCTGTCTGAAAAACGGCATCAGCATCACGGCCTGGCGTCCGGTGATGAAAGGAAAAATAGAAGCATCCACGCATCATTTGCTCGTTGCATTAGCACAAAAATATAATAAAACGCCTTTTCAAATCGCTCTTAACTGGCTTTTAAGCAAGCCGCTAATGATGGCTATACCTAAGATGAGTAGTAAAGCGCATATCCTGGAAAACATCGAAGCTTTGTCATTTGAAATGGATAAGGCACATCTGGCACACCTGGATGTTTTGGGAATCTAAGTTGTCATGGTTTTTGGCAGTAGCCTTATTCACTGAGCACCGGCAACTTTGTGTTTAAGCTAAACAATGACTGACCTGTTATTTTAAATATCATGGTAAGGGATTGATGCTCGGCCAAAAAAAACTCAATGAGGATGGTTTTCCATTCTTTGCGGTCAATTTTGTTTAGCATTTCGAGCAACATCGGACGATTGTTGTGCATCTCTGTTAACAAAAACCAAACGTAATCAGATTTCCTATGATAGTAAAATGACTGCATTTCATCATTTTTATCAAAAAATTCTGTCACCAGTTCTGTAACAAAAGCCTCATACAAGATCTTTTTGGTTCGGAAATAATAATGAATGGAAGGCTTGAGCACGCCTGCCTCACCGGCAATCCGGTTGAGACTGGAGGCATGATAGCCATACATCAGAAATTCGCGCCGAGCAGCCAGGTAAATACGTTTTGAAGTTTCCATCAGAAACTGTATTTGAATTTTAAATACACCATATCATTCTTGTCATACTGCCCAAAGCGACCCTTATTGCCCAAAAATAAATTGGCACCTGCCTGAATATCAAACCCATCAGCAAAAGAATAACTCAACTTTGGCCGTACCAAAGCGTCCGAAGTATTGAGACCTACATAACCAAACAACTCCACCCATAGCTTCTCGCGTAGAAAGTCTTTTTTGGCAAGGAAGGTCATCGTGGTTTCAAACTCCTCATTTTGAATTCCTTGCTCATATTCAAGGATAAATTCCTGAATAAACTGCGCGCTCAGTTTTACACCAAACAGGGTATAATCCATGCCAGCCATGTAATGCAAATTCTCCTTTTCAACCAGGGAACCCGAAACACCGGGTTTCGAGGTATGAAAATTCCGGCCTGAATAAAAAGCGCCTTCCGCTCTCAGTACCACAGCATTCAAAGGAAGACTCATACTTCCACCGGCCATGGCAACCCGGTGATACTCCGGTGCCACCAGCAATCCTGTTGGCTGCATGCTCACAGGGTTGATTATCGGAGAGATGCGCATAGCAGGATCATCATAAAAAAAGGTGCCTCCCACAATTTCGTAATCCATTTTTGACCCCATGGCAGAGAACCTCAAAAACAATTCACTGTTTTCGAGTGAAGCTTTTGTGACAGCCAGACTGTAGTCGAACACCGGAGGAAGTGAAAATTCCAATTCAGGTGACCAAACTGATCCGGATTCAGGCATTTGTGTAGGAGTAAAAACAGGCGACCAAACCGCTTCAAGCGTATTATTTCCCAGATAGTAATTTGCTTTAACAGCAGTGATGCCTGTTCTGATTTCATCAAAATCAGGAAGAAGAAACTCACGTAAGTCTTTGGGGGAAACCACATCGGTGATAAAGACACCCTCCGCCTTGCCCCAGATAATCTGCTGCTTGCCAATCCTGAGGTCGAAATTTTTGAAATAGAGATCCAGATACGCCTCCCGCAGGCCCAGCTCCAATTCTCTGTCGAAATAATGATACAAATATGGGTTTACCTTCATTCCGACCGTCTCTGTGTGGTGCTCAATATTCAGGTTAAGTGTGTTCTGTATAATCGAAAAATCATTTGGACTTTCGGTAAGCAGTCCGGTGTAGTTCCTGACGTAACCCGAAAAACTGAGTGGCACGCCTTCATTTTGAGCAATAGTTTTGGTGTCGGTAACCAACAGCCAAAAGACCGTAAGAAAAAATATCCGCTTCATAAGCTTGTAAGTTTAGAAAGGAGTGGCTGCTTCTTCAGAAAAACCTTTTGATTTCCGAATCAAATTCATCAGAAACAGCACACTCCAAAAAGGTTATCATTATTGTCCGAGTGTCATGCTGCGTTCGGTGAACTTATTGTCGGGAATACCCTGATTGATTTTCACATTGGAGAAAACCATTTTGGTGCGGTGGTTTTTTTGGGTGTTAACCATCTCGGTCTCAAGGATGGTCCAAAAACTGTTAATTTTTTCGAACTTATGGATATAAAGGGTTTTAAGCGGCATTTTTGCTTCATCATAAAACTCCCTTTTCAAACCGATAAAGTTATCTTTGTTCACCCAGGTGATGGTTTTTGAATACATATAACCCGGTTGTTTGGAGGTGCTTTCTACCACAAAGCAATCATAATTGCCCAGTTTTTCCTCTCTGAGCAAGGTGTGATTGTCTTCATCAGGATGGCGGTCGCCCAAGTCGTCGTAAGTAAAATCTGATCCCATAAAATAATCTCCTTTGCTGTCGCTCGAAATCCTTTTGGTTCGTTTAAGTGCCGGCAGGTAAATCCATTGATCATCGTCTTTTCCATCGGCATAGCTCCAGCTCATGAAGGAGGTGTTGCGGACATCGGCCGGAGAAAGAAAAAACATCAGGGTTTTCTCAATGCTTCCGTTGTCGGTGATGAACTGTCTGAGTTGCCGCACCCTTTCATCACCCTGTTTGTTAGTAAGGGTCATAGTAAGATCACCCTGAAGGTCGCTTCCCGACGGACGGGTATAAACAGCTTCCATGATTTGTTTTCCATTCATTTGTGACCAAACAGGTTGTGCCAGGCTTATCAGGCCTGCCAACACGACGAATGCTGCGAAGTGTGATTTTTTCATTTTATTCAATGTTAAATTTAAAATGGTGAATGATTCTTTTATTAAAAGGCAAATGCCTGAATACCAAATTGCAAATAGGTTATTCTTCTGAAATAGAAGATGTTGTAATAATCTTCGCCCGAATAAAACCTTGCAAACAAGCTTACATCCTTCAGAAATTTGGGACGGTAAGCCATGTTCACCATCAGGTTCAGGCGTTCTTTGAGATCGAAAAACGATGCTTCGCCGCGCTTTCCAAAAATCCAGGTTGTTCCCAGCGTCGTTTGAACAGCCGGCACTTTGTGCCAGGTCTGACTCTTGCCCCCAAACAGAGCTTTCATTCTTTTGAGCGAAAACTTATAAATTTTGAGGCTGTTGTGCCAGCGAAGGAAGCCGTATCTGCCATCGAGTTCGGGACTGATGTCAATTTTTGGATGCCATTCCAGCGAAGTTTTGAAATACTCCGTTGTATTGGAAAAAGGAACAATGCGCCGGTTGAAAAATATGCCTGACTCAAGATAATTGGTCGAAAAATTTCCATTAAAGGTGTTTACCGACCCATCGGGCAAAAAGAAATCGCCGTCCTGTCCGTTGGAATGATGGGCAATTGTTAAAAAGACATATCCTGAAAAGGGATCATGGGCAGCTCTCCCTTTCACATGCCTGTAAAAAGTGATTTGCGGCATATAATCGGGGGTTCTGACAGGAAGCGATTCTTCCGCCTGCATTCTCAAGCGGATTCCTGTTGAGATTGTGGCTCCGTATCGCGCATCGGCATTGGTTCGCAACAAAAATGTGGGCGCTATCATGGCTTCAAAAACCAGTGATTCAAGCGTGCCGATACCTTGGGAAAAAGTAACATAGCTTTCCTTTTGATTGGCTTTTACAGCACTGAAGAAATCATTTTCAAGCACCTGATTGTCCTGCGCCTGAATGATGCCTCCAGATATCAGTGCGATACCCGAGAAAAATGCTGTGGTTTGCCGGAGATTCATTTCAATTAAAGGTGAGCAAGTGACTAAAAAACTCAGGATTTCTTCTTAAAAAAGATGTTGGATTTGTAAAGAAGCAGGTACATGATGGTCACAGTTGCAACAAAACTTGTCAGCATATTGAAGGAAACCAATGCTCCCAGCGACCTGTTTGGCGGGAAGACAGAAAAAAGCAACACCAGAAATCCCAGTATGACGACCACAGCATTGAATGTGATGGCTCTGCCCGAATGCGACATGGTGAGTTTGGTGGTGAGAAGCTTATCTCCTGTTTCCTGCGAATAAATTTTATACCGTTCCATAAAATGGATGGCATAGTCGATACCAATACCAACGGCGATGCTCGAAATGAGCGCGGTGGTCGTACTCAACGGGATGTTCAACAAGCCCATCAGACCAAAACTCAACAAAGCAGTGAGCACTACCGGAACAGAACCAATGAGTCCGATGGTAAATTTCCTGAACATCAGAGTGATCAAAAGAATGATGATAATCACCGACATCACGAGGCTTTTAATCTGACCTTCAAGGATCAGACCGGTGAATACCAATGCTTTGTAGCCACTTCCGGCATAGTTGAGGCTGATACCCAGTTCTTCGAGCCGGGGCTTAAAAATTTCGATGGCTTCAATGGTCTTTTTCAACTCTTTTGAATTGTCGCTTTTCAGCTGGAAAGTGAGGTTGGCTTTTTTGCTGTCGTAGTCGGTCACTTTCCACAGATTTTCAGGGTCACCCGACATCTCGTAAAGCAACAGGTATTGAGCAATCAGTTCATCGTCATCAGGTATGCTGTTGTAATGCTCATCATCGGCATGCATCACTTTATTCATCCGTTTGATATAGTCGGCAATCGAAAACGAACCGCCTACTTTTTCCACTTTCTCAACACTGAGCTGCATTTCACTCAAAAGCTGAAGGGTTTCATGCTTTGTCATCACACCCTCATTTTCCGATTCTAGTATTACATTGATTGTGCTCGTTCCGCCAAAATATTGATTGATGAAAGCATCGGTTTGTACAATATCGCTCGACTTTTCAAAGTTTTCGAGAAAGCTGCTGTTAATCCAGACTTTCCCGATACCAACAACGGAAATTACCCCAAGAATCACAGTAATTGAAACAACCAACACTTTATATTTGAGCACCTTTACTGCAAAATCAGCTCCAAAACCCGTGTGGCTTTGATCCCTTGTTTTCAGTGTTTTTTGCTTTTTTGTTCCCAGAACAAAAATGAAAGATGGGATGAGAAACAACGAAAAAACCATGGCCGCCATCACCCCGAAGGCTGTGAAAAGGCCAAAATATTTAATAGGGAGCACCTCGGAGGTTAAAAGCGAAATAAAACCGATCGCAGTGGTAACCGAAGTCATCATCACCGGCTTCCACATATTTTTCAGCATATTGGTGATGGCCTGAACTTTCGTGGCACCCTTGTTTTCCATCAAAAATAAATCCAGATGACTGTACAGATGTATTCCGTCGGCAACGCCAATGGCAATCAGCATCACCGGAATCATGATCGAAACAGCGTATATTGGAATATTGAGCAAAGCTAGTAACCCAAAAGTCCAGACTGTACTCAGCAAAACGACCATGAGCGTTGAAAAGGTGTTTCGCACACTTCGCATCACGGTATAAAGCACCAGAACAATTGCCAGAACTACAATGGGAACCATCGTCTTCATATCTTTTGGTCCAAGAAATGCCATCGTTCCTTCAACAACAGGAACACCTGCCACATATACCTTTTCAGGGCCCTCAAAAGAATGGGCGAAGGCAAGTATATTTTGATAAAACTCCATCGAAAAAGCGGTATCATTGAGGGCAGCAACTACAAGTGCCACATTCCCTTTCTCCGAAACAAGCCGTCCGTGTACCATCTCATTTGTTTCAACATCCGATTGAAGTTTCTTCAAAACTTCAGCTGACGATGGCACCTCCCTGTAAAAAGACCGCACGTCGAGGCCGTCCTCCGTGCCCACAATGTTGTCGGCTGTGAAAAGCGAAACCACATCAGCAGCTTCAAACTCAGGCATAGCCTGCAGCTGAAGTGTGATGTCCTTTATTTTTTGTAAGGTGCCACTGTTGTAGATTCCTTGTTCGTTTTCAACTGCGATCAGAATCCCATCCTTGATATTAAACCACGCCTCAGCCTGGTCGCTGTAAACAAAAGCCGGATGATCCTGTGGCATGTACTTGTCGAGATCGGTTTCCATCCGCGACTTTTGAACGATCTGATATCCAAAAAAGATGGTGATCAAAAAGCTGACCGATATGATCAGCCAGGCCATTGTTTTCATTTTATTTTCTTTCATTCGTCATGTTTGTTAATATTAACTAACTAATATTCATTAAAAAAAGGAATGATACCAACCATTCCTGCAAAACAGTATTAAATTAAAGCAACCTGGCGCTGGCTGTGGGTTTCGGAGTTTTTACAACAAGAATCCGAGCCGGCTTTTCCGATTTATTAAAAAGGCAATGCACAATGTTTTTCGGACTTTCGACGAGGGTATTTTCGTTTACCATTTCCATTTCATCACCAATTTGTACGGTGGGCGTTCCTTCGAGGATGAAGAAAAAAACATCTACCGGTGTGATGTGCGGTTTCAGCTGTTCGCCCGGCCGGAGCAAAATATGCATGGCTTGCGCATCGGTTTTGTCGTAAAGTTGCCTTACATCCACCTGATGGGGTGTGGTTTTGACAGGCTGGTCTTTCCAGTGTGTGAGAATCATGATTTAGATTTTTAGATTTACGTTCTGTATTTTGTCAGAAGCTGTTTCAATGTGACGAAAAAGGCTGACCCGCTGCTTCGAAGATCGAATGAAAAATCAGCCATTTGCCATTGTTTCACGAGCAGCCGAAGAGAGCCCATGATAATGATTGTGAGATGACGTGTGTCAGCTTCGGTATTCAATTGTCCACGGGCCTTACCGTCATCGATAATAGTAGAGATCGCCAGACTGTTTCGCTCCATGATCCATTTTACCCTTTCGGTCAGAACAGGCTCATTTCTGAAAATCTCTTCTGAGAAGATTACGGCTACCAAGGCAGGAGTTGCGGAAAAGACATCAAAATGCGCTTCAAAAATACGCTCAATCTTGTCTAGGGGATCACCCTCCTTCTGCACTTCAGCACTGAAAATTCCCATCGTACGCTCCAGAAAATAATCCAGTATGCTTACCAAAATCTCTATTTTGTTCTCGTAATGCCTGTAAATAGCAGGTTCTGAAATCCCAATTTCTTTGGCCAGATTTTTCAGTGTCAATCCCTGTATGCCCTTCTGGGCTATCAGCTGAATGGCTGTCCGGATAATCTCAAGTTGACGTTCGGTGAGCATGTTGAATCATTTTCTGCAGCAAAGTTAGTTATTTTTCACTAACTGTCAAGTTAATTTTTCAAAAAAAATGATACGTATTAGGTTATATAGCTTTATTTCAATTATTTAGTCTTTGAAATTTTTTGAAAGAGCGCTGAAATAAAGAAAAAAAATCATGGCTCACAGACCAATTTTCGTTTCCGGGTTAGACCAATTGATGCACGACGTTACTGAATTGATTCAAAATCGGTGATATGACAGCCAACACAATTTCATTGGAAAGCCTGTGAGCCGGCCGGTTTTTCGAAAATCACGCTATCTTTGCATTTACAACCTATAACTATGCGTACTTACCAACTTACTGACTGGCTTCCGACGACAAAAAAAGAAGCCGAACTCCGCGGCTGGGACGAGCTCGATGTGGTGCTCATCACCGGCGACGCTTATGTGGATCACCCGGCTTTTGGTGCAGCAGTGATTGGCCGCATCATCGAACGCGAAGGATTTAAGGTGGCAATTGTGGCACAACCAAACTGGCAGGACGACCTCAGGGATTTTAAAAAGTTTGGCCGTCCACGTCTGTTCTTTGGCGTCACTTCCGGCAATATGGACAGCATGGTTAATCACTACACAGCTAACAAACGACTTCGCTCCAATGATGCCTACACGCCCGGCGGGAAAAGTGGTTTCAGGCCTGATTATGCAGCCACGGTTTACAGCAATATCCTGAAAACGATCTATCCCGATGTTCCTGTTGTGTTGGGTGGTGTTGAAGCATCACTGCGCAGGGTGACGCATTATGATTATTGGTCTGACATGCTAAAACCGTGCATTCTTGCCGAAGCAAAAGCCGACATCGGCATCTATGGCATGGGAGAGTTGGCACTGCTTGAGCTGCTTCATGAACTTGACAAAGGAAAACCAATCGAAGCCCTCACCCACATCAAACAAACTTTTTTTATACGGGACAAAGCAGCAGCGCCTGAAAAATCGCCATGGGGCGACATCCATCTGGCCTCGCACGAAGCCTGTCTGGCCGACAAAAAAACTTATGCCGGAAATTTCAGACATATTGAACAAGAATCAAATAAAGCACATGCTGCCAGACTCATTCAGGAGGTTGGAGCAAAAAGAGTAATCATAAATCCACCTTTCCCAACCTTCACCGAAGAACAAATTGATGCTTCATTCGACCTGCCTTATACACGAAAACCACATCCCAAATACGAAAAAAGAGGCGAAATTCCTGCTTATACCATGATCCGGCATTCGGTGAATATGCACCGAGGTTGCTTTGGTGGCTGCAGTTTTTGTACAATCTCAGCCCATCAGGGGAAATTTGTTGCCAGCCGCAGCCAGAAATCCATACTCACCGAAGTGGATCAAATCACCAAAATGGACGATTTCAAAGGTTATATCAGCGATCTTGGCGGGCCATCGGCCAATATGTATAAGATGAAAGGCAAACATCAGCCCATCTGCGACAACTGCAAGCGGCCAAGCTGCGTTTTCCCTAATATCTGTAGCAACCTCGATACCGACCACCATCCGCTGACCGAGATTTATAAAGCTGTTGACAGTCATCCGATGGTGAAAAAAGCTTTTGTAAGTTCAGGCCTTCGCTACGACCTCTTCCTGAATGATGATAAAGAAATGAGCGACAAATTGGGATACGATGAATACTTGCGCCAACTTGTGACACGGCATGTGAGCGGAAGGCTCAAAGTGGCACCCGAGCACACCTCTGATAAAGTGTTGAAAGCCATGCGCAAACCCAGTTTCAAACTTTTTTACAAACTCAAGAAAAAGTTTGAACAAATCAATGCCGAAACCGGCTTGAAACAGCAGCTCATCCCCTATTTCATTTCGAGCCATCCCGAAAGTACGGTCGAGGACATGGCACAGCTGGCCGCCGACACCAAAGAGCTTGGTTTCAAACTCGAACAAGTGCAGGATTTCACGCCAACACCTATGACCGTTGCTACCGAAATCTATTATTCGGGCTACGATCCTTACAGGTTGAAACCTGTTTTTACGGCACGCACGAAGCCCGAAAAACAAGCACAGCAGACCTTTTTCTTTTGGTACAAAAACGAAAACCAAGCCTGGATTCGCAGCACCTTAGAAAAAATAGGCAGGCACGACTTAGTGCAGAAGCTATTGAAACGAAACCAAACAGCAGAAGCATGGAAGAAAACTCCATCAAAAAAGAATACCGGCAAAACCTGATTCTTGGATTAGAATCGCTTTCGGTATTTCTTATCAGTTTTTACCTGCTCTATATTGTCTCGGGCTTGTCTGTTTTGTATATTTCATGGGATTTTGACATTCCCGCAACACTTTTTCTAAATCACATTCATTTTCAAGTGCCTGATCACAGCAAGTTGTGGACAACAGATGCTATCATCAGCATTCTGATGGCAACGCCGGTCAGCAATTTCATTGCCGGTATTGCGGCAGTTTTCATCTTCCTGATTTTTCCAAAAAAGTCAAGGATATTATTGTATTTCAGTCTGTGGATATTCCTTCAGGCTTTCAATACAACCTTTGGACTCTTAAGCGAAAACATCCTTTCGCAAACAGGCTTGGTGCGGGTTGCACGCGAAATGAAACTCGAAACAGCCATGTTGTTTCTTACGGTCGCGATGTCAATCTTTTTTATGATTAAATCGGGTCAGCTGGCCGGCAAACTATACTTTTCACATCTCGAAGGCATCGGCAAGATGACAGCTTCCGAAAGATATTTCAAAGCCTGTATCTTTTTTCTCTTTCCTTGGCTTGCCGGCAGCATTTTGATACTTTTCATCTCAGGACAAGCCATTAAAAGCCGGGAAACGTTTTTAATCACATTTATGTTGTTCCTGCTGTTACCCGCTGTATTTACCAAAATACCTGTGAGGCAAACACCAATTATAAGCGGAAGACAATTTAACTGGCTATTGCCTCTCACATCTGTTGCATTTATTCTAACGACCTATTTAATTTTGAGAAACGGATTCAGTTTCTGACAAAAATCAACCGATAACTGATTCATTCAGACAACCTTGTATGAAGCACCTAATTTTACCCAAACTCAAAAAATACCATCACTTATGAAAAGAATCTTTTCAAGAGAACAACATCTTCCGGTATATCTGTTGATAGCAGCTATATTACTGGTAATGAATGTGAATGCTCAAAAAAACAAAAAAAACGAATCCAATTCTGACACACTCAAAAGTGAATTGCTGGGAGGCATGAGCTGGCGCGGAATCGGGCCTGCCTTCACCTCAGGACGCATTGCCGTGCTGGCTGTGAACCCGCAAAACCACAGCGAATATTATGTTGGCGTTGCATCAGGACACATCTGGAAAACTGTCAACAACGGCACAACATTTACCCCCATCTTCGACAATTATGGCGCATATAGCATTGGCGCTCTGACAATTGACCCAAACAACACACAGGTGGTTTGGGCCGGCACCGGCGAAAATAACCATCAACGTGCCCTCGGCTACGGCAATGGCGTTTACAAATCGGATGATGGAGGAAAAAGCTGGAAAAACATGGGACTGAAAGAATCTAGACAAATTGGCAAGATTTTGATTGATCCGCGCAACAGCGATGTTGTTTATGTGGCAGCCGAAGGTTCGGTATGGGGGCCGGGTGGCGAACGCGGACTCTACAAAACAACCGATGGCGGCAAAAATTGGGAAAAAGTGCTGAACATCAGCGAAAACACAGGTGTCAACCATATGACAATGGATCCACGCAACCCCGATGTGATTTATGCCACCTCCGAACAACGTCGCAGACATTTCTACACCAAAATCGGAGGAGGACCCGAATCGGCCGTTTACAAAACCACTGATGCCGGCAAAAACTGGCAAAAACTGACCAACGGCACTCCTTCCGGGGATGCGGGCGGTATGTGCATTGAGGTTTCGCCCGCAAACCCCGATATCGTTTACCTTATTGCCGAAGCAGCAGACGACAACGGCGGCTTTTTCCGCAGCACCAACCATGGCGCAAGCTGGAGCAAAATGAGCAGCTACACAAGCAGCGGACAGTATTTCAATATTCTTGTTTGCGATCCGGTAAATCCCGACAAAGTATTTAACATGGACGTGGTTTCAAAAGTTACCACCGATGGAGGTAAAACATGGAACAGTCTTGGACTGAAAAACAGACATGTGGACGACCACTGCATGTGGGTTGACCCAACAGACACCAATCACTGGACCATTGGCGGCGATGGCGGACTTTATGAAACTTTTGACAATGGCGCTAACTACATCTTCAAAAGCAATTTGCCTGTCACACAATTCTATCGCGTGAATGTGGACAACTCACTCCCTTTCTATTGGGTCTATGGTGGCACGCAGGACAACAACAGCATGGGCGGTCCGTCGCAAAACATAAACAGCGCCGGGGTTGCCAGTGACGAGTGGATTGTGACGCTCGGCGGCGATGGCTTCTGGCAGGCCATCGAAAAAGACAATCCAAATATTGTTTATTCAGCTTATCAATACGGAAACATCTACCGCTACGACAAAGCAAGTGGCGAAGCCATGAAGATAAAACCCGAACCACGCAAAGATGAAGTGCACTACCGCTGGAACTGGGACAGCCCTTTTATCCTGAGCAAACACAATCAGACAACACTCTATATGGCTGCAAACAAGGTGTTTAGAAGCACCGACCGCGGCAATAGCTGGGAAGTCATCAGCGAAGATATCACCCGAAACGAAGACAGAAACCAGTTTGCTGTTATGGGCAAATACTGGCCATCCAATGCTGTTGCCAAAGATGTTTCAACATCGCAATGGGGAACAGTAGTTTCTTTGGCCGAATCACCTGTCAAAGCAGGTCTTATCTTTGCCGGAACTGATGATGGTCTGATTCAGATCACCGAAGACGATGGAAAAACATGGCGCAAGGCTGATAATTTTCCCGGCGTTCCCAAATACGCTTATGTTTCGGATGTTTTTCCTTCAAGGTTTGATGAAAACGTGGTTTACGCCACCTTCAACAACATCAAAAGCGATGATTTCAATTCTTATGTTCTGAAATCCAGCGATAAAGGACGCAGCTGGTCGTCCATTGCAGCCAATCTGCCAAAAGAAACCGTGCACACCATCGCACAAGATTTCATCAATCCCGATCTATTGTTTGTTGGTACAGAATTCAGCTTTTACTTCAGTGTGGATGGCGGAAAAATCTGGACAAAACTCACCAACGGACTACCGGACATAGCCGTGCGCGATATCGCCATTCAGGAACGCGAACATGATCTGGTGATTGCCACATTTGGCCGTGGATTTTATATCCTACACAACTACAGTCCTTTACGTGAAATAAGTGCCAAGAAGCTGCAAGAATCCGAAGCCATCCTCTTCCCCATAAAAGACGCATTAATGTATCTGGAATCAGATTCACGCTATGGGCAAGGCTCAACGTATTTTACCGCTCCCAACCCGGAGTTTGGTGCCACTTTCACATATTATCTCAAAGAAGCACCATCAAGTCTAAAAAAAGATCGTTTGAAAAAAGAAAAAGAATTGTTTGAAAAAGGCGAACCTATTCCTCAGCCAACACGCGAAATCCTGCTGGCAGAGGAAGACGAACAGCCTGCCTTCCTCATATTTACAATCCGCGATGCAGAGGGAAATATTGTGCGCAAACTCTATCAATCTCCACAAAAAGGCGTCAACCGTGTGAACTGGAAACTCCGTTTCGACAGTCCGTCGGCACGAACCAATGATAAAGCCGAATTTGTTCCAACCAACAACAACGGCGATGGCCATCTCATCCTGCCCGGCAAATACTCTGTTGAACTCTCGCTCAACACCAACGGCATTGAGAAAAAACTTGGCGAAGCACAAAGTTTCAACGCAGTTTTGCTAAACAACACAAGCCTTCCGGCCAAAGATCGTCCTGCACTCAACAACTTCTATGCTGAGGCAGCACATGCCTGGCGCATTGTTGACGGTGCTGAGCGTTTTGCTGCCGAATTGCGCAAACGAAACGAAAATATCAGGCAACTGCTCCACTACACCTACAGTGCTCCTGATGCCATGCGCGAAAAAACCCGTGACATCAGCCGACAACTCAAAGCCATTGATTTCATGCTCAATGGAACAGAAGCAAAAGCCAGTTTTGAAGAAGTGCCACCGGAACAGGTTTCGCTTAACTACAGACTTGGCGTTGTTTTGTCAGGCATCTGGGGAACAACCAGCGAGCCAACCAAAACCATGCGCGACAACCTGACATTGGTCAACGATGCCATCGCTGCGCTGCATGCACAATTGAAAACCATTGACAACGATTTGAAAGCCATCGAATCATCACTCGATGACCTTAAAACACCTTATACTCCGGGCAGGTTGCCACGTCTGGAATAAAGCACAAGAAAATGTAAAAAAGAGCCGTTCAGAAATGATCGGCTCTTTTGCTTTATAACAGGTATAAAAGAAGTTTTGCAATGTTGCGAATCTTTGTTACTTTTGACAAAAATGTTGAAAAATTCCGCAAAAAATCTCTTTCCGGCAATTCATTCAAACATGAAGATATGTATATTTGTTGCAGTTAACAAAACACCAAATTAAGTACGCAATGGAAAAAATTACTGTAATCGGTGCAGGAAATGTAGGAGCCACCTGCGCCAACGTGATCGCTCACAAAAACCTGTGTAAAGAAGTCGTTCTTGTTGATATCAAAGAAGGAATTGCCGAAGGCAAAGCCCTTGATATTTGGCAAACAGCACCCATCAACCACTTCAACACCAAGGTGATAGGCTCAACAAACGACTATCTCAAAACCAAAGGTTCAGGCGTTGTGGTCATCACTTCNNATAGTGAAGGAAGTTACCGAGAAAGTAGTAAAATACTCTCCCGATGCCATCATCATCGTTGTTTCAAACCCACTCGACGTAATGACTTACGCTGCCTATCTGGCAAGTAACAAACCATCACGCAAAGTATTCGGCATGGCCGGAACCCTCGACACAGCCCGTTACCGCGCCTTTATTTCTGACGCACTCAATGTATCGCCCAACGATGTGCATGCATTGCTCATGGGAGGTCATGGCGACACCATGGTTCCGCTACCGCGCTACACCTCGGTGAATGGCATTCCTGTTACGGAACTTCTTGGTAAAGAAGAACTTGACAAAATTGTTGACCGCACCAAGAAAGGTGGCGGCGAACTTGTTAATCTTATGGGAACTTCGGCCTGGTATGCCCCCGGCGCAGCTGCCGCACAAATGGTTGAAGCCATTGTTGACGACCAAAACAGAATCTTTCCTGTATGCGCACTGCTGCAAGGCGAATACGGCCTGAAAGATGTTTACCTCGGTGTTCCCGTAAAACTCGGTCGTCGTGGTATTGAGGAAATCATTGAAGTGGATCTCAACAAAGAAGAGAAAAAACTGCTGTATGATTCATCCGACTCTGTAAAAGGCGTGATGAAAGTGCTTGATGATATGAAACTTTTCTAAAAAATATCATTGTCTAAAAAAAGCTGTCCGTCAATGGGCAGCTTTTTTTGTTACTTTGCAACCATATTCAGTCCATTTCAGTCCTGTAAAACATGAAAAGAATCGCTGTATTGACCGGAGCCGGAATCAGTGCCGAAAGTGGCATCAGCACTTTTCGTGATCACAATGGCTTGTGGCGCACACATCGTTTTGAAGACCTTGCCACACCCGAAGCCTGGCAACGAAACCCACAGCTTGTGCTTGAGTTTTACAATGTGCGCCGTAAGCAACTTTTCGAGGTTGAGCCCAATCAGGCTCACTTTGCTCTTGCCGAACTCGAAAAACAATTTCAGGTGGACGTCATCACACAAAATGTTGATGACCTGCACGAAAGAGCCGGTTCAACAAAAGTGCTACACCTTCATGGCGAGCTGAAAAAAGTGCGCAGCACCGAAAACCCGGAGCTTATTACGGAAATGAAGCATTGGGAATTGAAATGGGGCGATAAAGCGGCTGACGGGCATCAACTTCGGCCACATATTGTTTGGTTTGGCGAAGCTGTGCCAAATATAAGTCCTGCAGTTCAATTGGTTAAAAAAGCTGATCTATTTCTTGTAATCGGCACTTCGCTTCAGGTTTATCCGGCTGCCGGATTACTTGATTATGCCCCCTACTCCACTCCCGTTTACCTTGTTGATCCGCAGGCTTCTGCTCCAAATCACATCAAAAACATAAAGATATTTCGCGAAAAAGCTTCCACTGCCGTACCGGAAATTGTGGCGCAACTCATTCAATCATCACTAAATTCATGAAAAAAATCATTTTTATCAGCTTTCTTTTGTTTACAACCTTGGCATCCTGCAAAAAAGACAATACTCCTGATTATCTTGCTATTGACATTGAAAAGATAACAACCTACCTCGAAGAAAAAGGTCTTGAGGCACAACAACTTGAAAGCGG
>DISP01000164.1:0-4079 GCA_002421995.1 Bacteroidales bacterium UBA6207 | reverse complement strand
CCATCGCCATTGGCTTATGGAAGCAACGCCACGGGCAGCATTCCTGCCAACTCACCGCTGATTTTTGAGGTTCGCCTGCATTATTTTTCCGAGTAGAACACATCTTCTGTTTGCTTTGTGTATTTTTATGGTTTCAATCCATAAATATGTCAGAGGAATTCAGGTTAATCCTTCATAAAGCGCGTCAATACTGCGATTATCAGGAAAGATGCATCAGCGAGGTGAAAGATAAACTCCGCAGCTGGCAGGTAAAGCCTGAAATATCGGACAAGATTATTCTAAGTCTCGAAGAAGAAAACTATATTGACGAAGACCGTTATGTGCGTGCGTTCGCCCTTGGCAAACTACGAAACAATCAATGGGGACGCAACAAAATCATGTATCTGTTGCGACAGAAAGACATTCCAGAAATAATTATTGAAATTGGCTTGCAGGAGATTGATTCGGAAGAATATCTCGAAATCCTGAAAAAACTCCTCAAAAACAAAAAAACAAAGGCCCCGAATGCCGCTACTGAGAAGGCAAAACTTGCACAATACGCCATCGGGAAAGGTTTTCAGCCTCATTTGGTGTGGCAGCTTTTAAACGAAAAAGAGTGAAGCATTCTGTTTTTTATTAACTTCGCAGTCCATAAGAAACATCTTATAAATTAGATATATCTATTAATCCGACATTTAACCGAATGATAAATTCAGATCAATATAAAGAACTGGGTAAGAGGCTTGAAGCTTTGAGGAGGTTCCTTTGACGTGGACCGTAAGCTTGTTGAAATAGAAGAAGAAGAAGAAAAAACCCTCGCTCCCGATTTCTGGGACGACCCCAAAAAAGCTGAGCAGCAGCTCAAACTTATCAAAGATAAAAAACGCTGGACCGATGGTTTTGCAGCAGCAACTCATTTGTATGAAGAGCTGACCATGGCGCGCGAGTTTTATGAAACCGGCGATGCCGATGCTTCCGAAGTTGATGCTGCGTATGATAGCTGCCTCAGGCAGATCGAAGAGATGGAATTTATGAACATGCTCAGCAACGAGGAAGACAAACTTTCGGCTATCCTTAACATCAACGCCGGCGCAGGCGGCACCGAAAGTCAAGACTGGGCCGAGATGATTATGCGCATGTACCTGATGTGGGGCGAAGACAACGGATACAAAGTGAAGCAGTTAGACATACAGGAAGGCGAAGTGGCCGGTATCAAAAGCGTATCGCTCGAATTTGAAGGCGACTATGCTTTTGGCTACCTGAAAGGAGAAAACGGCGTGCACCGTCTTGTGCGCCTCTCCCCTTTTGACTCAGCAAACCGCCGCCACACCAGTTTTGCCTCGGTTTACGTTTATCCTGTTGTTGATGACAACATCAACATCGTGATCAGTCCGGCCGACATCAGCTGGGACACCTTCCGATCCAGCGGACCGGGCGGTCAAAACGTGAACAAAGTTGAGACTGCCGTTCGTCTGAAACACGCCCCAACAGGGCTGGTGATCGAATGTCAGGAAACCCGCTCCCAGGGCCAAAACCGCGAAAAAGCCATGCAGATGCTCCGCTCGCAACTCTACGAAATGGAGCTACGCAAAAAACAGGAAGCCATTGATAAAATCGAAGGCAATAAAAAGAAAATAGAATGGGGATCGCAAATCAGGTCGTATGTGCTGCATCCGTACAAACTTGTAAAAGACAACCGTACAGGCTTTGAAACATCTAATACACAAGCAGTTCTCGATGGGAAACTAAACGATTTTCTCAAATCGTACCTCATGGAATTTGGCCGCAATCCCGAACCCGAAAGTTATAATTAAATCACCATGATACGCATCTACCACAATCCTCAATGCAAGAAATCAAGAGCAGGCCTTGAATACCTCAAAAATTCCGGGCTGGATTTTGAATTGGTAGAATATCTCAAAAAACCGCTCAGTCGCGAACAGCTTCAGCAAATCATCAAAAAGTCCGGTCTGGAAGCAAAAAACCTCATCCGTACACAGGAGGAAGTTTACAAAACGAACTACAAAGAATTGCAATTAAGTGATGATCAATGGATTGAAGCAATAATACAATACCCAAAACTTCTGAAAAGACCTTTTGTGGAAAGCGCTGACAAAGCCGTCTTAGCCGATCCTCCCGAAAACATACAACTACTCCTGAACAAAATAAAATAACCATTATGATTGAACGTCCACACACCCAAATGCCTGTCTGGCAAAAATCAATGCAATTGATACATCTGGTATATACATTGGCCACCACCTTTCCCGACAGCGAGAAAGAAGGCCTTGGCCGGAGAATCAAAAGCAGGTTGACGGATATTCCTGTTGCCATTGCATCAGCCCTTGGCAACGGATTGCATACAGCGAGTGCATCACACCTGAAACATGCACTCGAAGCCGTGGCCGAAGTGGAAACACTTTTGCTTGTAGCTGTGCAGGTTGGCATTCTTCGTCAAAATGAATTCGGCCAGCTTCAGGACGAAATGGTAGCCATCCAGCAGGAATTACTGCTGCTGATCAACAGGGTTGAAAAGAAAAAACGCTAATATCACAAACCATTTTAACGCAAAAACCTATGAAATTCCGTATCGAAAAAGACACCATGGGGCCGGTGGAAGTGCCCGCCGAAAAATATTGGGGTGCGCAAACCGAGCGCTCGCGCAACAACTTCCGTATCGGACCTGAAGGCTCCATGCCAAAAGAAATCATCAGCGCCTTTGCTTACCTCAAAAAAGCTGCAGCCATCACCAATATGGAGCTGGGTGTGCTGCCCAAAGAAAAGTGCGACCTCATTGCTGCCGCCGCAGATGAAATCCTTGCCGGCAAACTCGACGACAACTTTCCGCTCGTCATCTGGCAAACAGGCTCCGGCACCCAAAGCAATATGAATGTGAATGAAGTGATTGCCAACCGCGCCCATGTGATTGCCGGCGGCAGCCTCGACGATGCCAAAAAAGCCATTCACCCCAACGATGATGTGAACAAATCGCAATCATCGAACGACACCTTCCCCACTGCCATGCACATTGCTGCTTATCAAATGGTGGTTGAAACAACCCTGCCCGGTCTGCAAAAACTGCGTGATGCGCTGAACGAAAAGGCCGAAGCATTCAAAGACATCGTGAAGATTGGCCGCACCCACCTCATGGACGCTACACCGCTTACCCTCGGACAGGAATTTTCGGGCTATGTTTCGCAACTCGATCATGGCATCAAAGCACTGAAAAACACTTTGGAACACCTGGCCGAGCTGGCGCTGGGCGGCACTGCCGTTGGAACCGGCATCAACACACCCAAAGGATATTCAGAAAAAGTTGCGGAAAATATCTCCAAACTCACCGGACTACCCTTTGTTACAGCACCCAATAAATTTGAAGCCCTCTCGGCACACGATGCCATCGTGGAGACTTCCGGAGCACTCAAACAACTGGCCGTGAGCCTGATGCACATCGCCAACAATCTCCGTCTTTTGGCTTCAGGGCCACGCTGCGGCATTGGCGAAGTGATCCTGCCGGCCAACGAACCCGGCTCGTCCATCATGCCCGGCAAGGTGAACCCCACCCAAAACGAAAGCCTCTCGATGGTATGCGCACAAGTGATCGGCAATGATGCTGCCATCACAGCAGGTGGCATGCAGGGCCATTTTCAGCTTAACGTATTCAAACCTGTGATGATTTACAATCTTTTGCAGGCAGCAAGGCTGCTTGGCGATGCCTGTGTGAGTTTCACCGAACATGCTGTTGAAGGCATCGAAGCCAACGAAGAACGTATCAAGCAAAACCTCGAAAACTCACTCATGCTGGTGACAGCCCTCAACACCCATATCGGCTACGACAATGCAGCCAAAATTGCCAAAAAAGCCCATGCCGAGCACAGCACCCTGCGTCAGGCTGCCCTCGAGCTTGGACTGCTCACCGATGAGCAATTCACTGAATGGGTTGACCCTAAAAAAATGATCTGACGTTTCATAAACTTTATTTATAAAACGGCTGGACCCACGATGTTTCAGCCGTTTTTCGTTTCTAACAAACATTGATAAATTTAGATATATACCATTGATTTTCACTTAGCTAAAAATTTCTTCATCCAAAATAAATT
>DISP01000178.1 GCA_002421995.1 Bacteroidales bacterium UBA6207 | reverse complement strand
CTGGCATTATAACGGGTGTTTACCGCCAATCCGGTAAGCGAGGCTGTATATGCAGCAACGCCATATGTGCCGGTTTCACTCACATTGGTTACACCGGCATCACCGATGATCTTGTCAGTATTCGAATAAGCATACCAGATGACTCCGCGGTTGGTGGCATTGGCTCCGCCGGTGGCAGTGATACTGCCGTTGCCGGTGGCCGTGGTTGTATTGATGGAGGAGGTGGCCGTGGTGGTTACAGAGGGAGGAGTTTCGGTTGGGGCAGACGTTCCCAAAACCCGGATATTGTCATATGCCCCCTCTTCGTTTACGGTTGATAATAAACACTTCGTTGAAATCACCATATTGGAACCAGTTCCACAAATGTTAAAGGTATATTCAGTAAATGCAGCAGTTAACACTGTGGTTTCACCTCCTTCAATTGAACCACTTAGATTATCATCTTTATAAAGATATGAAGAAGCACCATTACCTCTAAAAGAACCGATTAACACATCGCCACCTCCATCAATATTCGCATAGAAACTCATATGCTTATTGGTTTCCAACGTCCCTGCAGTATTGTTTTGACCAGCTACCAGAACCTTAACCTGTTAAGAAGTATAGCCAGAAATATTTACACTAGACAGCGTCATTGTTTGTGTCTCAGTTGGGCCTCCAGTATCTTCCATCACAAATATCCAGCTTCCCTGATAGTTCGTATAGGGTGCAGGTGTGCTTATCGAAGATGAGTTTGTAGCGTAATTCAGCCTTGTATAATACGCAGCATTACTAGTAAGATATTCAGCTACACTTGTTGTATATCCACCAGCAGTTTCGAAATCGACCGTTTGAAGGGTTGTTTGAGAAAAGGTCAAAGAAAAAGTGTAGATCAAAATGAGAAATAGTAATACCGTAGGTAATTTAACTGGTTTCATATTATAAGGTTATTTGTTCTAAATATTTTGTAAAAACTTTCAATGTTTACCTTTTAAAAGTAATTGAGTAAGCTTGTACAGCTTTACGCTGTCAATAATTTATTTATTTCTATCCCTAAAAGACTCCTGTATCACTTATATCAAATCTTTTTCGTTCGTTCAATTTATAATCCTAAACGGAATGGCTAATTTAGAACAGTTTCCAAGGATTTTGCAACATTACAGACTTCAAAAAAACTTATATATTTCTTAGTCTATTTGCTTAAAATATTTTGTATCAATAATTTAAACAAAAATTTAATAATTGATGTTATTCGTGTAATTTTTACAATAATCGAACTAAATTATTGAATAAGAATTAGATAGCAATTGCGAAGAAAGATGAATTAATGAGATAAGCCATATAATACTGAATTTCAATATTTTATGATTTTAAAAAGGGCAAAGCGCTGATAAAACTGAGGGTCAACAATCCGGAAACTAAAAAAATTGTTTCAGACCTCATTCTTTGATTTGGCAGCATCAGGCTGAAAAAGCAGGAAATTCAGAAAAAAAGCAAACAAACTCACACCAATTTGCGTCTCAATTGTGTCTTCTGAGAGCATTGAGAGCATCATGAGCAATAAAAATACAAGGTAAAGACTTTCACTAACTCTGCCGGATTTGAAACCGGGAAAAAGCAATACAAACAAAAACCACAAAAAGCCAAAAAAACCAAATGCTATAAACATTGAAAGGTATTGATTGTGCGAGCGCCACCTCACTTCGGGATTCAATCGTGATTGAATTTTGTTGTAGGCCGACTGGAACGAATCAGGCATATCCCCTGTGCCAACACCAATCCAGAAATTCTCTTTTATCAGAAACATCGAAGCTTTTATATGCTCCACGCGCTGCATCACACTGCTGCCGTTGGGGTTATTCAATCCGGTAAACTGTTCGTATCCGGTGATTATTTTCGAAATCCTGTTTTTCAAACCCGGTGAGTCAACATATCTCTTGTTGGCAATACCTTTCTCAATAAATCTGATGTCCTCCGCACTGAGCGCTGCCACCCCATCTGCATCCTTGCGCAGGTCAGCCGATGTCAGGTACCTTATCACTGTGTACATAATGAGCTGTCCGGCCTCATCTTTCCCATAAAAATCATAGTTGCTTCGTTTGTTCCAGGCTTCAGACAACTCTTTCTCGGTAAAATAAATCCCCACATACCTGCCATCCTCCACACCAAAATTCAATGTATCGTGCCTGTACGCATTACCTAGTCGTGAGTATTTATCAAGTTTGCTGATATCCAGTTTTGGACGATAGGTGAGCTCTTCCACAGCGCTGTAGGTGTACCATCCCAGAGCCGAAATCATAACAGTAAACAAACTTACAGCCAATACTTTAATGATGATTTTCTGGTTTTTCAATGCTTCACGCATCAATAATACACCACTTATTATTACAATACCCAACAGCCCGATCACCGACTCAAGAAGAATGAGGTACATTACAAGCCAGATGGTGAGCAGAAATAATAGAAACTTCGTTCTCACGCCCCATCTTTTTGGTTCAAGCAGCTCAAACCACAAAATGAAAAATACAAAAGCAACCATCAGGCTAAACCTTACCGAACTGATAAACAAGGAAATCTCCCTGATGTCTTTAAAATCTTTCTGCAAATAAGCCCACAAACTGATCATTGTTCCGGTGAGGACGGCTGCAACAAAAAAGCCGAGTAAAATCCTGGTTTTAATTGCAGTGAACCGAGGCATTGTGCTCATCACGACAGGAAAAAAAAGCAAGGGTAATTTCACCCTTAGATCTTTCATTGCATAGTCGAAATTGTTGGTTGTGAGCAATCCTGCCACATGCAAAAGGTAAAGTGAAGCCATAGCAACTGCAACCGGATTTTTCAGGAAATCGGTGAACTTCTTTACAAAATTGCCCCTCAGCAATAAAAAACCTGTGTGTAAGCCATAAAAAATCGCAAATGAGCGGTCATTTGAGACCGGCAAACTTTTTTTCAGCTTCCAATCCACGCCATCGCATATCCAGATGATCAACAGCGCAAACTGAAATACACTCAATGTAAACTTTGAAAACGGTAAGCTAATGGCTATCAGCACCATAACCACAAAATAGGCATCAACACCAATTTTTTGGATGAAGCTTTTCATCTTGCCAAAGCAATAATTATTTACCTGATAATACTTGTCTGTAACGACTTTGGTTCATGATCACCTCAACTGCCTTTTCAATTTCTTCGTCCTGCCTGAGTGCTGTGATGATCTTTCCTTTTTGGTAATAGTATCTCGAAGCGATTTCACTGCGCAAAATACGTTCAATTTCTTCGCGATGTTTCAATATGTCCTGTTGCTTTATCAAACGGAGCTGCTGCTCAAGGGCATCCAACTGTGCACTCACATCCGGCAGGTAAGATTCTTCACCGGCCTGTTTTTTGAGTTCAGCTATCATTTTTTCACTCTCAGTGGTGTATGTAAATCCTTGTTCTGCAACAAATTTCATAAAATCATCATACATTTCATCAGTGATATCAAATTCGCTCACCGGGGCTATCTCTTTGTGTTCAAAAGCAAATTTGTTGGCGTATTTAAAAAACAGGTTCGAGGTGTACAAATGTGCACTCACCGGACTAAATTCAAGCGGCTCAATGGTAATATCCGGCATGATTCCTCCATTGTCAAAGACTGTGCGGCCGGCCTTTGTTTTAAAGGTCGAAACCAATGAGTCAGGTATCTTTCCTCCGTTTTCCATTTTGTGGCTGTAATCAATGGCCTGAATACAGCGTCCGCTTGGTATGTAGTATTTGGCAACAGTAATCTTAAGTTGCGTATTGTAGGAAAGAGGTACAACGTTTTGTACCAGACCTTTACCAAAGGTCTTCTGGCCAACGATCACTGCTCTGTCGAGGTCCTGAAGCGATCCTGCCAGAATTTCGCTTGCAGAAGCACTGCCTTCGTTAACAAGCACAACGATAGGAATAGTCAAATCAACGGGAGCAAAGCGTGTGCGATGAACACTTGTGCGGTCGGGCGACTTTCCTTTTGTCGAAACGATCAGTTCGTTTTTATTCACAAATAGATTAGCTATGTCAACAGCTTCGTTCAATAAACCACCACCATTTCCTCTCAAGTCAATTATCAAACCTCTGAGTTGATGATCGGCTTCCATTTTCACAAAAATATCTTTGAATTCGGCAGCAGCTTTCTGGGTAAATCCGGTGAGTAAAATGTATCCGATTGAATTGTCGAGCACTGTTGAATAAGGAATGTTATCAAGTTTGATTTTTTCTCTTGTCAGCTTAACATCCATAGGTTGATCCGAACCGGTTCGGCGAATCTTGAGCCTCACCTCCGAACCCGGCACGCCTTTAAGCAATTCACTGATTTCGGAAGACGTTTTGTTAACCGCATTCATATCATTGATTTCCAATATAATGTCGCCTGGAATCAAACCTGCTTTTTGCGCGGGAAAGCCTTCATAAGGTTCGCTGATAATCACAAATTCCCCCATTTGCTGTATCAGGGATCCGATTCCTCCATACTCACCCGTGGTCATCATGCGCATATCTTCGATCTGCGATTCGGGCACAAAAACTGTATAAGGATCAAGTTCCTGCAACATTGCATTAATGGCTGTTTCGTTCAGCTTTCCAGGATCAATTTCCTCCACATAATTGAGGTTCAACTCTTTGAATAAGCTGTTATAAACATCTATACTTTTCGAAATTTCGAAATTTTTGTTTGCCTGCCCATAAATATAGCCGTTGAATCCAAGGCTAAGCACAACAAACAATAAAAAATACTTTCTGACTTTCATTTTACTTCTTTTTTTAAGGTACTGGATCATAACCACTTCCACCCCACGGGTGGCACGAAGCAATGCGTTTCACGGCAAGCTTCCCACCTTTGACCGGTCCATATTTTTGAATAGCTTCAACACTGAAGTGTGAACAACTTGGTGTGTAACGACACGCCCTGCCTATGTAGGGAGAAAGTGTATATTGGTAAATCCTTATCAGAAACACCAAAACGGCAGCGCCAAACTTACTGATGTACTTCATTAATTTCACTTAGTTTGCCAATGATTACAATTATTTTCTCCTCTATATAATGATAGGATTCGATTTTTTTTCCGGTATAGATCAATCCAACGTCTAAGTTCGCCATTTTGTTGTCAAAAGTAGGCAGATTAATCCTCCAGGCTTCACGCATGCGCCGTTTAAGCAGGTTTCTGTCAACAGCATGCTTAAAGTTTCGCCGTGAAACAGAGAACAAAACCCGTTGCAAAGGTTTTAATGGCTCATTTCTCAAAACAAAAACAACTTTAAAGGGATAAACAAAAAATGAAGATCCCCCGGTAAATAAACTGCCGACAGCTTTTTTACCACTTAAACGCATTTCTTTCGTGAGCCTGTTTCCTTCCATATGCTTAGCGGCTACAAAGATATACCAACTTCCTAACCTACACACCTCAGCAAATAGTTTTAATCCGACACCACAACACAGCAAACCAGAATCAACTTCGGATATTTCAGCAATAGCTATACAACTCATATTCAGTCAGTAACATGTGAAAAGAATCAAAGTGCAAGACAAACCGTATTTCGAAGACAGGAGATTAATTGTTTAGCTGAATCCGAATCGTTTGTTTGTAATAAATCTCATTACCAGTTTAAGCGCCTAAAAATGTCCAGAAAGACGGAAAATTGATTTCGTATGAAAAAAAAATCTGAAACATGCTGAAATATTTTGAAAAATTATTAAAATTGCACCCGAATATAAACATGAAGTTATCAGGTAGTTAATTCTATTTTGTAATTAAACAATGCTTTTTCGTCTTTATCATTCAAACCCCGCTTCAATGACACCAGTCATTGCATGGCTTCCCTTTCCTTTTTCTGCACATAGCTCCAAACAATAAAGCATGTTATTCATCCTAATCAGTTTTAACCCATAAATCTTATACCACGAATTTATTCCCATGAAACCGGTGAAGAAAAAACCAAATCAGAAAGACTTTGTGTCGAATGATGATTTAATCAAAAAACCTGTTAAAAAGAACCAGCTGAAACGCGATCGAAAACTCAGTATTTACGATCCCCTCGAAGAAGAAGACGAAAATGCTGAAATGGATTTATTTGAATACGACATTGATGGCATCGAAGAAGAAGATGATGACTTTTAGCAATATGGGATAGTTCATAAAAAACAAAGCAGTTATACTTTTCCCCTGTGAAAAGTTTTTTCTTCTTGGAGATAAGATTTGTTTTTAACATTTAATTACAAATCTTATATTTGTGCAGAATTGACACAACAATGAATCAAAAACATCTTATTCTATTCATTTTGTTCATTTTTACACTTGATTGCTTTGGCTCTTCAAATAATCAAAATACTGAAAATCAAGGTATTGATTTTTCCAATCAATTAGTTGTTCTTGCCGACTCTATCATGGAACTCTGGCAAAATGATCCTGAAAAAGGAGTCAGGTTGGGCCAAAAATCACTCCACATGCCGGCAGGGAGTTATACTGAAACAGATAAAGCCTATTTCGACTTTGTTTACGGAATTTCATACAAAAATGCCGGTAACCGCCAACAAGCCATGGCTTTATTGATGCAATCGCTTAACGCTTTCGAGCGCAACAAAGATTGGTATTATTTTCATCGTGTCAACGAACAAGTGGCTTGCATGTACCGCGAGATGGTGAATACGACCGCGCAATAGGCATGCTCACCAGCTCACTCGATTATTACAGGTCAATCAACAACGACAAGCAAATCAACTCGGTACTCATCAATCTTGGAAGTGCATGGCTTGATAAAGGCAGAAACAACCTCGCGCTTAACGCATACCTCGAAGCTGCTAAAATTGATTCGGTTCTCGGCGACACCTCAACGATGGCACTAACGAAACTCGGAATTGGCATCGTTTATCAAAACCTTGGGCTCGTGTTTGATGCCATTGACACCGAAAAGGCTAAGATGTATTACAACCAATCATTAGAGAGTATTAAAGAGAGTAAAAAGCTATTTGCATTGATAAATCACAGGCTTGGAGAGTGTTACGCTCAGATGAACCAGGCAAGTGTGTATTACAATCTCAAGGAATTCGACCAGATGGAGCAGATTTTAAATCATACACAAAGCTGCCACCAGTCTGCTGACGAGAAACTTGTGATGGAGCTCAGAATTTTATCAGCCTTTTCATTATATCACAGAGGATTTACCCACGAAGCTCTCGTGATACTTTCAGAAATTGCAAAACGTGGCGAAGAATCTACCTATCCGCATATCTTTCATGATGCCATGCTCGTTATGGCGGAGCTGTTGTATGAAACAAATAAAACTGACAGCGCAATCCGTTTGGCAGAGAGCAGCACAAATTGGCTGCGGGAAAACGGAAACCATATTTGTTCGGTTAAAGGGACTCAATTGCTTGCTGGTTGGTACAAAAACGAAAAAAACATAAGCAAAGCGCTAGAATATCAAACCAAAACAATTCAGTGCAAGGATTCTTTGTTTAAAGAGGCGAGCAAAGAACTATTCGACGACCTGCAACTCAAATACCAAAACAACAGACTTAATGCTGAACTCCAACAGCTTGAAACAAAGAAAATCATTGAAACGCGAAATCTGTTTATTACCCGTCTTTTACTCATAATACTCATTTTGAGCGCTTTGGTGGCGATTTTGGTAATCTTCCTCTTTTTCAAAAAAATGAATAAAAAAAGCACCCTGCTCAAGCAGCAATTGCATGAGTCGGAATGTGCCGGCAGGATGAAAGAAGAAGCGTTCGAGAAGATCAGACTTGAAAACGATCTGCTCGAACAAAAATCCAATGTTCAGCAACTCGAGGTGCAGCTGAAACAACAGGAAATGATGTACCAATCCATCAAACAAGCCGACCTCATTCAGATAAACAAGTCCATTCGTGAACGTCTAAACCCGTTCAGCATAAAAATTCAAAAAAAGAAAGACCAGGAAGACTTCGAAAAACTACTCGACGAAATATCAAGCTCTGCCAACATGAGCTCCCTGAACGATTTCGACAGCATTTTCAAGCAGATGCATGGCGATTTCTACGAAAAACTTTTGCTAAACGCACCTGACCTCACGCCCGCTGAACTTCAAATGTGCGCACTTCTTAGAATTAATCTCTCTTCGAAAGAAATTGCGAGGTTGATGAATCTCTCAAAAGCTACTATTGACTTGACCAGACACTATATAAGACAAAAATTAAATCTGGATTCCAGCCAAAATCTTACTTCCTATCTAATTGTTTTATAATTTTGCTGCCAATCCTGTTGATGATGAACGCTACCGATTTTTCAGCTTATACTCTGCTCATTGCAGAAGATAATGAATCTAACTTTAACTATTTCAAAATCAGCCTGAAAAAATCAGGCATCAATATAATTAGAGCAAGCAACGGGCAGGAGGCAGTGCAGATTGTCGAGAGCGATCCATCAATTGACATCGTCTTCATGGATGGTATGATGCCACTGATGAGCGGATACGATGCCACCCCTTTGATTCATCAACTCCGTCCCGAGCTTCCGGTGCTTCTGATCACGGCCTTCGTAAGTCCGGCTTCGATGCACGATGCTGTTTCGCGCGGATGTAATGATTACCTGGCAAAGCCAATCAGTCCAGACACCATCCTCTCCGCACTCACAAAATGGCTTAAATCCAGCAGGATTGACTAACAACTCCATTT
>DISP01000121.1 GCA_002421995.1 Bacteroidales bacterium UBA6207 | reverse complement strand
GAGCTTCAGGATAAGCTCCACCGCAATACTGCCTTTTTTATGGAGAAAATGACGGCAGCAGGGTTCGACATCAAACCAACAAAATCGGCCATTTGCGCTGTGATGTTGTATGATGCCAAGCTCTCGCAGGAAATGGCCGCCCAACTGCTCCTCGAAGGCATATATGTGATCGGTTTTTATTATCCTGTTGTGCCCAAAGGTTTGGCGCGCATCAGGGTGCAAATTTCGGCAGCGCACGAAACAGATCATCTCGAAAAAGCCATCAGTGCCTTCACGAAAGTTGGTAAAAACTTAGGCGTGATCAAGTAATTGCTTTCTTGAAAGGCTCAGCCGGAAAAATAAAAAAAACGCAGGCCATAAGGCTTGCGTTTTTATTATGTGGTTGAATACAAAATGGTTACTGACGTATGTGCACATCCATTTGCGGAAATGGCATCACTAAGCCTTGCTGGTGGAAAGTTTCGTAAAGATTTTTATTCATATCAAAAAAGACAGGCCAATAGTCCTGGGCATTCACCCAGCACCTGACCACAATATCCACTGAGCTTGTGTTGAGTTTTGACAAGGCAACAAAAGGTGCAGGATCTTGCAGAATACGGTTGTCGGCTGCAATAAGACCATTAATCACGCCCTCCGCCTTGCCGTATGTCTCGCCATAGGAGATGCTGAAAACCCAGTCAACCCTGCGCGTATCCATTTTGGAGTAATTGGTAAGCGAACCGGTGGCCAGGCCTCCATTGGGAATCACAACTACTTTGTTATCAACCGTTGTGAGCAGGGTGTTGAAGATTTGTATTTCGGCAACAGTGCCCAAAAAACCTTGCACTTCGATAAAATCACCAACCTTAAAGGGTTTGAAAAGCAAAATTATTACTCCGCCTGCAACATTCTGCAATGTTCCCTGCAACGCAAGGCCGATGGCCAAACCCGCCGCACCCAGCATGGCAATGAAACTTGTCATCTGCACACCAACCATGCTCAAGACGGTGATAATGACGAGTATTTTAAGCGCAACACTCAGGAAACTACGAAGAAAACTACGCAACGAAGGCTCAACATCGCGCTTTTCCATCAATTTCACAAGGCCGGCCTTGATGCGGCCAACCACCCAAAAACCAACTACCAAGGCTATGACAGCCCCTATCAGCCGAAGGCCGTATGAAACAATAATCTGCGAAATAAAGGCAGTTATGTTTTCTATCTGATGTGGAAATTTGTCAGCGTGTTCTTCCATCCTATTAATTTTTAATTGGTTAACTAAAATAAGTTTTGGTTACTACTGGATTGTCCTGACTGTCAAAGTTAAACTTTCCGGGACTTTTGGACACAAGGTTTATTTATTTTTTTTAAGAACAGAAAACGTCTTTTCCAGTCCTTAAAGAAAAAATAAACGAAGATTTTTTTGTTAGAAACATCAAAGTTCAAAAAATCCTTTACTTTTGAGGCCTCAAATAACGATTTATGTACTTCAACACCGGCACAACCTCAACCACCACCACTACCACCGGTAGCGGCAGGGGAAGGTTTTGCATGAAGTAGCTTGAAACGAAAGAACCAAAAGTGAAATATCCAAAGCCTTCCGAACATCGGGAGGCTTTTTTTATTAAAAACATCTGATATGAAGGTTTTAAAATTTGGAGGAACATCGGTTGGCAATGCTGCCGCCATCCAATCACTTGTCGAAATTGTGAAGACTGCAAGTGAAAACGATAAGGACTTGGTTGTGGTTTGCTCCGCCATGGGAGGCGTCACCAATCATCTTATTCATTTAGCAAACGAGGCTGCAGCAGGAAACGACATTCACGATGGCCTTTGGGAATTGCGCGAAAAGCATCTGCTTACCATGGAAGCGTTTTTCTGTGAAAACAAAACGGCATCAAATGTTTTGGAACCTCATTTTGCAGTTTTGCAGCAATTGTTGGGTGGCATTGCCACCTTGCGTGAATGCAGCCCCCGCACCATGGACAGGGTGATGGCGCTCGGAGAGCAACTCTCCTGTACTTTGGTTGCAGCTGTTTTTTCGGAGCGGGGTTTTGACAGCATTTATACCGATGCCCGTCAGCTGATTGCCACCGACAGCAGTTTCGGAAATGCAAAGGTTAACGAAGCCGTGACAAACGAACGTATTCGCCGCTGGGCCGGTGGACTTTCGGGTAAACTTGCGGTGGTCACCGGTTTCATTGCAGCCGACAGCAAAGGCAACACAACAACACTTGGAAGGGGAGGGTCGGACTACACCGCTGCTATTCTGGGTGCTGCTCTTGGTGCCGAAGTCATTCAAATCTGGACAGATGTGGATGGCTTTATGACTGCCGACCCGCGATTGGTCAAAAACGCCTTTGTTTTGCCCGAGCTGAGCTACCGCGAAGCCATGGAACTGTCTTATTTCGGTGCAAAGGTGATCTATCCGCCAACCCTTATCCCGGCCATCGCCTGCAACATTCCCATTCAAATCCGAAACACCTTTAATGCCTCTCATCCCGGAACAACCATTTTGCCTGCTATCGCTCCGGCTGTGGGCATCATCAAGGGCATTTCGTCCATTCAGTCGGTGAGCCTTATCAATGTTGAAGGAAGCGGCATGGTAGGCGTGAAAGGTTTCGGTGGACGGCTTTTTAATGCCATGGCTGCCGCCGATGTCAATGTTGTGCTGATCACCCAGGCCAGCTCGGAGCACAGCATCAGCTTTGCGGTTAGTCCGGCAGATACCGATGCCGCGCTGAAAGCCTTGCGCAACGAGTTTGAGATGGAGCTGTATTCCAATAAGATAGATGTTCCCGTTGCCAATACCGGTTTGAGTATTCTTGCAGTTGTGGGCGAAAACATGCGGCACACCCGGGGTGTGAGCGGAAAACTTTTTCAGGCGCTGGGCCGTAGCGGCATCAATGTGATTGCCATTGCACAAGGTTCGTCGGAGCTTAATATTTCAGTGGTGATCAGCGAAACAGAGCTGTCAAAAGCACTCAACGCGGTGCATGATGCCTTGTTTCTCTCGCAGGTTCAAACGCTCAACCTCTTTATTGCCGGAACAGGAACCATTGGTGCCGAATTGCTCGACCAAATGGCTGCCTCAGGCGAGATGCTGATCAACGAGCATCATCTGTCAGTTAAAGTGCACGGAATCACGAACAGCCGAAAAATGCTGCTTGCTCAAAAGGAGGAGATTGAACTTAAGAATTGGAGAGTTTTGCTGGAAGAAAGCCATGAAAAGGCTGATATTCAATCATTTGTTTCGTTCATCACACAATTGAATCTTCCCAACAGTATTTTTGTTGACAACACAAGCAATCAGCTTATCGTTGAGCAATATGAACCCTTGTTTCGCGAACATGTTTCGGTGGTGGCCTGCAACAAACGAGGCGCCTCGGGCAAGATGATTCACTACCAAAGCATGAAAAAGTCGGCCCGAAGCAATGGGGTCGGTTTTTATTACGAAACCAATGTAGGAGCGGGACTTCCCATCATCAAAACAATGAACGATCTGGTGCTGAGCGGCGACCGTTTTCTGAAGATCGAAGCCATACTTTCCGGAACGATTTCTTTCATCTTTAACAATTACAAGGGCGATAAAACCTTTGCAGAAGTCGTGGCCGAAGCAAAAAACCGGGGATTTACCGAACCCGACCCGCGCGACGATCTCAACGGGCTTGATTTTGCACGCAAACTGCTCATCCTTGCCCGCGAGGCTGGCTGGCCTTGCGAGCTGGACGATATTCAGATTCAACCCATTCTGCCTGATTCTTGTCTCAAAGCCGCTTCTACAGCAGCCTTTATGGAGGAGCTCGTCAAGGAAGAAACTTTTTTCAACACATTGAAATCGGAAGCAGAGCAATGTGGTAAGGTGTTGAGATACATTGGCTTAATCGAAGAGGGCAAGTTGAAGATCAGCCTTCGGATGCTTGATATCTCCCATCCGTTCTATAGCCTGAGCGGTAGCGATAATATCATTGCTTTTACAACCCAGCGTTACAAAGACAATCCTTTGGTGGTGAAAGGTCCCGGCGCCGGTGCTGCCGTTACGGCTGCCGGTGTTTTTGCCGACATACTAAGGGCTGCCAAAGCCTGAGTTTAACAATTTGAAAATATCGGAAATGATGCAAAAGAAACAATTTCAGTACGTAAGAACCTTTGCTCCGGCCAGTGTTTCAAACCTCAACTGTGGTTTTGATGTGCTTGGCTTTGCCCTCCATACTCCGGGCGATGAGGTTGAACTCAGACGCAACAACAGCGGGGTGGTGAGCATTGAAACCATCACCGGCGATGGCGGGCTGCTGCCCCGCGATGCTGATAAAAACACGGCTTCGGCGGTGGTCAGGCTCTTTCTGGATAAAATTGGAAGCAGGCAAGGGATTGCTGTCGGCATTCATAAAAAAATGCCGCTCAACAGCGGTCTTGGGTCGAGTGCGGCAAGCAGCGTGGCTGCCTTGCTGGCCGTTAATACGCTTATGGGTGAGCCTCTTACGCGTAAAGACCTGCTTCCGCTGGCCATGGAAGGTGAGCGTTTGGCTTGTGGCAATGCCCATGCCGACAATGTTGCGCCCGCGCTTTTTGGCGGCCTCGTACTCATCAGGTCATACACACCTTTGGATATTGTTCAGTTGCCTGTTCCCGAAACGCTGTTTTGTGCCATCATTCATCCTGAAGTGAGCGTTCCCACACGCGAAGCGCGCAGCATCCTGCCCGAAAAAATTCCTTTGCGCGATGCGGTGAAACAATGGGGCAATGTGGCAGGATTGGTTGCTGCATTATACAGCAACGATCTTTCCCTGCTTGGCCGCAGCATGACCGATCACATTGTGGAACCTGTGCGCGAACACCTGATTCCTGATTTCAACACGATGAAACAGTTGGCCACCGATGCCGGCGCGATTGCTTTTGGTATATCAGGATCAGGACCTACCGTTTTTGCCTTTGCCGATGGTTTGCCAAAAGCACAAAATATTGCTAAGCCTATATCGGCTTTTCTCACATCTTCAAAAATGCCTCATCAGGTTTATCTTTCCGCAATTAATCCTCTTGGTGCGCAACTGCTTATAGCTGAATAATTTAATATCTAAACAATCTGCAATTCAATGAAATATTTATCAACACGTGACGCAAACCAACACATTGCTTTCAGCCTCCGCGATGCTGTTTTGAAAGGACTCGCTCCGGATGGCGGATTGTTTATGCCTGCCGAAATTCCGGTACTGAGTGCTGAGACACTCAGCAAAATGCCGCAAATGACACTTTCTGAGCTGGCTTTTCATCTGCTGAATCCTTTTTTACTGGAAGATGTGGCGCCACATGTGTTGGCTGATATTTGCAACGAGGCTTTCAACTTTGAAATACCCGTCAGACAGCTTACCGACGGTGTTTATAGTTTAGAGCTTTTCCATGGACCGACGCTTGCCTTCAAAGATGTTGGTGCAAGATTCATGGCACGCTTGCTCCCGCATCTTAACAACGAAAACAAACCCTTAAAAGTAGTCGTGGCCACATCGGGCGACACAGGAAGCGCAGTAGCATCGGGCTTTCACAATGTTGAAGGCATCGAAGTTTTTGTTTTGTTTCCAAAAGGAAAAGTGAGTCCTGCACAGCGTATGCAGCTTTGTTCGTGGGGCAACAACATCACTGCGATCGAAATTGATGGAAGTTTTGACGACTGCCAACGCCATGTAAAAGCTTTGCTTTCAGATGAAAATGCCCTCAATCATCATTTGATAACATCGGCCAACAGCATCAATATTGCGCGCTTGCTCCCTCAAATGGTGTATTATGCATGGCTGTGGAGCCGTCTTGATGCGCAGACGCCGGTGGTGAGTGTTCCCAGCGGGAATTTCGGCAACCTGACTGCCGGCTTGATGGCCCGTGCCATGGGTGTTCCTATCAATCGGTTTGTGGCTTCAACCAATGTAAATGATGTTGTTCCGGCTTTTCTCCGCTCGGGAAAATTTGTTTCCCGACCTTCTGTTGCAACAATCAGCAATGCCATGGATGTGGGCAATCCAAGCAATTTTGAACGGATGCTTCATCTTTTTAATGGTGATGTGGCACAAATGAGAAAGCATATCAGTGCTTTTTCTTTTTCTGACGATCAAACGCGCAATGCGGTTGCTGAATTATGGAAAAACCATGCCTATATTGCTGATCCTCACGCGGCTGTTGGCTATCTTGGTTTGATGCAGTATATCGAAACATGCAAATTTACGGGCAATGCGGCTTTTTTGGCAACCGCGCACCCTGCCAAGTTTGCCGAAGTGGTGGAAGCCTGTATAGAAACACACATTGTTGTGCCTCCACGCCTCGAAGCTTTCGGCCGAAAAAAAGACCTCAGCACAGCTTGCAAAAACGACTATGCCGAGGTCAGGTCTATGGTGCTTGAGCACAGAGGTGCTTTAAGCTGATACGTTTACATATTATACGCGTTTGTTTCTGGCTTCCGATTTGTTTTGGGCATCAATAACGGCAATGGTGATCATGTTCACAATTTCACTCACCGAGCTGCCCATCTGAAGGATTTGCACAGACTCATTCATCCCGTTCAAAACTGGCCCGATCACTTCGGCGCCGCCCAGTTCCTGCATCAGTTTGTAGGCAATGTTTGATGATTCAAGATTAGGGAAAATCAGCACATTGGCCGGCCCGCCCAAGAGGCGGGAGAAGGAAAACGACTCCGAAAGCAGTTCGGGATTCAGCGCTGCATTGGCTTGTATTTCGCCGTCAACGATCATATCAGGATGGTGTTTGTGCAGATATTCAACAGCTTTACGCTGTTTTTCGGGCACTTTTCCACCGGCAGATCCAAAACTCGAATAGGAAACCAACGCAACACGCGGAACAATCTTGAATTCGCGAACAGATTGACAAGTTTGCAGGGTAATCTCGACCAATTGTTCCCAGGTGGGGTCAATATTCAATGTGCAGTCGGCAAAAAAGACTGGGCCACGTTTGGTGTTGACGATATACATCCCTGAAGCGATGTTGTTTCCGTTTTGTTTATCAATCACCTGTAAAACGGGGCGCACAGTATCGGGATAGTTGCGTGTGAGGCCCGAGACCATGGCGTCAGCATGTCCTGTGGCAACCATCATGGCACCAAAATAGCTGCGGTGCATGAGCAGGCTGCGTGCAGCAGTAAAGGTCATTCCTTTGCGCTGACGTCGCTGGAACAAGGCTTCGGCAAACTGTTTGCGGCGACCGTTTTGTTCGTTTGAACGTGGATCAATGATTTCAACGCCATGCAGCTCAAGTTCATTCTCCTGGATGATGGCTTTAATTTTGGAAGCATTGCCAAGCAGTACCGGCTCGGCAAGACCTTCGTTGAGGACGATTTCGGCTGCTTTGAGCATTTTGTAATGTTCGGCATCGGCCAGGACCACTCTTTTTGGGTTATGTTTGGCCCTTGTTTTTATCTGGCGCAAGAGCGGATTGCTGGTTTTAAGCCGCTTGCGGAGTTCTTCGGTGTAGTTTTCCCAGTTTTTGATCGGATTGCGTGCAACGCCTGTTTCAACTGCGGCTTTTGCTACTGCAAGTGCAACTCTTTCAATGAGTCGCGGATCGGTTGGTTTGGGAATGATATATTCACGACCAAAACGCAGGTTGTTGACATTGAAGGCGATATTCACCTCTTCAGGAACCGGTTCTTTTGCCAGTTGTGCCAAGGCTCTTGAGGCCGCGAGTTTCATCTCGTCGTTGATAGCTTTGGCCCGAACGTCCAAAGCGCCTCTGAAAATGTAGGGAAAACCGAGCACGTTGTTGATCTGATTTGGAAAATCGGACCGTCCCGTGGCCATGATAATGTCGTCGCGTGTGGCCATCGCATCGTTATAGGCTATCTCGGGAATGGGATTGGCAAGCGCAAAAACAATCGGATTTTCTGCCATGGCCAGAAGCATGTGCTTTTTGATGACTCCTGCAACAGACAAGCCCAAAAACATATCAGCGCCTTTGAGTGCCTCTTCGAGCGTCATGTCCGGAATATCATGTGCAAACTGCAGTTTGGTATCGTTGAGGTCTTTGCGCTTTTTATTTAACACACCTTTGCTGTCAAACATCAAAATGTTTTCGGGTTTGGCTCCCAGCTTGATGTAGAGTTTTGTACACGAAACAGCTGCTGCGCCGGCGCCGTTAACAACGATTTTGAGATTCTCGATCTTTTTTCCGTTGATTTCGAGCGCGTTGAGCAAGCCCGCCGAGGTGATAATGGCTGTGCCGTGCTGGTCGTCGTGCATGATCGGTATGGGAAGCTGCTTTTTGAGTTCTTCTTCTATCTCAAAACATTCGGGAGCCTTGATATCTTCGAGGTTTATACCGCCAAAAGTGGGCGCAATGGCCTTGACAATTTCAATAAATTTTTTCGGGTCTTTTTCGTTTATTTCGATATCAAACACATCAATATCCGCAAACACCTTGAACAACAATCCTTTTCCTTCCATCACGGGTTTACCTGCTTCCGGACCAATATCGCCCAAACCCAATACTGCCGTGCCGTTTGAAATCACGGCTACCAGATTGCCTTTGCCCGTGTATTTATACACATCTTCGGGTGTTTTATTGATGGCAAGACAGGGATCGGCAACGCCGGGACTGTATGCCAGCGAAAGATCGCGTTGCGTGCTGTAGGGTTTTGTTGGAATCACCTCCAACTTTCCCGGACGACCCTGTGAATGATAATTCAGGGCATCCTTGTAAAATAACTTATCCATAACTTATGTGATTTGATTGAGCCCAAAGGTATGAAAAAGACAAACCTTTTGTCCAGAAAAACATGTGCAATAACACGGTTCAACCGCATTATTTCTCCCCAACGTATTGTATAAGTGATTTTTAAAACATATTTAAATAACTGAATTTATTTGATTGTTGAGCTTCTTCGTACTGAATTATCTGCGCCAATCACATGATTGCTGCAAAACCTGCCGGTTTATAATGTAAGGTTGTATATTTGTTTTGCACAAATGACATAAAAAATGAAAAAACAAATTTTAGTAACGCTGATTTTAGGTCTTTTTTTGATGTTGGCCTGCAACAAAACGGAGGAAAACGACCGTTTCGAACTGCTCACTGCCACAGCTTGGGTTTCTGACAGTCTGCTTGTTGATGGTGCTGATGCAAGTGGTCCGGGCCAGGTGCTCGAAAAGTTTAAGGGCGAGGTAACATTTAACCGCGATGCCACGGGTCATTTTGGCCAGTACACCGGTTTCTGGCGCTTTGCCGATAATAAATCTCAGATTGTTATCACCACTGACTCATTGCCTATCCCGCTGACAACCATTATAGATGAGCTGACAGCTTCTTCCTTGAAAATCAATACGGCCTATCCAAGTCTCACCAATCCTGACCAGAATATGCAGATCAGGATGACATTCAAGGCCAAATGAGATCACTCATCATTTTAGCTTCAGTTGTTTGCCTGATTGGCTTTAGCCATTTACATGCGCAAAGCTGGATTAGCGGAAAGGTCACCGATGCCAAAACCGGTGAGTCATTACCGGCTGTGCTGGTGCTTGTTGAGCAAAACAGGGGGGTCACCACCGATGAAAAAGGTGTTTTTCGCCTGTGGACAGAAGCAAAACAAATCAATCTTCAGTTCAGACTCCTTGGCTATCAAACACAGGAGCGCGGTGTTGCAACGATTCCGGGCGATACAGTACGGCTTGATATCGCTTTGCAGGCGGCTGTTTTCGAAATGGATCAGGTGGTTGTGACGGCCAGCCGTATCGAACAACGTTTGGCCGAACTTACAGTTTCGATGAGTCTGATCAAGCCGGGCGATATTGAAAGCCGGAATATTACCGACACAAAAGATTTGCTTAGCCGCAGCCCCGGAATTGAAGTGCTCGACGGACAAGCTTCAATACGCGGCGGCAGCGGATTTAGTTATGGAGCCGGCAGCCGTGTTCTGGCATTGTTGGATGGCCTGCCTGTTATTGCTCCCGATGCCGGAAACATTCGCTGGCAGTTTCTCCCGCTCGACGACATCAGCCAGATAGAAGTGATCAAAGGAGCTTCCTCGGTAGTATATGGTTCTTCGGCACTCAACGGTGTCATCAACTTCAGGACGGCAGATGCCACTTCTATTCCCTCAACCAAAGTTTTTCTTCAATCCGGTGTTTTTGATGTGCCTGCACGCAAGACCTGGAAATGGTGGGACAGCCCGAGACTTTCGGCATCAGCCGGCCTTAATCATTTGCGGAAAATGGGTAACTCCGACCTTGGATTTGGATTTAACCTGCTCACTGATAATGGTTACCGAAAATACAACGACGAAAAAACAGGAAGGTTTCACCTGAAGTGGAAATACCGCCACCCGAAGCTGAGTGGCTTGACCTACGGTCTCGCTGCCAACGCAGGAATTACGAACAAAACTGATTTTGTGCTCTGGGACAATGCTGCAACAGGCGCCCTCATTCAGGACACTTCGACAGCAATTGCAATGCGCGGTTCTTTCATCACGCTCGATCCCTTTGTGGAGTATGCAAGGCGCGATGCCATCAGGCATGCGTTGAAGAGCCGAATTCAGCAAAGCGATAACCACTTTCCTGATGCTGCCCAAAACAACAGCCAGGCTCGCTCGGTGTATATCGAATACCAGAACTTCATCCGCATTCATCCGCTTTTCTCACTTCAAACGGGTGTTTCCGGACAATTTTCGCAGGTGAATTCCAATTTTCACGGCGACCACAACAGCCGTCAGGCCGGGTTTTTCACACAAGTCGAAAGCCAATTGAATCAAAGATTACAAGTGGTTGGAGGCTTACGTCTCGAGTACAACGACCTCGATGCCATGAACACTGTTTTCAAACCACTTTTCAGGGCCGGCCTGAACTATCGCATCAAAGAGCATACTTTTTTCAGGGCTTCCTTTGGACAGGGCTTTCGCTATCCTTCGATTGCCGAGCGACATGCTTCAACAACCCTTGGGGCTGTGAAAATTTATCCCAATTTCTACATCCAACCCGAAGCCGGATGGAGTGCCGAGGCCGGACTAAGGCAGGGCTTGAAATTGGGTCAATGGGCAGCTCAGCTTGATCTGGCAGCTTTTTATATGCAAAACAAGAACATGATTGAATATCTTTTTGGTATTTATGCCGATCAGTCAGGGAGTTTTGGATTTGGGTTTAAAGCAGCAAATATAGAAGCAGCAAGGGTTTATGGCTTTGAGGCCGAATGGATGCTAAAAGGCAAAACAGGGATAGTAACACATGTTGCAAGTGGCGGATACACGTTTTCTTACCCGGTGGAGTTTAACCTCTATTCAGGCAAAAACACCGGTGAATTTCTTAAATACCGCCGCAAACACAGTTTTAAAGCCGGCTGGGATCTTTCCTTCCGGAGATATATGGCTGGTATCAGCGTGATTGTCCGGTCGCCGATCCTGCGCATTGACGATGTGTTTTTAAACGAACTCACCCGCGAAGGTTTGCTCCCGGGTTTTTATGATTATTGGCAAACCGCCAATAAAACCCACGTACTTGCAGAACTTCAGCTTGGTTACCGCCTGACGCATGTGGTTCAGCTTTCGTTTGTTGTGCGCAATTTAACCAATGTTGAGTATATGGGCCGTCCGGGCGATGTGCAGCCTCAGCGGCAATTTCTGTTGCGCTTGTCCGGAACGTTTTAACAAAAAAAAAGCACCTCAGCGAGGTGCTTTCGTATTTTTTCAGGAAAATCCTATTGCAGTGTGAAACGAACCGGGAGGTTGAAAGAAACCCTCACCGCTTTGCCGCGCTGACGGCCTGGTGTCCATTTTGGCATGCTTTCGACCACGCGAATAGCTTCTTCATCACATCCGCCGCCGATACCACGGAGAACTTTTACGTTGGAGACCCTGCCGTCAGGTTCAACAACAAAGTTTACGAACACCCTGCCCTGTATGCCGCTTTCACGGGCCATTGGCGGGTATTTGATGTTTTTGGCAATAAAGCCCATCATTTGCTCGGCACCACCCGGAAATTCCGGCATGGATTCAACCACAGTAAAGATTTCTGTTTCAACCACTTCTTCTTCTTCACGAACCGGCGGAACATACACTTCGATGGCTTCTTTAAGGTCAACATCAGCGTTAATCTCAATGTCAGCGACCTCAACATCGTCTTCCACAATCTGAAGCACCGTTACCTGGGCTGCAGGCGGTGGTGGTGGTGGTTTAACAGTCTGGTCAGTGATTGGCACAATTTCTTCAGGGATGTCTTCAACAACACGCTGTGCAATGTCGAGTGTTCGTTTGTCGTAGCTCTTGTATTCAAAAGCTAGAAAGACAACCGCCAAAGCCAGCACTAGACCTACTTGCATGAAAATAGTCCTTTTATTTTCAAGGTCTGCTTTAGGTGATTTTTTTACTTCCATAATATTATCTGGCTTTAAGTGTTTAAGCACGCAATAAGCGGCGCTAAATTAATAATTATTCAATCCTGAATTCCTTTTTTTGAGTTTTTTAGTCAAAAGAAGCTGAAAAAGCAATGTTCCGGCGAATGTTCCTGCTGTGTTGGCGAAGAAATCGTAGTAGTTTCCGTCTCTTCCAACAAACACAAAGGCTTGTAACAGCTCGGTCAAACCGCCGAATGCGATCCCGGTTCCAATGAATAATACACTCAAAGAACGTTGATTTCCCTTCAAAAAGTATGCCCTGTTTCCAAAGAAAAGCAAAAAAGTAAAAATGCCAAACATGGCCAGGTGAACAACTTTATCAGGAGAAAGCCAATCCCAAAAACTTTTGATTTCGGGAAAATAATTTCCCGGAAGACCTGTAAGCAGCAGGATGATCAAAGCCCAAAGGAATGCCGGAGCTTGCGCAGCCAGGTGTTTAAGCCGCATTATCCATTTTTTTATCCTTCAATGAGGGCTGCATAGCCTTCGGCATCGAGCAGATCGTTCAGCTGTGCAGGATTGCTTAGTTTAACTTTCACAATCCAGCCTTCGCCATACGGATCTTTATTGATAAGTTCCGGTGTATCGGCAAGAAGTTCGTTGTATTCGGCAACTGTACCTGAAACAGGCATAAAAAGATCTGATACCGTTTTTACAGCTTCAATTGTTCCAAAGGTTTCGCCTTCTTCAAGGGTTTCGTCGAGGGTTTCAACTTCAACAAAAACGATGTCGCCCAATTCTTTCTGGGCAAATTCGGTGATTCCAACAATGCCTTCATCGCCGTTTACGCGAATCCATTCATGATCTTTGGTGTACTTGAGGTCTGATGGGATATTCATGCTTGAAAATTTTTGGTTTAAGCGCCAAAATTATACTTTTTCTGCTTGACAGCGTTAAATCAATCCAAAATTAAAACCGTTCCAAATTAGCTTATTGTGCCAGGTTGAATCGCATTGTTATACCGGCAAAGGTGTTTGAATTGCGGAATTGTGATGATACGAACGGGTCGGACATATCGCGTTTGAAGAAGGCCTGCAGGTTAAACCTGTTGCTAATCATATAATCTGCCGTGAAATACAAATTGGTTTTGTATTGCCCTGCCGAAATCTGGCTGTTGCGTTCCTCGAGCCTGCGCAGCGTTGTCACATCGGTGCGGAAGCCCAGGTCGAGTTTTAAAACCAGGTCGTTGCTTGAGCGCGTGCCCTTGCCGCCGGTGATGGATGAAATGATCAATGCCAGATTTTTAAACCGGTAGCCTGTGCCAATGATAAACTCCTGACCCACAACTTCGGTGAGTTGGTTGTTGATGAAACTCATGGTCAGGTTGCGCTGTTTTTTGAACTCGACACGGGCCGTCATGCTGTTGTGCAGCCCGACATCTATCCCGATGAGCGGAGAGAATTGCTCGGTTATCACAATTTGCCCCATATCGTATTTGGTTATAAAAACATTGCTGTTCTTGTAAGTACGTGTCAGGTCGGCCGGGTCGAAATCAACGTTTGTTCGCCAGGAGTTGATGCTGTATGACGATCTGTAGGCGTGTGTGATATTGACTGACTTAAAGAGTTTTTGCACTGCCGGAATTTGCGTGAGACCATTGTAGGTGAGGTTCCAGTTAGGGATCGGAATCTGTGGAAAAGGATTCAGGCCGATGTTTGCGGCGCTTTTTCCGCTATAAGCCGCGATAAATGAATAAAGTGCAACTTCCTGCGATATCGCTCCATAACCATAAGGATAGTAATCTTTTCCAACAGTATCATACACATATTGCTCTCCTTCGGCAACCCATTGATGGTTGGCATAAGCCAGGCGTTCGGCAATCACTTTGCGGTTGGCAAGGAGTTTGTCAAACAGCTCGGACTGCTCGTCTTTTCCGGATTTTACGAAGGAGGTGTTCCACAGCCCGTAGGAAGTGGTGAAACTACCCGTCTCAACAGGAGAAAAGGAATTGAAAATACCTGCAGAATCTGCCCTTAAGTATTCCGAAAAATTGAGGGCTGTGGTGCGGTCGCCGTTGATATCCAGTTTCATGCCCGGCACCGGCTCTATATTGATTCTGTAGCCAAAAGTCTCAGTTCGTTTTTTGGCATAGGCCTGATTAATGAGTGAGTCTTTTGAAAGCCAGTTGTTATCAATGGCCAGGTTTCGTATGTTGGCTTCGCTTCCCAAAACGAAACCAAGCCCGGGGGCGCCGGTGGCGAAATTAAGCCCAAAGAGGTCGGGCTCCGACATAAATCCGGGGATTAAAGTGCCGTTGTTTTGGGTGTAAGTGATGTTGCCGCGCTTAACACTCATTGCAAGCTTAAGGATTTCCTCAGCTACAATTTTTAAGTAGTTAACATCTTTTTTCTGAGAAGTGGTGTCGGCCTCTTTGCCTTTGTTTGATATTTCGGGTTCAGGTTTGCCGCCGGGGCGTCCTGCGCCGGGTCTTGGCATGGCTCCTGCTCCTCTTCCGGGAGGCCGTTTTGGAGTATTTAGTTTTTGGAAATAGCCAACTTTGTTATACAACCGCAGAAAATCAACACTGCCGTTGAGTTGTTTGGTGTTTTGGTTTTCGATGCTGTTTCCGATGCGTTCCTGCACTGACAGCGGCGATGCTGTCCAGGTGTACATGCCTTGGTAAGCGGCTGTTGCGTTCACCCAGTTGAGTAGGGGTATTTTGTTGATAGGGATGTTGTAATTGACTTTCACCGTCTGGTTGTAGCGGGTTTTACGTCCCAGATCGAGGATGCTGTTCCAGATGGTGTCGCGGTTCATGCGGTATTCTTCGCTTCCGCGGTCGGGGTTTCCGGCAGGTTCATACACATAGGCATTGGCACCTGCGGAGAAATCTAATGTTATAGACCTTGTGAGGTCGAATTTGAAGTCGTAGTTGCGCGACCAGGTCCATTGTTTCGCATAGATGGGATAGGTGATGATATCGCCCTCGCTTTTATTGCGGTATTTTTTTTCGTTGTTCTGCCTGTTCATCTCCGAGCGGAATGCCAGGTTGCGCGGCATATAGTAGAAGTTGATGTCTTTGATGAGTTGCATATAGGGCTTCGCTGCCCATTTAGCTTTGGAGAAGGGCTGAACATTTTTTGGTGTGGCGTTGTAATTGAAGCCTACGCCTCCACGGTAAAGAAGCCGTTTGTCGTATTCAACATCAATATTTCTTTGGTAGAACTCGCTGTAGGAGTATGAAAAGTTCCAGTTTTCGATGTCATAAAGCTTTGATTTTGCCTGATTTCCAACTTTTTCTTTTCTCACGTTCACAAAGTTGATGTTGCGGCGCAGGGTGAAATCGTTGGTCAGGTTTTTCACCGAGTCTTGTTCGGCTTTGGTTTCAAACGACTCAATAAAGTCGTTTTGTTTGATATCCGGATCAAGCGGGTTATATTGGGGCTTGATGTGGGTTTCGCCATAGTCAAAGTGCATGGGGAGCTTTATTCCTGCCTTTTCCGGAAGGAGTTTACCGAGGTCAATATCCGTTGCAATGTCGAAGGTGCTTGCGGTTTCGAGGGGTGTTTCGTTCACTTTCATTTCGAGGCTTCCAAAACCCGCGGTGGTATGGGCGCCCGACACCACGATTCTTCCCAGGTCGGCCAACACCGTTTCCACGCGGGCAGTAGCGGCCCATCCGCCTTCGCTTTTGAAGTCGGTCACACGCAACTCATTCACCCAGATGATGGCGCTTTTAGCCTGTCCATCGTCAACACTTGCCAGATTGGCTCTTTTAGGATTTCTTATCCCGATCATGATGCCTTTCACATCGCTGATATTGGGACTGCCTATTACTTTGATCCTGTGGTCACCGGCCATCTCCACGTAAGGATAGTTGAGCCGGATGTCGGAGTTGGGATTGCGCATGGCGGTGTTGCGGTTTTCCTTAACCTTCACCAGCGCTTCGAGGTCAATTTCAAAATTGTTGGCTTCGGGCCAGATAGCTTCGGTGTTAAGGTAGGAGGTGTACCAGGGTGTGAAGGACAGCGGAATTTCGTATTCGTAATAGTTTTCGGTAAAGTCTGCCCCAAGCCTGATGAATGCTGTCAGCTCGCCGTATTCAACTTCCTGGTTTTCGAAAAGTTTCTCGGCATGAACATACATTTTCAGTTTTTTATAATGCCTGAAATCGAATTCTGTTGTCTTGTATGCGGCCTTGGCATCGCCATCAAGCAGGTTAACGACAGTGAACTGCATGGCTTGTTCGTTGAGCTTCACAAGGCTTGTTGTGCCATAATTGGATTCTCTCTCGATACCGGGGGGCACAACATAGGGTATGGGCTCGCGTCTGCCGTTTTCCTCAACATTTACCGCCGAGATGTCAAACTTAGTCTGGTTAGGATCGTCGTTTACGACATATTCGCCGGGAGCGAGCAGGTTTTGGCGGTATTTGCGCCATTCACCACGCACCAGCTCAAAGGTTGCAAAACGCGCCACAACAGGCTTTTCAAATCCACGCATGAACAAACGGATGAACCTGATGGAACGAAAATCCTGAATATTACCAACCACTTTTTCGGGCTGACTGATGGGAATGCGGAACTGATACCATCTCACGGTATCGGCTCTCTGACCGTTGGCCAATGGCACATTCAATGCCTCATGAATATCAGCGATATAGCTTTCGCCGGTCTTCATATTGTTTGGATCGAGCTTGATACGGTATTGGAAATAACGTTCGGCTTCGCTCAGGGTGTTGTCGCGGTTGATGTCTTCCACATTGGGCAACGAGCTGCCGCTTGTTGGATAAGCCTCGGTGTTTTGGTCGTCGGTGGGGGAGTTTCCATCGGGGCCGTTGTAGTTTTTATACCGCTCGAGCACGCTGCTGTAGCGCGAATCGCTGTCGAGGTTCGATCCCCTGAAATACTGGAAGTTATCTGCCGAAGGGTCGGCCTCGGCTATCTGGTAGGCAATGGAATTTTCGCCATATTCCTGACGCACATAATCGAGAAATGCAGCATGGAAGCTACGCTCATCAATATCACGCAAACCATCATAACCCACGTCCTGAAAGGCGCGCGAACCGGCTGTATTGCTGAATGATTCAACAAGCGCCTGAAGCGTTGGAACCCTGCCCCACAGCGTGGTATCAACATTGGTTACAACTTCTGATGTTGGCAAACCGTTTTCATAGAACCGACGCCCGTCGCGGAGGATGTCTTCAGAAATATCTCCGAGGTTAATAAACAACTCTCCTTGATTGTCAGACTCTTCAGAAAATGGATCCATCATCCAAAACTCAATGTATTCGATGTTGGTGGCCTCAAAATCTGTTGATTCAATGCGACGCATGATACCGCCCCAGCGTGAAGCCGGATTGTTGAGCTTGCCATCGGCATCTATCCCGGCTGAAAATTGCGTGGGGACAACATCATAATTATACGGGCCGCGCTCCTCAGGATAATAAGCCAGATTCAATACAGCTATGTTTGTGGGCGTACCCGACGGAATCTCTTTATTTGGGAACACCTCGGTTTCCAATACCTGCCTCACGCTGTTTTTGCTGAGTTCGCTTTTGTCAACATTCGACGGACGAAGAGTTCCGTATTTATCATAAAACAACGGGTCAATAATATACCAGGCAAATTTGGCGCGGTTTTTACCATATCCTAAACCCGATGAGGGGTTGGCCTCGGGAAAAAGGTCGCTCTGTCCCTGTGGCGTGCTGGCCAGGTACCACGTGCCTATCTGACGGAGGTCTATTTTTGATTTAGCTCCTTCAAAATCATCAATATAGGAGGTTCCGCTTTTGCCCACAGCCCTTGAATGTCCGGGAAGGAAATGAGCAAACTCGCCGTCAACGTTGATGCGCGAAACCTGTTTTGTAGTGTAGAATGGAAGCTTATCCACCATTTTTGTGAGCCACACCGACTCGCGCCTGTAGCTCAGGTCGAAGCCATAAATGGTGTTTGAAATCGGGTCGTCGCCATAGTTGACCTTTTGCGTGAGCGGACGTTCGTGAAGATTCAGCAAAGTTGCTCCCAACCTGAAATCCTTGTTAAACTCGTGGTCAACACGCAAGCCCATCATACGTTTTTGCTGAAGGCTGAACATGGAATTGCTTTCGAGCGAGATATTGATGGGAGTGCCTGAGCTCATGATGCCCTCGTTGATAATGCGCACGCGTCCAAGGGTATAATCCACAGTATAATCAACATTCTCGACAAGTGGTACACCGCCTGCTGTTACCTTGACCGACCCCTGCGGCACATTGAGCGCGTTCAGGCTGATTTCGCTGCCTGACTGGGATTTGTAGTAGCCCTCGAGGATAAATTTGTTTTTTTCAGGATATTGTTCAGCCCCCGATTTGGTTAGGGTGTAGAGTGAATCGTAGGCATAAATATTAGCAAGGTCGGGATTGTCAGGAAAGACTTTCTCGCGAATGTGTTTGCCAAAAGGCTCAAGCACAGTGAAGTAGATGCGTCCGTTTGCCGAATTGATCGTTCCTCCCGAGCGTGCAGCATCATCTAAAAAGTCGAACACGCCATCTCCTTTTCCAACCGGATTGTTTTGCTGGTCGAGGTTGTCGAGGTTAAGCAGATGAAGCAACGGAACGCCTTTGACGGTTTCGTCTCCTTCGGTAAAATATCCTGTCGGCACGCCATTCTGATTACCTGAATATAAAATGTTGAAGGTGAAATCTTCTTTGTTTACCTGGTACGCTTTGATAGAATAAACGTTTTTCATCATCAGGTCCCACATCGGCATGCGGGTGTTGAGCGATGTGCCTTTCAATAATTTCACAATCAGACTTTTGGGCGGATTGATGCCTTGACCGGTGAGCTCACCAACCTGAAAAACACTGTCATATCCAATCACTTTGTATTCATAGGCAACAGCGAGAATCTGGTCGGAGTTCAAATTGGTATTCAGGCTGATGAAACCCAGCTTGCTGTTGAAAGTGTATTCCGTTGAGCTGAGTTTTCGTGCATTTTCAATTTTATCAAAATCCTGACCCGCAATAAAATAGCCGCTTCTTCCAATGCTAAAAGGGTCACCGGTGAGGTAAGCACTCACACGGTTAACATTGCGGATGCTTGCGGTGTCGAGACGGCCGATGAGATCATTTGAGTTGCCCGATGGCAATGGTGGCCCCGGTATAGGATGCACTTCAGCGTTGTTGAGCCATTCTCTTTTGCCTTCGCCAAGGTCGGTAAATGCTACGATGTTTCGGTTGTCGGTGAGTGCCGGCCCGATGTTGGTGACCCAAACCTCAACACGTGTTATGTTTACATCGGAAGTGATGACCGGGAGCGAAGAAAGCCCGCGCTCGTAGTTTTCGCGAAAATATTGTGACAAGAAGAAATGTCGGTTCTCTTCGTAATCCAAACTACTGATTTTGAATTTATTGGTTTGAGCGCCGCCCTGGACCGTGATGTTCTTTGATTCGCTTTCCTGCTGTGAAAACACTGCCGTAACAGAAGTGCGCCCAAACTGAAGTTTGGTTTTGATACCAAAAAGCGACTGGCTGCCCCTGATAAGGGTGGTGTTGAGAGGCATGGTCACATTGCCGGCTTCGATGAGCTTGACAATTTCGTCTTCTTTGCCTTCGTATTTAAGTGCCAGCTTGTTTTCGAACTGGAATGTGGCTTCGGTGTTGTAATTGGTTTTAAACTCAATTTTGTCTCCGATTTTGGCAATCACATTCATCTGGATTTGCTGGTCGAAGTCGAAGTTTGTTGTACGACGCTGGCGCACATCGAGTTGTGGGTCTTCGCGCAACATGCTTCTTACACCAAAAGTAACTTCGGCCGAACCCTGGGGGCGGATATCAATCGTATTGCTTCCGAAAATCTGATCAAAAACTTTACCACCCACGTAAATGGCCGGTATGATAGAACCGCTGCTGGTTGTTTTTCCGCTTTTTGCCCTTTCGGTCCAATAACTGCGGATGCCTTTGCGGCTTTGAAAATCCATGTATTCCTTGTCGGTCATCGGAACAGGGTCGCGGTAGGTGAAGTCGCCAACCTTGCTCACAAAGATGTATTGTTTTAAAACCGGGTCATAGACTACTTCGCGTTTGATGTTGGGCGGGTCGCTGAGGTGAAGCGGCGAATGGGGTTCGAGTTGTTGTGCCGGTTCGCCTTTATCAGCCGGAACTGGATACAGAGGTTTGGCAGTGGTGTCGGGCTCCTGAGAAACGAAAGCTTGCAAAAAGGGCATTTTTTCCAACCTGTGGGCAGGAACAGCAATTAGCGAACTGAATGCTATCAGTAAACCAACAAACGCAATGGTTGCGATACTAAGACGGTTTTGTTTCAACTTCCTCAAAAGATCACTTCATTTTTGGTTCTTACCATTTGCTATGTCCAACCGGGTTTTTATAACAACCTGAGGGCTTCCCTGATGAGTTTATCAACAGCCAGCGAAGCATCCTGCGCCAGCAATCTTGCAACTGCTTTTTCGGCGGCAGCCTTGTTAAAACCGAGGACAAGCAGTGCAGATAACGCTTCCTCTTTGTTTGTATTGTATATAGCGGTTGATTTTTGGCCCGGCACAGGCAATTTGGTAACCTTGTCGCGCAAATCAACAACCACCCGCTGAGCAGTTTTTGCGCCAATGCCTTTCACCTTTTGAAGCACATTGACATTGCCCGAGGCAATGGCCTCGATGGCTTCGTGGGTGCTTAGTGATGACAAGATCACACGGGCAGTGTTTGTTCCGACACCTGAAACAGAAATCAGATGAAGAAACAGGTTTTTTTCTTCCTGATCAAAAAAGCCATAAAGTGTATGTGCATCTTCGCGCACAGCCAGATAGGTAAAAAGACGGGCGCTTTCCAACTGCTGAATGGCCGTGTAGGTGTTGAGCGAGATATTCAGATGATAACCGATGCCCTGCACATCCAGCACAACAAAGGCGGGATTTTTCTCAACGAGCTTTCCTGAAATATATGCGTACATAAAATGCTTTTTGCCTGCGGATCAGATAAGGCTACAAAAATAACAAAAGCATTGAAACAGTGAGCTGTTGTTTTACGAAGTTGAACGGACATCTTTGTCCGGACATTATGGACAGACAAATTTAATGGATGGACGAAATTGGCAAACCTATATTACTGTTTTTGGAAGATTATCAGGTATTTATATTTTAGTACCAATGAAAAGGTTCAGAAAAAATCTTTTTTTTGCAACCCTTTATTCATTGCCTTGTCATTGGTGGTTGAAGATTGGAAATAAAACCTTCGTGTGTGGAAACAGTTGAACTGAATAATCCTAAAGAGTTGATCGAAGCATGTATGCGGGGCGAACGCCTTGCGCAATACCGCCTTTACCAGCAGTATTCGAAGGCCATGCTCAACATCAGCTACAGGATGCTTCAGAACAGGGAAGACGCCGAGGATGTGTTGCAGGAAGCTTTCACTGATGCTTTCAAACGCTTATCGGGCTTCAGGTTTGAGTCCACTTTCGGAGCCTGGCTCAAGCGGATCGTCATCAACAGGGCCATCAACCACATGCGAAAGAAAAAAGCCAATCTGCAGTTCTTTGACGATATGCATGTGTTTGCGCAAAAAGCCGAAGAGGAAGTGAGCGCTGCAGAGCTTAGTCCTGAAAAAGTGAAAAGGGCCATGCAGGAACTTCCATCGGGCAGCAGGATGATTTTTTCGCTCTACCTGCTCGAGGGCTACGACCACAACGAGATAGCCGAGATACTCGACATCTCGGTCTCCAATTCAAAAACGCAATACATGCGTGCCCGTCAGCGCGTGAAAGAAATACTAACACAAAAAGGATATGAAAACTGATTCATTGGAAGATTACATCCGCAGCAACAGGGAAGCTTTCGACGAGCTTGAACCTGATCCGGATATGTGGGATAAAATCAGTCCCAATCTGCCCAAGCCTGCACGACAGCGCAGACTCACGCTTTTCGTAAGGATAGGAAGCATTGCGGCTATCTTCATCGCCGGATATTTGTTCAGTGTGTGGACAAACCAAACCGCTCCCGACAACAGACAGGCTGTTGAAATACCGTCCGAATCGCTTCGCATGCTCAGCGAAGCCAAAGCTTTTTATACCAGTCAGATAGAGGAACGTTCGCAGCAGCTTTTCGATCTTTCTGCCGATCAGCCTAAGCTGAGAGACGATCTGCAAAAGGAATTCACCGAGCTCGATGCCATGTATGCCACCCTCGAAAAGGACCTGGGCGACCAGGTGGCTACCGAAGCCGTGGTAGAAGCAATGATTCAACATTACCGAATTAAACTTCAGCTGCTCGAAGATATGCTGCAGCAGTTGCACAGTAACAACAATGCCGGAAAAGAGGAGGTGCCCCATGTATTATAAGTTAATAAGACTATGGATTGCATTGGCGTTTTTTGCCCCAATTGCCATGAACGGACAAACCTATGAAATGTCGAAAAGATTCGACAAAAGCTTTAAACTGCTGAAAACCACCGAGGTGAATATCAGTAACAAGTATGGAAATGTGCATTTGCTCAGCTGGGATACCGACTCGGTTCGTTTTGAGGTGGAAGTGAACATCCGCTCCTCAAAAGAATCGCGGGTTGAAAAACTTTACAACGAGATTGACATACTCTTTAGTCAGTCACCCTATTATGTGAATGCCATCTCTTCCTTTGCAGGAAACGGAAAACTCTGGACCGAGATCAGCGATGTTACCAAATCCATGCTCAATGCCGGCAACGAAGCCGAGATCAACTACACGGTTTATCTACCGCGCTGGGCAATCGTTAAAGTTGAAAACCGCTTTGGAAACATTTACACCACCGGGCAGGAGGCAGCCTCAGAGTTCAAACTCTCCAACGGCACACTACAGGCCGGTTCGCTTTCGGGCAAGACAAGGCTGACAATAGCTTTTGGCAATGCCATCATCAGCCATATCGAAGACGGTCAGCTGGAGCTTAATTATGCCGAGATAGAGGTGCAGTCGGCTAACAAATTAAGGCTCAACACCAAATCGTCCGACATACGCCTGGGCGAAGTAGCGCTCTTGCAAATCAATTCGCGCCGCGACAAAATCAACATCGAAAAACTGCAATCGCTCAGCGGCGAAACCTCTTTCTCCCGCATCGAGCTCAGCCACCTGCAAAACGACCTATTGCTTCAATCAAACTACGGCAACCTCAGTTTGCAGGAAATGGGAAAAGAAATGCAGTTTTTGCAGCTTACGGCCAGCTTTACAAGCATTCAGATATTCGTGTCCAGGGAACAATCAGCCGGGCTCGAAATACAGTTCAGCAAAAAAGCCAGACTGAATTATCCCCAAACCTTTACCGTGAACGAACAGGTAAAAGGACAGAACGAAAACGAATTCAGCCTGCTGAAAGGAAAACTCGGAAGCGGTAAAGGTTCAAACCTGAAGTTTAACCTCACCGGGGGCGAACTCAATATCCTTCAGCGTTAAACCAAAAAATATCAAGTCAATTCAAAACGAATCAATTAGCAAGCAATGTTTAATAAAAACGCAAATATCATGTTGAATCAAAAATCAATCTTAAAGGGATTGGCAGCCATGGTGGCCTTTGCCTTTCTCCTTTCGCTCAGCAGCTGCTACAAGGACGGGATGTGCCTGCGCGGTAACGGACAGCCTGAGATAGAAGTGCGCAGCCTTCCTTCATTCGAAGGTGTGGTTAACAACGGCTCGTTCGATGTCACGATCGTGCCTGCCGACTACTACGAAGTTGAAATAGATGCCGAGTCAAACCTGTTGCCCTATATTCAAACCACGGTGGCAGGGCGCAAACTCTACATCGAAACAGTGAGCAACCGCTGCATCAACAACACCATGAGCATCATGGTCACTGTTTATACACCGTATGCTGACATTATCGAACTCAACGGTTCGGGCTCTGTTGTTGCCAATGACCTGTATCTTGACAACCTGAAAGTAAAGCTCAACGGCAGCGGCACCATTGATGTGGATGATGTTGACGTGATTAACCTCGAAGCCGAAATAAGCGGCTCGGGACGCATCGGGCTGTCGGGCATTGCCACAACCACCGAACTCACCATCACCGGCTCGGGCAATATCGAAGCCTATTCGCTCAACCAAATGCGCTGTTTTGCCACCATCACCGGCTCGGGCAATATGTATGTGAGGGTTTCGAGCCTGCTCGATGCAGAGATTTCGGGAAGCGGCAATGTGTATTACCGCGGAAACCCTGACGTTGTGCAACATATCACCGGCTCAGGCAGGGTGATCAAACAATAAATGGATATGAGAAAGATATTTTTTGCACTTTTTCTTTTGCTGGCTACAGGCTTGCATGCGCAAAGACAGGAATTTTCCGCCGGCTTCAGGGGCGGATTGAGCAGCGGACTCACCTTTCAGCAGTTTTACAGCCAAAACGAAGATATGAAACTCCTGCTTAGCTTCCGCGAGGGAGGTGTGCAGCTATCAGGCCTGATGGAAATTTACAAACCGGTGATGATAAGTTACAAAGACCAGTTTTTTATGTATTATGGTGCCGGAGTGCATGTGGGCTACACCCGCTACCACCACAACCGCTGGCGCGATGATAACCAATACGGGACTTATTACCATCCACGAACCAAAGCTGTTATTGGTGCCGATGGTATCATAGGTATCGAATACCGTATCGAACAGATACCAATCACCGTTGGTTTCGACTACAAACCATTTTTTGAGCTGTTCGGACAACAGTTTTTCAGGCTGTCGCTCAGCGACTTTGCATTTACCATAAAATATAATTTCTAATCTGAATACAACAATGAAACGAATCAATTTTCTTCTTGCAGCAATGCTGCTAAGCTTTAGCCTCCTGGCGCAGGAGCGCAGCGGAAACGAATACCGAACCCTTTTTGGCAACCGTCAGCACGGAGCAAACGGTGGCTATGGTGCTTTCAGCATGGGCTTTGGCCGCATTGACGATACCGATGCCTTTTTTGGCGGCATGAAAGGCGGTTGGGTGGTTGATCACAGCCTTACCATCGGATTGGCCGGCTATGGCTTTATGAACAACTTTGATGTTAATATGAGTCCCGGAAGCGTTAGCCGTCACCTCACCGGTGGCTATGGCGGACTGCTCATCGAGCCAATCATCGCGCCATTCTCGCCCATCCACCTCACTGTGCCCATCATCCTGGGTGCCGGTGGTATTGCACAGGTTGATCAGTACTACTACAGCGATTACTACTACGAGCCGGTGGTGCGCGATGCAAGTGCCTATTTTGTGGTGCAGCCGGGACTCGAACTTGAGTTAAACATCGTTCGCTTTATGCGTTTTGCTGCCGGAGCATCCTATCGCTTCACCTCCGACATTGCCATTGATGGTGTTTCTGACAAAGCCCTGAACGGTTTTATGGGACATTTTACACTCAAATTTGGCAAGTTTTAACAAGCCCCTGCCTGATCACGACTTTTTCGTGCCGTTAACTGGACGAAGCACATCGTATTTCAATAATTGTTTACTTTGGCTTCCTCAATTCAGATTTTGACAGCATGAAAAAGTCGTTTTTATTTTTTCTTATTTCATTTTTAGGATACACTTCGCTGACTTATGGACAGTTGCAGCCCGGTGATCCGCATTTTGGCGAAAGCTGCACCAGCATCATGGTGGGCAAAAAAGCCTCAGCCGATGGCTCGGTCATTACGGCACATACCTGCGATGGCAATTACCGCACCTGGCTGCGCCTGGAAGCTGCCGCCGATCATGCCGACACTGCCTTGCATCAGGTGCTCAAAGGAACGCTGCACACCGAAGCTCCCGACGATATGCGCAAGGTGACGGTGGCCGGATTCATCCCGCAGGTGAAACATACATTTGCCTATCTCAACACGGCCTATCCCAGCCTCAACGAAAAACAACTCGGCATTGGCGAAACTACCTTCGTGGGACCCGACACCCTCGTCAACAAAAAAGCGATGTTTCTCATCGAGGAGCTGCAGCGTCTGGCCCTGCAACGCTGCGACAACGCCCGCGATGCCATCCGGCTGATAGGTAATCTGATAAAGGAATACGGCTATGCCGACTATGGCGAGTGCATCACCATAGCCGATAAAAACGAAGTGTGGCAGATGGAAATCCTGGGCGAAGGCCCCGTGCGTATCGGTGGTGTCTGGGCTGCCCAACGCATCCCCGATGATCATGTGGGTATCTCGGCAAACATCTCCCGCATCGGCAAAATAGACCGGAATAACCCCGATTATTTCATGGCATCCGACAATGTGGAGGCTGTGGCCATTGAGTTTGGCCTGTGGGATGGCCAGGGTGAATTCAAATTCTGGAAAGCCTATGCCGATCAGGAAAAACCGTTTAAAATCAGGGAGTTTTTTGTGCTCAGCAGCTTAGCCCCCTCGCTGGGCCTGACGATGGACATGGAAGAACTGCCCTTTTCAGTGAAACCTGAAGAAAAAGTGACCGTTGCCAAACTCACCGAACTCTACAGGGCCACCTACGAAGGCACCGCCTACGACATGACCCGAAA
>DISP01000236.1 GCA_002421995.1 Bacteroidales bacterium UBA6207 | reverse complement strand
AACAGTTTCACTTTTTTATTGTCGATTGTTGCTATCCTGCTAATCATTTCGGCAAAATGTATAGAAACATACTTATCTCCTTTAAATTTATACATTTCGTTCACCAAAACAGGTGAATGTGTGTTGACAATAACCTGTCGCAGAGGCATATTTAAGTTCGTAAAATCTATTGATAAATCCTTAAGCAACTCAACAGTTGCCTTAATTCGAAAGGGATGAACACCATTCTCAGGTTCTTCAAAGCATAATAATCCGGTATGCTTCATATCCTGTTCCAAAACGCACAAAGTCAGTAGCCTCAATGTTCCTTCTGATAAAACCCTGGAAGTATATTCCTTTCCATCGGTCCCTTTCAGCGAAATAACAAATTGCTTGTTTTCAATATCATCCTTTATCATTACCTCAGTGAAATTTGGCAAAAAGCTATTTAGCTTTCTCGATATTTCAATAAGACTGTAAGCATCATCCAAATTGATCCGATAGAGTGCCGCGGCCAAATTTTTCCCTGACGGGCTAATAACATCTTCACCTGTTTTTTTACTGGTTGGCATTCTCAAATCCTCTGGATTCAATTGTAAAAACCGCCAGCTTTTCATTTCCTCTTTGGCTGCTAAGATATGTTTAAAATCAACAGAATCAATACTGCTTAATACAGTCCGGGAAGCATTCGTTAACGGATAAGTTCTTTTATTTCCACCTTGCGAACCATCCTGTGGTACAATTACGGTCGGAATCTCATTGATGGATTCAGTATAAATATAAGGAATTCCTCTTTTACCTGTTTCCACTTTAGGCCGCCAATAGGTCAATGTTTCTTTCGGCAAAAACTTAATCCATTTATCGTCCTGATGCTTGAGGTTTTCCAGCCTTTCGTAAGTTACCTCAATATCTTCAATACCACTTCTGTTGATAAATCTCCTAATTTTTAGCTCATACCTGAGTCTGGTATATTTAAGGTTTGCTTCGCCTCCCCAAGCGTCTTTAATGGTACGGTTGACTAACATTTCTACACAAAACTCCATTTCCCTTGAATGTGTGTTTTCATCCAATTGACTGAAAAGTTCATACATTTCACCCCGCTGCTCTTTCCTGAAAGCATTATGGATTTTTTCTGCTTCAGCCAAATGTGATATCAACCTCAAGGCATCGAAAAGGTTGCTTTTACCAGAAGCGTTCGTTCCCGCTATGATGCTAAGTGGCGTGAATTCCATCTCGAAATTCTGGAATGATTTAAACCCGTTTATTTTAATATATGTAATCATTGCTTTATGGTTTATATCGTTTTAAATTCAATTCCGGCATCTTTCATCTGCAGCACTGTGTTGGTTTTCAACTGATCGTTGCCCATGAACAGTTTGTCTAATGCAACCACCTTCAATGGCTTGATGTTGATCACCGCCTCCACTATTTCCTGTGTGGCCTCACCAAGCATGAAAACAATTTCGTTTTCATTGATGACAAAGCAACCTTGTGTTTTTTCAATCTTGCTGTTCAAATCCTTGCCGCTTTTCAGCAGCAACTCATACACCATGTTTTCAACGGTGGCATTTTCGGCCACCGGGTCCACAAACAGTTTCATTTGTGCTTCAAGAGCCGCTGCATCTTTCCCGCTTATTTGCTGCCACTGCTTGAAATTGCTGTCGGCAAGTTTAAAAACTTTGAAGCCGACATCCGCCTTCTTTGCTTTTGCTTCGGGCTCAAAGTCAAACTGCCCTTGTTTCTTCAAGGCCTCTGCATGCATTTCGTCCTGCAGCCTGCCGCCCACGCGCCGGATGCGCTCTTTGGCAATGTCGGCTATTGTGCGGTACCCTGCTTTCCAGGCTTCGCTCTTTTCATCGGTGGCTTCAGGCAGCTGCACACAGATGTATTTGCGCCTGCCTCCGTCTGCTTTGTTTAATTCCATTACAGCATGGGCAAAAGAATTTGATCCTGCAAAAAAATCGAAACAGATGTCTTCTCTTTTTGACGATATTTCCAAAATTCTACGAAGTAATCTTACAGGTTTGGGTGTACTGAATATTTTTTTTCCTAGCAATTCGGCAGTTTCCTTTTGTCCTTCATCATTGTGACCTACTTCTTTAAAATCCCACCATGTGCTTGGAACCAATCCATCTTGAATTTCGGACAAAAATCTTTTTAATCTTGGCTTGTAATATGAAAAATCGGGCCCCCAATAAAGTCGATTTTCTTTGACCATGATTTCATGCTTTTCCTTTGAATACCTCCATACTGCACTTTCATCAGGCCAAACCTCTTCGCCAGTTTTTGGATGAATAATTGGATACCATAAAGTTGGTCTTTCATCCTTAGATTTATTACTAATATAGTTGTCACTGCTCCAAGGTCCTCTTGGGTCATCGTCAAGGTTTGTATATCTGACCAATTGTTTTTCAGTTCGTGGAAGTAATATCCTTTTAAATCGTTCTGATTTTTGGTAACAAATAATATAATCGTGCATAGATGCGATTCCCGGGTCATCTGCCGATACAGCATATTTCTTTTGCCAAATGATACTTGCCAAAAAATTCTCCTCCCCAAATATTTCATTCATCAAAAGGCGGAGGTTGTGCACCTCGTTGTCGTCAATCGAAACAAATATAACACCGTCATCACGCAGCAGGTTGCGGGCCAGAAAAAGGCGCGGAAACATCATATTCAGCCAGTTACTGTGGTATTGCCCGTTTTCTTTGCTGTTTTTCCGAAACATGCCATCGCGGGTCAAATAGCCTTCTTCGTCTTTATCACCCACACGTTTTTGGTAAGCTTCCTTGCTTTCGGCAAATTTGTCAGGGTAAATAAATGAGTCGTTTCCGGTATTGTAGGGTGGATCAATATAGATCATCTTCACCTTGTTGAAGTAGCTCTTCTGCAGCACTTTGAGCACTTCTAAGTTTTCGCCTTCAATAAAAATATGTTCGGTTTCATCAAAGTCCGAGCTTTCGTCTTTGGCAGGTATCAGCGTCTTTGTGCCGGGAGTCTGCATCACCCTGAAAGCTTCGCTTTTTCCGGCCCAATTCAACACATAACGCTCATTGCTGAAGGTAATGTCCTCGCCAAGCGTGGCTTTCAGCTTTTCCCAGTCTATCTTTCCCTCGCTGAAAACCTCCGGAAACAAGGCCTTGAGTTGTGCTTGTTTCATTTGTTCGGGTCTTAAACTATATCCTTCCATAAGTTGCATCATCTTTTTCAGAAAGTTCAAAAATACTGCTTTCGGCCCTTAATGCTTGCTGTTGTCTGTTTTTTTTTAAATCAATTCCTTTCACCTCCGCCCATTCGTGCATTCGTGGCTATATAT
>DISP01000235.1 GCA_002421995.1 Bacteroidales bacterium UBA6207 | reverse complement strand
AACAGTTTCACTTTTTTATTGTCGAATGTTGCTATCCTGCTGATCATTTCGGCAAAATGTATAGAAACATACTTATCTCCTTTAAATTTATACATTTCGTTCACCAAAACAGGTGAATGTGTGTTGACAATAACCTGTCGCAGAGGCATATTTAAGTTCGTAAAATCTATTGATAAATCCTTAAGTAACTCAACAGTTGCCTTAATTCGAAAGGGATGAATACCATTCTCAGGTTCTTCAAAGCATAATAATCCGGTATGCTTCATATCCTGTTCCAAAACGCACAAAGTCAGTAGCCTCAATGTTCCTTCTGATAAAACCCTGGAAGTATATTCCTTTCCATCGGTCCCTTTCAGCGAAATAACAAATTGCTTGTTTGCAATATCATCTTTTATCATTACTTCAGTGAAATTTGGCAAAAAGCTATTTAGCTTTCTCGATATTTCAACAAGACTGTAAGCATCATCCAAATTGATCCGATAGAGTGCTGCGGCCAAATTTTTCCCTGACGGGCTAATAACATCTTCACCTGTTTTTTTACTGGTTGGCATTCTCAAATCCTCTGGATTCAATTGTAAAAACCGCCAGCTTTTCATTTCCTCTTTGGCTGCTAAGATATGTTTAAAATCAACAGAATCAATACTGCTTAATACAGTCCGGGAAGCATTCGTTAACGGATAAGTTCTTTTATTTCCACCTTGCGAACCATCCTGTGGTACAACAACGGTCAGAATCTCATTGATGGATTCAGTATAAATATAAGGAATTCCTCTTTTACCTGTTTCCACTTTAGGCCGCCAATAGGTCAATGTTTCTTTCGGCAAAAACTTAATCCATTTATCGTCCTGGTGCTTGAGGTTTTCCAGCCATTCGTAAGTTACCTCAATATCTTCAATACCACTTCTGTTGATAAATCTCCTAATTTTTAGCTCATACTTGAGTCTGGTATATTTAAGGTTTGCTTCGCCTCCCCAAGCGTCTTTAATGGTACGGTTGACTAACATTTCTATACAAAACTCCATTTCCCTTGAATGTGTGTTTTCATCCAATTGACTGAAGAGTTCATACATTTCACCCCGCTGCTCTTTTCTGAAAGCATTATGGATTTTTTCTGCTTCAGCCAAATGTGATATCAACCTCAAGGCATCGAAAAGGTTGCTTTTACCAGAAGCGTTCGTTCCCGCGATGATGCTAAGTGGCGTGAATTCCATCTCGAAATTCTGGAATGATTTAAACCCGTTTATTTTAATATATGTAATCATTGCTTTATGGTTTATATCGTTTTAAATTCAATTCCGGCATCTTTCATCTGCAGCACCGTGTTGGTTTTCAACTGATCGTTGCCCATGAACAGTTTGTCTAATGCAACAACTTTCAGGGGCTTGATGTTGATCACCGCCTCCACTATTTCCTGCGTAGCCTCGTCAAGCATGAAAACAATTTCGTTTTCATTGACGACAAAGCAACCTTGTGTTTTTTCAATCTTGCTGTTCAAATCCTTGCCGCTTTTCAGCAGCAACTCATACACCATGTTTTCGACGGTGGCATTTTCGGCCACCGGGTCCACAAACAGTTTCATTTGCGCTTCAAGGGCGGCTGCATCTTTCCCGCTTATTTGCTGCCACTGCTTGAAATTGCTGTCGGCAAGTTTAAAAACCTTGAAGCCGACATCCGCCTTCTTTGCTTTTGCTTCGGGCTCAAAGTCAAACTGCCCTTGTTTCTTCAAGGCCTCTGCATGCATTTCGTCCTGCAGCCTGCCGCCCACGCGCCGGATGCGCTCTTTGGCAATGTCGGCTATGGTGCGGTACCCTGCTTTCCAGGCTTCGCTCTTTTCATCGGTGGCTTCAGGCAGCTGCACACAGATGTATTTGCGCCTGCCTCCGTCTGCTTTGTTTAAGTCCATTACAGCATGGGCTGTGGTGGCTGAACCGGAGAAAAAGTCAAGTATTATTGATGGTTCATCCGTATCGGTCGTTTGACTCAATAAAAGTTTAATAAGGTCTTTTGGTTTTGGAAAATCGAAATATTCTTTATCGTCAAATAAATCTCTTAACTCACGCGTAGCTTGTGTGTTGAATGCTGTCTGTAAAACAGTCGAAAAGCCTGTAAATTCACTTACTAAATCCTTCAGAAATTTTTTTCGTCTTGGTCGGCCATCTGGATTCTTTGGAAAAATAACCTCATTTTTATCAATCAGATCTTTCATCCTTTTAGGCTCATACCTCCATCCTGTTGGGGGACAATTATAGCTGATACCAGTTTTTGGATTTACAAGCTCGTAATGTAGGTTAGGTCTTTGTTCTCTTGTGGCTAACCCAACCATATTGTCGCTCATCCAATCACCTTTTGGGTCATTATCTGGATTTGAATATTTATCTAAATCTTTTTCCGCTCCACGTAGCGTTGCTATTTCAGACTTTTTATATGCAATGACATATTCATGGTCAACAGACGCTCCATTTTTTGCCCGACTATCAACATTTTGCCTCCTCTTCCAAATAAAATCTGCGATAAAATTCTCCTCCCCAAATATCTCATTCATCAAAAGGCGGAGGTTGTGCACCTCGTTGTCGTCAATCGAAACAAAAATAATACCATCGTCGCGCAGCAGGTTGCGGGCCAGAAAAAGGCGCGGAAACATCATATTCAGCCAGTTGCTGTGGTATTGCCCGTTTTCTTTGCTGTTTTTCCGAAACATGCCATCGCGGGTCAAATAGCCTTCTTCGTCTTTATCACCCACACGTTTTTGGTAAGCTTCCTTGCTTTCGGCAAATTTGTCAGGGTAAATAAATGAATCGTTTCCGGTATTGTAGGGCGGATCAATATAGATCATCTTCACCTTGTTGAAGTAGCTCTTCTGCAGCACTTTGAGCACTTCTAAGTTTTCGCCTTCAATAAAAATATGTTCGGTTTCATCAAAGTCTGAGCTTTCGTCTTTGGCCGGTATCAGCGTCTTCGTTCCGGGGGTCTGCATCACCCTGAAAGCTTCGCTTTTTCCGGCCCAATTCAACACATAACGCTCATTGCTGAAGGTAATGTCCTCGCCAAGCGTTGCTTTCAGCTTTTCCCAGTCTATCTTTCCCTCACTGAAAACCTCCGGAAACAAGGCCCTGAGCTGTGCTTGTTTCATTTTTTCGGGTCTTAAACTATATCCTTCCATAAGTTGCATCATCATTTTCAGAAATTCAAAAATACTGCTTTCAGTCCTTAATGCTTCCTGTTGTCTGTTTTTTTTTAAATCAATGCCTTTCACCTCCGCCCATTCGTGCATTCGTGGCTATATAT
>DISP01000055.1 GCA_002421995.1 Bacteroidales bacterium UBA6207 | reverse complement strand
CGGTGAGAATCCATTGCTGTTCGTGCGGAACAAAGGCAAGGTAAAAACCTTCTGCTTCCGGCGATTTTGCAAAACGACGCAAACCCTCCCTGCGTTGGGCATCAGCATTTGCTTTTTCTTCGTTAGCTTTGGTAAGTATTTCTTTTTGAAGTACTTCCTGTGCTGTATTGCGCCGCGATTGCTCTTCGCTCGCAATGAGTTCGTGCATCATCACCGGAATCTCAAAGCCGTCTTCTATCGCCACAAGGGCCATCTTGCTGTCAATAATTCTAACGATGGTTCCTCCACCTACATCATTCAAAAAGCGAACTTTATCGCCGGGATTAAACTTATTCATGACCAATATTTGTCCGGCAAAGATAGCTTAAATTGATTTGCGGCTTTGTCAGGATTTGTGTACGAATTTGCGGAAACTGACCTTGTTGTTGCTGATAATACGGATAAGATAAACTCCATCAGGCAGGCGGTCCAGACCGATTGTGAGGTGTCGTTTGCTGTATTCAGTCTGCTGCCACAGTATTTTTCCTTGTAAATCAATCAGTTCAACAAGCGCATTGGGCAGGTTTTCGTCCATGACGATGTTGAGGGTTTCCTTTGCCGGGTTTGGAAACAGATACAAATCTTCTTTTTGCAACGACGGTTGTCCTACATACCAGGTGCTGAAAAAATGCCCCGGGCTCCAACTGCTCTCGGTGTTTTCAGGACATAATGTCTTAACATAAAAAACATAAAGCGTTTGAGGTGAGAGGTTTGAAAGTGCCCACTCATTTGTTTGAGCAAGCTCGAGCCAGCCTTCACCCGACAAGGTATCGGCCGATGCTTCTCCCCAAAAAACGAACCACTGATTGTCGGCAGGGGCGACCCAATGGAGGGTTGCCGTTGTTTCGCTCAGGTTGCTGATGCTGAGGTTTAGTGGGACCGGACATATTGCTTCTTCCTGAAAAACTGCAGTCAGCGACCGGTCGTTTTCGGCAATAAAGCTATAAACGGCGTCGTATGAAACAACCAGGTTGTTTTCGGTCCAGGCGATAAACCGAAAACCTTCGTTGGGTACAGCCTGCACCATAACCTCAGTGCCATGGATGAAACTGCCACCACCCGAAACTTCACCGAAGTTGAGGTTATTGGCGGCTACCGTGATCAAATAGGTGTTGATGAGAAAACGCGCGCTGAGCTGATGATTGGATGCCGGCATGGCAAAACTGTATGAAGGTAAATCGCTTACAATAGTGCTGCCGTGTGTCCAGTTCACAAAATGAAAACCGGTCTCGGGGAAGGCGTTGACCGTTACATTTTGATTGTAGTGATAGAGCCCGGCACCGGTCACAGTTCCGGCCTCAGCCGGATTTGCCTGCAAGCTAAGCTCATAGGGGATAAGCTGAAAGTTGGCCCATGCTGTCAGGTCACCATCGGGCATTGTAAAACTGTAACCCGGTGTGTTTGCAACAACCTGTCCGTTGATGGTCCAGTTCAAAAACTGATAACCGGTTGATGGCATTGCATTCAGGTTGACTGTCTGTCCAAACTGATAGATGCCGCCACCTGTTGTAGTGCCGCCTTGAGCCGGAACGCTTTGTGTGATAAGCTGGTAGCTTTTGGGGCTGAAGTTGGCAACGAGTGTTACATCGGCTGCCGGCATGGTATAAGCGAAGTTTGGAACAACCGAAACAGGCTGTCCGTTCATTGTCCAGTTGTCAAACAGATAGCCACTGTTGGGTGTAGCACTCAGGTTAACAGTGTGACCGGGCAGATAGTTCCCGCTGCCTTCGACAACGCCGCCCTGTTGTGGGTTAGATTGAAGATTCAATTGCCAGGTCTGCAGCAAAATACCGTTGTTATAGCTGATGGCGATGAGACCCTGCGAACCATTCACCTTGCTGCCCGGAAGAAAGGTCAGGATGGCATCGCCGGGCGATATACGGTCGAACAAGATGTTGAAAACAAGCGTGTTACTTGTCAGATTTACCGGATTCGAAGGATTGCTCCAATTAACACTTAGAAGTCCGGCTGTAGCATTTCCCGCGATGTTGCTCACCGCAACAGCTTGAATGCCTGCAAAAGAAAGCTTCGAAGCATCAAAATCAATAAAAAAAGTGAAGGCATTCACGGCATACAATCCTACTCCTTCCATACGCACCGGCACACTGACCGAGTTTGGCTGCCGGTTGGTAGCGGTGTCGGCTGATACCATGAGGGTTGCCCGGGTCGTCAATCCGTTACCATGGCTTTGACCGGCAACAAAAATCGTCAGACACAGAAAAAGGTATGACAGATATTCAGTGGTACGCTTAGCTGATTTCATCGGACATTTGCAATAAGTGCAAATTTAAGCTAAAAAATCAATTTATTGCTTTTAACATTTATTAGTCAGTGAAATTGATTATGAACACCTCTTTTTTATAAACTTGCAAAAAATACATCCAAAATGAGATATTTCCTGCCACTCTTTTTACTGTTGGTTTGCATCGCGCAACCAATATCAGCACAGCTTGTTACAGGTCGTATCGTGGATCAGGCAGGAAAGCCTGTGCCTTATGCTTCAGCATTTGTGAAAACCTTGCACAGGGGTACGACTGCCAACAACAATGGTGAGTTTGCGCTCCCATTGCCCGAAGGGCAGCACAGCATCGCATTCCAGTATCTTGGATACAAGACCTTAACACATACTGTTGACCTTCACAATGAAAACATCCACCTCGATGTAACACTGATGCCACAAGAATATATGTTACCTGAGGTGATAGTAACCGCAGGTGATGAAGACCCGGCTTATTATGTGATGCGCAAAGCCATTGGAATGAGCCAGTATTACTGCAATCAGGTTTCAGCCTACACTGCACGTATCTACTTGAAAGGAAGTGGGATAGCTAATAAAATTCCGTTCCTGATTGAGAAACAATTCAAAAAGGAAGGCATCGAGGAAGGGAAAAGTTATGTTACAGAAACCCTCTCAGAGATCAGCTATACGCAAGGCTCTCCCTTGCAAACCAAGGTGATTTCGGTGCGCAGTAGTTTGCCGGGTTCAGAAAATTCGCCCATGCAGTTTTTTGCCCTGAGCCTCTACAACGATGTGGAGGGATATATTACGCCTCTTAGCAAGGATGCATTCGCCGTATATAAGTTTAAACTTGAAGGCACTTACCTTGAAGGAGATCATACCATTTATAAAATACGTGTTACGCCCAAACGCAAAGGAAACGATTTGTACAGCGGTCTGATTTTCATCCGCGACGGCTCATGGAGTCTGTATTCAGTGCAACTGAAAGTGACACAAAAACTTTTCAATGCAACAATCCGACAGCAATACCTGCCGGTGATGCCCATGGTTTGGATGCCTTTGAGTCATGATTACCTTGTTGATGTTGATATGATGGGCGTAAAATTTACATACCAATACCTTGTTACGATGAGCGACTATAAGGTGACGCTCAACCCAAAACTCGACCATGAGTTCTATGCCGGATTGGATGTGCAAGCAGCGCCAACGCTCACAAACAACCAGGATGGCAAGGTGCAGCAAACCATTCAAAAAAAGACTACGCTTTCGGAAGTCGAGCAGCAGAGGGTTGAAACCCTTATGACGCAAAACAGCCTGAATAACAAGGAGATGCGTGAACTCAACAAATTGATCCGCATGGAGGCAGTTGACAAAGAAAAAAAACCTTCGCTCGAGATAAAATCCAGAACCACACAAGTTGATGACAGCGCTGCGCTGCGAACACCTCAGTACTGGTCGCAGGTGCGTCCTGTGCCGCTCACTGTGAAGGAATCAGAAGGTTTTGCCGTGGTTGACAGCACGGCAAAAGACAAAGACACACTTAAAAACAAAAAACAAAGCCTGCCTTCCTGGATATTGTTTGGAGGAGCAAAAAGAACAATCGGTTCACATATCAAGGTAAACTATCCCGGACTGATTAATCCCGGAATTTTGGAATTTTCTACTGTTGATGGTTTCATCTATCGTCAGCGGATCGGTTTTTTATTTGAAAAGGACGAAGCCAGGGCCATTCAACTTGATGTGCAGGCAGGATACGCATTTTCCCGAGAGCGGCTGAATGGTGAGATTGCTTTCAAAAAGCTGTTTGCTCCGATGCATCGTGGTGAGTTTACGCTAAGCGGTGGCCGGATTACTGATGATTTTAACCATTCCGGCGGGGTAGCGCCTTTTATTAACACCATTAACAGCTTGTTCTTCAAAACAAACCTCAGGAAACTTTATGAAAAGGACTTTTTGAAAGCAGCGTTTCAGATAGACCCGGTTAACGGTTTTGAGCTGAAAACCGGTGTTGAATGGGCGCAACGAAGCAAGCTGTATAACACCAGCCATTTCTTTCTCACCAACCCCTATGCGCGCGGCTTTACATCGAATATTCCGGATAAAATACTTAACGACAGTAGTTTAGCTGACAATGCCAATGCAGTTATATTTGGACTCCAGCTGAAATTCACACCAATGCAGTATTACCGCATTGTAAAGGGTCGAAAAATGACTGCGCATTCAGCATTTCCTACCTTTGGTTTAGACTGGACGATGACCCATGCCGATGCCAGGACTGCGACGGCAAACACGCATCGGCTCGAGTTTTCCGTAAAACAATCATTCGACTCCCGCCTGTGGGGTCGTTTTGAATACCTTGTCAATGCCGGCTTCTTTTTTGGAGACGATCCGGTTCATTTTGCAGATTACAAGCACTTTAACGTGATTTCAACCCATGTTGGACCTTATCCGCGACCGGATGCTTTTCGGGGTTTGGAAATTTACGGGCGCAGCACGACAAAACCCTGTATCGAAACCCATTTGCGCTACGAGCATGGCAGGATTTTAGTCAAACGATTGCCTTTTTTGGCTGGAAGCCTGATGAGAGAATCACTTTTTGTGAATCATCTGGCAGCAGGAGGACAGAAGCCCTGGATTGAGATTGGCTATGGCCTGCAGCAAGTGTTTTTGCTGTTCAATGCAGAAGTCTTCACGGGCTTTGAAGGCGGAAATTACACAAACACCGGCATTCGGATTGCAATCCCGATAGGCGAGGGGACGATCAGGCTTTAAGGTTTCACTCACGCTCTGTCAGCAGTTTCTCAAATGCAGCTATTTCGTCGCGCAGGCGGGCCGCTTCAATGAAATCGAGTTCTTTGACAGCATCCTGCATGGCACGTTTGTTTTTTTGAATGGCTTTAGCCAGTGCTTCTTTTGACATATAGGCCACCACCGGATCGGCTGCGATGGTGGGTTGTGAAGGTTCGGGATAGGCTTTGTGTCCTTCGGCGGCCACATCAACGACGGCGCTTTGACCCAGGATTGACGACATTGACTTTCGGATGGTGGTTGGAGTGATGCCATGAAGCGTATTGTAATTAATCTGAATTTCCCTGCGGCGTAAAGTTTCATCAATCGTACGCTGCATTGAGCCGGTGATGGTGTCGGCATACATGATTACTTTGCTTTCCGAATTGCGTGCTGCCCGGCCTGCAGTCTGCGTCAGTGATTTTTCCGAACGCAAAAATCCTTCCTTGTCGGCATCAAGAATGGCCACAAGACTCACTTCGGGCAGATCGAGACCTTCGCGCAAGAGATTCACCCCGACAAGCACGTCGAACTCGCCCAAACGCAAGCCACGCATGATCTCCACGCGCTCAAGCGTGTCAACATCCGAATGGATGTAGCGGCTTTTGATGTCAATCCTGTGAAGGTATTTGGTGAGCTCTTCGGCCATGCGTTTGGTGAGTGTTGTCACAAGTGCGCGTGCTCCCGAGGCAATGGTTTTACTTATCTCGTCGAGTAAATCATCAATCTGATTGCCTGACGGGCGCACTTCAATAACGGGATCAAGCAAACCTGTCGGTCTTATAAGTTGTTCAACAACAATTCCTTCCGACTTTTGAAGCTCATAATCGGCAGGAGTGGCACTCACAAAAATTATTTGGCTGCTCAGGGCTTCGAACTCATCAAATTTCAGTGGTCTGTTGTCGAGAGCTGCCGGAAGCCTGAAACCATATTCCACAAGGGTTTGCTTGCGCGAGCGGTCGCCACCATACATCGCCCTGATCTGAGGAACAGTAACATGGCTTTCGTCAATGATGGTGATATAGTCGTCGGGAAAATAATCAAGCAGGCAAAACGGTCGCGACCCCGGCTTGCGGCCATCAAAATAGAGCGAATAGTTTTCGATTCCACTGCAATAGCCCAGCTCACGCATCATCTCAATGTCGTAGGTAACGCGGTCTTCGAGGCGTTTGGCTTCTTCGTGGCGACCAATTTCTTTGAAATAAGCCACCTGTCTGAACATATCCTGTTGAATGTTAACGAGGGCCGATTTCATTGTGTCTGGCGAGGTAACAAAGATGTTGGCAGGATAGAGGGTAACTTCATCTAAGTTTTCGATGCGTTTACCACTCTGTGCCTCAAAGCGTTCGATGTTTTCGATTTCATCGCCCCAGAAGAAAAAACGAAAACCACTGTCGAGGTATGCCGGAAAAACATCGAGAATATCACCTTTGACCCTGAACTGACCACGGCCGGGATCAGTTACAGTCCGGCTGTAAAGCGCGTTAACCAATAACTGAAGCAGGTAGTTGCGCGAGATAACCATCCCTTTTTTGAGGTGAATCATATTGTTGGTGAAATCGTCAGGATTTCCAATCCCGTAAAGACAAGATACTGAGGAAACTACAATGATATCTCTACGTCCTGACAGCAAGGAGGAAGTGGTGCTGAGACGCAGTTTTTCAATTTCATCGTTGATTGAAAGGTCCTTTTCGATATAGGTGTTTGTTGTAGGTATAAAAGCCTCCGGCTGATAATAATCGTAGTATGAAACAAAATATTCTACTGCATTGTCAGGAAAAAACTGTTTAAACTCACCGTAAAGCTGGGCAGCGAGGGTTTTGTTGTGGCTTAGCACGAGTGCCGGCCGGTTGACCCTTGCCAGGGTGTTTGCGATGGTGAAGGTTTTGCCTGAACCGGTAACACCTAGCAGGGTTTGGGCATGGTCGCCTCTATCAAGACCCTCTACCAGTTGTTTGATGGCTTCTGGTTGGTCGCCTGTTGGTTGAAAATCCGATACGAGATTCAGTTTCATGATAATTAAGGATTTTCGATGGTAATTTGTAGCGGAAAGTGGTCAGAGTAGGGCAGGTGGTGCACTTCGGCCTTTCGTGCTTTGATCAGAGGCGAAACAAAACAGTAATCAATACGCAGCCAGGGCAGGTTTCCGGCGTAGGTTGCACCAAGACCAAAGCCGGCTTGCCTGAAACAGTCAACATAACCTTTCTTGGTCATACTGCTATAGGTGAATGAAGTCGGGGTATCATTAAAATCACCGCAAACAACGAGCGGAATTTCGCATTGATCAAGAAAGTCAGTCAAATCTCTTATTTCTGAAGACCTGATATTGAATGAATTGCGAAGTTTTCCGAACAAGGATTTGCCATGCTTTTTGATTAATTCCATTTCGAATGAGGCCGCTTCACCAAAGGCTTCAATTTCTTGCTGGCCTAAAGAAAATGAAATTAAATGAATGGCTGCAACACGGATTGTCTTGTTTTCGCCGGTGCTTATATCGGCAAATGCGCCAATTTGACGTTTTGTTAACGAAGGGATGGAACCTCGGTTGACGATTGGAAACCTGCTGAGAATGAGGTATCCGTCCGACTGCACACCACCTTTTTTCCAATAACCGGCAAAGTGTGAATGTGGCAGTCCTACACTTGAAGCATATTCTCGGACATCGGCTTCAATCTGTCCTGACCATGACCTGAATTCCTGAATACAAACAATATCGGGTGACTGCTTTTGGATGAATGCAGCGATGGCTTTATGTGTTGCCGCGCCATTTATTTTCTTATCAATACCTCTGAAGCCATGGACGTTGTAAGTAAAAATTTTCAGATTCCCGCCTGAACCACCTGTGTTCAATCCAATAAATCGAAGGCTGACAGGGATTGAAAACAGCAATACGAGCAGCATAAAATAGATCAGCTTGCTGCGAAGCATAATCAGGATGGCAGAAAAAAAGAGCATCCCAACAAAAAGAACCGGAAAGAAAAGACCCACAATAGCGGGGATTTCATTTGTGGACGGGTTAAACAAACCTGCCGCAGCAGCCGTGGCAAAAAGCAAGGACGTGACAAAAGCTGCTGGATTCACCAGCACCAGAAATCCTCTGCGGATGTAATTCCATATCTTTGCCGCGCTTTTCCCTGGTTTCATTTTCTCGAATTGCTAAACAGGATGGCTTTCTCTTTTTCGGTCAGACTATCGTAACCCGATCGTGAAATTTTGTCGAGTATTTGATCAATCTGCTGCTGTTCTTCCCGTTTTTTCTTGTTGTATTCATCATCCGTCAGCGGCCTGCCTTTTCTTTCACCCGTGCTTTTTGAATGTTTCACCCTCAGTCTTTTTCTGCTGAACGAGGGGTACAAATCTTTGCCGTTTCTTAAAACAAAAGCATAAAGGATTCCCCAGGCAGCGCCGCCAAGATGGGCGATGTGTCCGCCCGGGTTGTCGCTTTTTATGCTGAATATATCCAGCAAGATAAAAAAGACCGCCAGATATTGTAGGCGGACAGGCCCCAGAAATAGCAGATTAACCTTATAACGTGGCACATAGGTGGCCACAGCAATCATCACCGAGAGAACAGAAGCCGAAGCTCCGAGTGCAATGGCAAAAGGATTGGCCTCAAGAAAAACAGGAAAAAAATTGTATGCAACAATATAAAATACTGCACCTGCCAGACCTCCGGTTAGATAAGTCCAAATGAGCTGACGCTCGTTGAGGTACCTTAAAAAGATAGTGCCACCGAAATAGAGTGTGATCATGTTGAATAACAGGTGGAAAAAATCCTCGTGGAAAAACATATAGGTGAACAGCGTCCATGGCTTCAGCCATAACCTATCAAGTGATGATGGAACTGCCAGCCAATCGGTTAGCATGGGTATTCCGGTTCCGCCATCGGCTTTGTAGAGCCATAAAACAAGATGAACCAGGTAGCCAACCACAAAGATGACAACATTGATGAGGATTAGCCTTGGCAATGCTGATTTTTTCCCGAAAAACAGCTTTGCCTGATCAAGAAATCCGGTTGAATGGTTCGCGTACATGGTCTTTTAATATAGTTCGCCTTTTTTACGCCAGTAAAGAATCAGGAAATAACCAAAAAACATGCCACCAAGGTGCGCAAAGTGTGCAATATTGTTGCCGGGTCGGTTCATTACACCTTCGAAGAGTTCGAAAAGACCGTAAATAATCACAAAATACTTGGCTTTCAATGGGAAAGCAAAATAGATGTAAATAATGGCGTTCGGAAACATCATGCCGAAAGCCAGCAAAATACCAAAAACTGCTCCTGATGCACCGACCACCACCGATTGATTCATAAAGTATTCGCGGTAGGATTGAATAAATTCAACCGCTTGACGGAGAGCCTGCGTATTGTCGGGGTTGTTGGAAATTGTTTGCAGGTTTCGCTCAAAAATCTGGTACTGTTCCCAAACACTTCCCGCGTTAGAATCAATACGAAAAACATGTGAGGAGAGCAACTCACGCAAATCAACAACATTGGAGGAAGAAATAAACTGTTCCATCAACTTAAGATCTGGCGCCATTTGAAAATGAATCCAAACCATGTAGATGATGCCTGCACCGATGCCCGTTACCATATAATAGGTGAGAAATCTTTTGCCACCCCACACATTCTCAATATTGTTGCCAAACATCCACAATGCAAACATGTTGAACAAAATATGCGTGAAGCCTCCATGCATAAACATGTAGCTAACAAACTGATAAGGTTTAAAGTCGCTTGCAGCAAAATAGTGGAGACCGAGGATTTTGGTAAGGTCAATTCGGAATGCCGATTCAAAAGCAATCGTCGCGAGGAAAAACAGCGCGTTGATAA
>DISP01000135.1 GCA_002421995.1 Bacteroidales bacterium UBA6207 | reverse complement strand
ATCATTAGAAATGAAAAAGATCATTTTGTTCGCTATCTCATTCTTCATCTTTGCTTTCGCAAAACCTCAAGATTCGGTTGAAAACCTAATTTTGCTCGAAAACTATTACCAAAAATCCATTGCTGACTGGAATGTACCCGGCATGGCAGTGGCAATTGTAAGTGCAGACAGCATTTTGTTTGCCAGGGGATTTGGCGTCTGTGATGTCGAAAAACCGGCAAAGGTGGATGAAAATACACTCTTTGCAGTAGCAAGCAACACCAAAGCCTTCACTTCGACAGCATTGGCAATTTTGGTTGACGAAGGAAAACTTAGGTGGGACGACAAAGTGCAACAGCATTTATCATGGTTTAGGCTCTACGACCCTTATGTTAGCTACAATATTACCATCAAGGATTTGCTCAGTCACCGTAGCGGATTGAAAACATTTTCAGGTGATCTGATCTGGTATGGGAGCAATTATTCCCGTGAAGAGGTTATAAGAAAGGCAGCTTTTCTCAAACCTTCCTACGGTTTCAGGGAACGTTTCGGGTATTCGAATATCATGTATCTTACTGCAGGTGAAATCATTCCACAACTTACCAACCAAAGCTGGGACAACTTTGTTGAGCAACGGCTACTGCGACCGATTGGTATGATGCGATCAGTTTTGCACGTCTCAGACTTAAAAGAAATTAGTAATGTTGCCCAGCCACACACCTATGTTAACGGGGAATTAATAAAGTTACCATGGCTGGCCTGGGACAACATCGGGCCGGCGGGATCGCTCATATCCAGTGCAAAAGATATGGGATTGTGGTTGCAGTTCAACCTGAACCTGGGAAAAGCCGGGAATCAGCAAATTGTTTCATCGCAGCGCATTCGTGAGTTACAACAGGCACAAACTGTCAATGACATAAGCCAAACTTCGTCGCAACTTTTTCCGAGCACCCATTTCAAAGCCTATGGAATGGGTTGGAGCCTGATGGATTATCTGGGAAAGAAGATCGTAAGCCACAACGGAGGCTATGATGGTATGATTTCGCAAACAGTACTAATTCCTGAGATGAATCTTGGGTTTGTTATCCTTACAAACAGTTTATCCTCAATCTATTATCCATTGATGTACAAAACACTCGATGTTTTACTCGGGAATACAGATCAACGTGATTGGAGTGCCGCAATACATGAGTTGATTGAGCTGGGCGATAAAGCTGCGAAGGAAGAGCGTGAAAAAATTGAATCGCAAATGAACCCGCAATTGCCTGCTTCCCTACCTTTGGAAGCCTTTACAGGTCTTTATTCCTGTTCAATTTACGACAGTGTTGAAGTTAGAATGGTGAATGATCAATTGTATTTAAGCATGATGTCAACTCCTGATTTTCAAGGGNNCTACCGCAGCAATACTTTTAAGGTCGTTTTTCCGGCTGCACCTTCATTACCGCCAGGTTTTGCAACCTTTTCCATCAATAGATCCGGCGATGTTGAAAACCTTGAAATTTTTATTGATAACCCTGATTTTGATTTCACCGAGCTTAAATTAGTCAAATTGAATCAGAAGTAGCATCAATTTATCTATACAAGCTCCAAACAAATCGGTGAAATAACTGTTATGTTTAAAAAATTTACAATGAAACAGTTATTTATCTTTTTTACATTTATGATGTTCAGTTTAGGTGTTATTGCTCAAAATGGTTTCTATGATTTTGTTGTCAAAGATATTGACGGAAAAGATTTTGCACTTTCCTCTCTTAAAGGCAAAAAAGTCATGGTTGTAAATACTGCATCTAAGTGTGGTCTCACACCTCAATATGCTCGTCTTGAGAAACTATATCAAACATATGGAGGCGACAATTTCGTTATAATCGGATTTCCGGCTAACAATTTTTTAAAGCAAGAGCCCGGTTCCGACGCTCAAATCAAAGCATTTTGCACTGAGGAATATGGTGTTTCTTTTCCAATGATGTCGAAGATTTCTGTCAAGGGCGATGATATGCATCCACTCTATCAATGGCTTACTGAAAAATCAAAGAATGGTGTAGAAGATTCATCGGTTAGCTGGAACTTTCAAAAATACCTCATAAGTAAAGAAGGCAAACTAGTCAAAGTTATTAGCCCGCGTACCGATCCGATGGATGAGGAAATTATCGAATGGATCAGGAAAAACTGATTTAATACAGAAAGAGGTAATCACAAAAAGCTTTACCTTTTTTTATCCCAAATTTCCTTGTACAAGTCCTCCGTCATGACTAATTGTCTGTCCGGTCACAAAGCCCGAAAGCGGAGACAATAACCATGTAGCAAGCACCGCCAGCTCATCGGCACTTCCGAGACGACCGACAGGAATTTGATGTATCAACTCCTTCCTCGCTTCATCAACGCTGCTGTTATTTGTATAAGCTTTTCGTTCGAATAGTCTTTTCATGGCAGCAGTATCATGATAGCCCGGAGCAAGGATATTTAACGTAATGTTCTGATCAGCAAGATCTTTAGCAAGGCTTTTCACAAATCCTACCACAGCAAGTCGCAATGAATTACTTAATACCAATTGGTCAACAGCTTGCTTCACACTCACACTTTCAATAAAAAGCAGTCTGCCATAACCTTGTTTTTGAAAAACAGGTATTATTTTATGGCAAAAGGAAACTTTCCAACGGAGTAATAAATTGTATGCTGTATCCCAATCGTCGAGCGAGGTTTCAAGGAAAGGTTTTGCCGGCGGACCACCAGCGTTTATAAGCACACCATCAACAAAGCGATTGCTGCAGGCGGCAATAATACGCTCCTGTGTTTGACGCTCGCTGACGTCGCCTGCAATAATTTGCAGGTCAGAAGGAAACATTTTTTGAAACGACAGTAAAACTGATTCTGTCCGGGCTACTGCCAGCACTGTCGCGCCTTCATCGAGCAGGCGCTCCGCAATGGCACGGCCAAATCCGCTTCCGGCTCCTGTAACAACAAAGAAACGCT
>DISP01000184.1 GCA_002421995.1 Bacteroidales bacterium UBA6207 | reverse complement strand
GATTTTTTGATGACGATGGCCGAGATGGCTGCCAGAACGCCGACCACAACACTCAGCAGGTAAATGTATTGCCTTTCGGAGATGTGTTTGGCTCTCCACTCCATGAAACGGTTCAAGATGCTACGCGTCAGCGCCATAAAAATTTTGGTCAGATTACCGGGCGAATATAAGCAATAATTCAGCCGCGGCAAGGGCAAGCCTCTTTTTGAATCAATGTTTCTTTTTCGGCTGATTTGTGTATTTTCGGCCTTTATTTCGTCTGCTATGAAAATTATCACCTACAACGTCAACGGTATCAGGGCTGCAATCAATAAAGGTTTTTTTGACTGGATGGCTTCCGAGTCGCCTGATGTGCTTTGTCTCCAGGAAATTAAAGCCACACCCGACCAGATTCCCCTGATGGAATTTGAGGCTTTGGGCTACAAGAATTTTTGGTTTCCTGCACAAAAAAAAGGCTACAGCGGCGTTGCCATCTTGTCGAAACAACAACCCGATCAAGTGGTCTATGGCATGAATATGCCTGCTTATGATGAGGAGGGCCGTTTTCTCAGGGCCGATTTTGGTGATCTTTCGGTGGTGTCGGTTTATCATCCTTCGGGCAGCAGCGGCGACGAACGTCAGGCTTTTAAAATGCAGTGGCTTGATGATTTTGAACACTATGTCAAACACTTGCGCACCGAGCGCCCACAGTTGGTGTTATCAGGCGATTACAACATCTGCCATCAGGCCATCGATATTCACGACCCTGTGCGCAATGCCACAGTCAGTGGGTTTTTACCTGAAGAGCGGGAGTGGATGAGCCGGTTTCTGGCACAGGGTTATGTGGACAGTTTCAGAAACCTTGTAAAAGAGCCGCATCACTACAGCTGGTGGAGCTACCGGGCCAATGCCAGGGCCAACAACAAAGGCTGGCGTATTGATTACAATATGCTCACCGAAAATCTGGCTCCCAATCTGAAAGCTGCTGCCATATTGCCTTCAGCAGTGCACTCCGATCATTGTCCGGTAGTGGTGGAGCTGCAGTTTTAATGAGTGCTTTTGTTTGAAGTCAGAAAGCCTCGTTCGCTCCGTTCGCTAAAGTCGCTTCGTTCGCCTCAACGCTTCGTTCGCTAAATCTCCAGCACCACAAAAGCACTCGCCATCTCTTTCACATGCGAGATACTCAGATGGATGTGTTGAATGCCTTCCTTTTCGATAAATTCTTTCACTTTGCCATGCAAATGAACGATGGGCTTGCCCAAATCATCGTTCACCACTTCTATCTCGTGAAAGGCCATGCCATAGCGGTAGCCTGTCCCAAGTGCCTTGAAAAAAGCTTCTTTAGCCGCAAACCGGGCTGCATAATGCTGAAAAACAGTAGCCTTGTTTTCGGAATAAGCTTGCTCGCGTGCGGTGAAAAGTTTTTCTTTCAGGCTGCTGTTGCTCGTGATGTGGCGCTCCATGCGTGCCACTTCGATGATGTCGGTACCAATACCAAAGATCATTTGCCGGTTTTTTTGGATTGTAAAGGTAAGGAAGTTTCTCTCTAATTTTCAGAATTGTAAATCAGGAAATGCCATCAGCTTTGGTATCAACGATGTGACACAAAATGTTTACTGTAGATTGCAATCCAGTTAATGCTTATAAATCCCACCATCCCGTTTCGTTCCACTCACCATTTTGAAAGACCATACGGCTTTTGTAGCCGGCAGCCATGAGGGCTTCGGTGGCGCGTGCAAACTCAGCAGTGAGCTCATCGGGATGGTGCGCGTCGCTGCTAATGATCACAGGGATGTTCATCCGGTGCATTTCGTTCAAAACCCAACCCGAAGGATAAAGGCCGTCGTAACGTTTTTTATAAATACCACGGGTATTGATTTCGACGATGAGGTTCTTTTCGCGGATAAGCCCAAGTGTTTCAAAAATGTGATTACGATACCAGCTTTCGCCTTCGTTGAAATAGCGGTCCTGGTTGTGCATCTTGATCTTATCGAAATGACCTATTACATCAAATACCTCATTTTGAATCATTTCGTTGGTTTGATCAAAAAAAGCCTTCACGCCTTTGCGAATATTGCCCGCGTAAAATTTCCGTAGTCCTTCATCATACACAGCCACATCGGGGCCATCGGTAAACCACAAATTATCCTCCGATGCACTTCCAACCAGATGCACCGAACCAATCACATAATCCAGGCCTGCTTCGGCCTTGAGTTCGGCAAAATTCTGCGACATATGCGGCACATAATCCATCTCCAGCGAAAGAAAGATATCGAGCCGGCCTCTGTATTCTGATTGAAGTTTCCGGATATGCTGCACATATTCATTCAGCTTTTTTCGTGGCAACGAAAAAGGGTTGTCGAACGGCAGGGGCGAATGGTCGGAAAAACCTATGGTTTTCATGCCTTGTTTGAGGGCCTGTGCCACATATGCCTCAGGAGCGTCCTTCCCGTCGGAATAATGGGTGTGCATGTGAAAATTGTATGCAGTCATGTCTGATGGGTTTTTGCCGTTTTGGAAAAGAGCTATTTTGTTTCGTAAACAACACGTGTCACCACTTCGCCCACAACACGCAGTGTTTCTTTGTCAATTTGCGCCAGGTTATCATTGCTTGTGTGCCAGTGTTCGTAGAAAGTGCCGTTGCTGCTGTTTGGATCCTGATGGATGATATCAATCATAGGAATGCCGGCAATCTGGTTCACAGCGATATGGTCATCATTGATGGGCATTCCGGGACGGTTGCTGAAATAGTTGTCATAGCCCATGTTTTGGGCGGTGCGCCACACTTTGTCGAGCACCCAGGCGGCATATTGCTGCGAGTAGTATTCTCTTGGAAAAACGGCGTTTTTGGCACCAACCATATCGAGCAGGATGCCAAAGTTGGCCTTATAGCCCGGAATGTGTGGTGTGCGTGACCAGTGTTGGGAGCCGAGAGCCCAATAGTCGTCATCGCCACTGCTGCGCTCATCGTTGTGGGGACCATAGTCTTCGAGGTCGAAAAAAACAATGTCGAGACCAATATTTTGAGGCAGTTTTTGTGTGTGAATCAATCGGCCGATTTCCATCAGCACTCCCACACCGCTGGCGCCGTCATTGGCTCCGTCAATAGGTGTGCGGTGTTTGGTGTTGTCGGGATCGTGATCGGCATATGGTCTCGAATCCCAGTGCGCTGCAAGCAGAATGCGTTTTGTTGCCTTTGGGTTAAACGATGAGATGATGTTTTTGCCATCAAGAATGGTTTTGTTGTAGGCCCTGGCCCTGAACGATTGCACAAAAACAGTGTCGGCCCAATTGCTCATTTTGTTTGCCATCCATTCGGCGCAGGCTTCGTGCGCTTTGTGTCCCGGCACCCGTGGGCCAAAAGCAAGCTGTTTTGCCACAAATTGCCATGCAGAATCAGCATTAAAAGCAGGGACTTCAACGCGCACTTCGGCTGTTGGGGCAGCAGTGTTGTTTGCGGGTTTTTTGCCGGCATTGCTGCAGGCCAAAAATCCGGGGAAAAGGAGCAATAAATAAACGAGTGGTTTCATCCGGCGGGAGTTTAATGGCGCAAAAGTAATCAATCAGCTGCAATACGGATTCGGAAGCTCATTATTCCTGTTGAAGCCACGAGGGCGTTTGTCCGAACTTCTCAGAAAACAGCATTTCGCTCAATGCTTGTCTGTTGCGCTTTGCATATTCCATCGGTTTGAGGTTTGGGTGCAACATCTCCGGATCGCCTTGATAACCAATAGCAATGGCGGTGAAAGCACGAAATTCTGCAGGGACTACAAACAATTCAGCTGCCTTTTCGGAGTCGAATCCCCCCATCTGGTGTACAAACAATCCTTCTGCCGCGGCCTGAAAACCCAGGTGGGCCACCGCCTGACCAAGGTCGTACAGAGCGTAAGGGTTTTCTTTTCCCGGATTTTTGGTGCTTTCTGTTTTTGCAATAGCTAACAGGAGCACGGGTGCAGCATGGGCCCACAACCGGTTGAATTCGACCAATGTAGAAAATATTTTTTCATGGGTTGAATCGCCTTTGAAGCCAATAATAAAACGCCAGGGCTGCTCGTTGGAGGCACTTGGCGACCAGCGTGCTGACTCAAAGAGATGCAGCATTTTTTCCGGTTCAACCCCGGCAGCAGCAAAAGCTCTCGGGCTCCAGCGCCCTGCAAGGATGGGATGTATGGAATGTGTGGTTTGTGCAGTTTTGTCGGACATGTGTGAAATGAATAAGATGGTTTGAGGCAGCAAAGATAATGAAAGCTAAAGGATGACCCTGCAGATCGGCGTTTAACTCATCAGAAAGTAGCGGTGCTACAACAAATGCAGTTGAAAGTTTTCGAGCCGCTTTAGTCATTTAGAGCGATTAACACTTCTTGGGAATAATTGGCTTAGATTAACATTTTCAGCAACTTATGGTAGTTAGCTTTGCCAAATCATTCTTTTTTAACCAAAACATATTACAAATGAAAAAACAAATTCTGGCAGCCGGCCTGCTGTTTATTGTGGCCACTGCATCTTTTGCCCAGATCGAAAATGGCAGCATTGTCGCAGGAGTGAACGGAAATATCATGCTCAACAAAAATTCATCACGAACCATTGGCAGCATGGCACTTAACCCCTGGGCGCTTTATTTTGTCAAAGACAACCTGGCCCTCGGAATCAGTGTTGAGAACAGCTTGCTTTTTTCAAGAAACATAGAATCAAATAATTTTTCTGCTACCAGATTCGAATTACTGCTGACGCCAGAGTTGCGAAAGTATTTCGGCGAAAAGAAACTCAAACCCTTCATCGGGATTTCCTCGGGGCTTCGTTACAGTTTTCACAAATATGGAGATGAGTCTTCTATTACAAAATTTAGCAGCCCCGACTTTTACCTTGCTCCCGAAGCAGGGCTTTCGTGGTGGTTAAACGACAGGGTGTTTTTAGATGTTAAACTTAGCTACGACCTGTCAGATAAAATCAGTGGAAGCAATTGGAACACGCTGAATATGAACGTGGGAATTGGTATTAAACTGGGTAAATAACGCAAAGGACTCAACACAAAAATATGTAATGATGAAGCAGGTGGCGCACTATTTTGTGGTTCTTGACAGATTAGAATGTTGATTCAGAATGGTTTACTATCCATCATTCGAGCTTGCGTATGCGAAGATCATCGAAGAAAACACTGTCTTGTCCTTTGTTCCACACATAGACCTTGCACCAATTGTCGTAGAAATCGGGAATGGTTTTCACGATACTAAGCCGCCCCCATCCCTGGGCGTTGATGGTGTCGGGCACACTGTTCAGCTCATAAAAAAACTTAGTGTCGGCTGATAAAAAAGCCAGTGCAGCGTTGGCGTTGGCTGGTTTTTTCCACACAGTGATATGGTATTTCTGGCCCGGTTTCACCAGAAAATCAATACCCGAAGTAAAGGCTTTGTCGGCCGTTAGCAGTGCTGCATGTTTGCCGCTGAAGGCCTCTGCCGTGCTTTGGCTTCTGAAGCTGATAAATTTGTAGCGCTGGTCGGGCGAGTAGTAGAGGTTTGAATCGGCACTCAGGCTTTCAAAATCGTTCACTGCGTCAGGGCCAATGGTTGACCGCAGGTTGGGCTTGGTTCTGTAAATCCCTTTCTTTAGAGCGGGATAGTCCATGGGTTCGAGCAGATCGTAGAACTCCGAATCGGCACGCAGCTTTCCAAATCCATGCCAGTAGGCTTCTTTGGTCATGTGGGCGTAGTGAATGGTAGCATATTTGTACTGCAACATCTGAAATATGTTGAAAGCCATCAGCAGCACCATCACCACTTGCAGGATTATGCCAAAAAGCTTTTTTCTGTCAAAAACGCGATCGGTAAAGGCGGCAATACTTAGCGCCATCAGTCCGTAAGAGTCAATCATCGGACGCGAGCCGAAACTTCCTCCGTAGGTCCAGTCCCACCAACTGTAAATGATATAAATGTTGAAAACCATAAACACCAATACAGGAATAAAAAAGGCTTCTGCTTTTTTTCTAAGGCTGAAAATACCGATCAAACCGAAAAACATCAATGGGGTGTAGAGCAGCCAGCCTTTGCGGTAGCTAAACAATCCCCTGAAAATCTGTGGGTTGTTGAAAAAGAAACCTTCCTCTCCATAGGTATAATAAAACCAGCTTCCGGTGTTCACCTTCCAGAAAACCAACTGGGGCAGCACCACCAAAAATGCCATTATGATGATGAGCAGGATGTTTTTCCATTGGGATAAAAAAAGTTGAATTCTTGCCCCAATATCGCTGAAAGAGCGAATATTATAGAGCAGAAAAAACAAGACAATGAGGCCGTTTGTTGGCCGGATCAATCCGATAAGACCAAAGTTGAGACCGAGAAAAATGCTGGTTTTGAAGTTTTTGCGTTCATACCACCGCATTGTGAGCCAAACAAAAAGGATAAAGAGAAAGAAATTGTAGGCATGCGACATGGCCGCTTCGAGCGTGAGGTAGAAAAATAAATTGGTTCCTGCAGTCACTACAAGCAGCACAAAGGCAGTAAGTTTCTCCGAAAAAAACTTCTTCAGAATTTTTCGCAAAAGCAGCAGTCCGGCCATGCCGTAAAACATGGAACTAAAAACCAGCCAAAACAAATAAGGCTCGGTTACACCTGTTGCCGGAACGCCCGTGATGAGTGCCTGCACATGCCCGATGAGAAAAAAAGGAAGGTAAAGAAATGCCAGACCCATGGTCATTTTCTGGTAAACACCACCATCGGGTGTGCGCAGTCTGATGACGTGGCCAAAATAGTGCTCAGGTTGTTTAACAACAAAGTCGAACTTCAAATCTTGCTGGATAATGGCTGCGGGCAGGTAGCTGTAATAGCCCACCACATCGTGTATCACCACACCATGTTTTTCTTTCCAGAGATGGTTGTTGAAGTTGGTCCAGATAACGGCCACAGTAAGCAGCATAATAACCAGCAACGACGGGCCGACACGGCTTCGCAGGTAACATACGCGCCCCTGAATGGTCTTTAGTTTTTCAACGAGAGGGTTCATTCTTTTGTCTTCAATCAAGTCTTACATTTTGATCACACGTTCTTCTCTGGCCTTGAGCATCGCGTTCCAGTTGTTGCCAATGTGCGAGAGCGACTCCTTCAATGCCTGCTCAAAAGGTGTGGGAACATAGCCAGTGTCATCCTGCAACAACTTGATGTCCAAATTAGAATCCTGAAGAATTCCTTTCACATGTTCGGCAGTAAACAACGGCACTTTCTGGGTTTTCTGAAACAACATTCCAAGTCCTTTGGCCAAAAAAACAGGTACCGGCACAAAAATACGATGCTTTTTGTAATGTTGAAGAATCAATGCGATGAATTCCCTGAAGGCAATAACGCGATCGCCTGCTATCTGATAAACCTTACGTCTGGTTTTTTCGATAGAAACCGAGGCCACCATCGCCCGGGCAAAATCTTTCACATAGACAGGGTGTTGCGTTTCTTGTCCCTTTCCTATCAATGGTACAAAAACCGGAAAACGGAACACGTTTTTCAAAACCCTGTTCAAGCCCAGGCTTTCCGGGCCCATGATGAGCGCCGGAATAAAAACTGTATAATCTAAGTCAGAAGCCGTCAGCAATTCCTGACCCCGGAGCTTCGTGATGCCGTACGGGCCTTTTATTTGTTTGAGAACCACCACGCTGCTCACATAAACAAAGCGCTTTATTCCGTGCAGGCGGGCAAACTCCATCATGTTCAAAACGCCTGTTGAATTCACTTTTTCGTTGGCAGCAAAGTCAGAGCTGCCCAACAGAGCTGCCGCATGGATGATGGCTGTCACCTCTTTGTTTTCTACGGCCGCGCTCAGTGCTTTCTGTTCAGCAGCAGTATCTGTGATGTCGGTTTCAACATAGCTCACCATGGGGTGTTCGATGCGCACCGAAGCAAAATGCGGATAATAGCAAGCCACCACTTCGTAGCCTTGTTTGAGGGCTTCCATCACGGTGTAGTGCCCGAGATAGCCATTGGATCCGGTGATAATCAAGGTTTTAGACATGTTTATTTTCGGTTTTTGAATGTAAAAGCAGTTGTCCGGCAACGAGCGAAACCAAGCCGCCTCCCATCTGGGCCACCAGCATCACCAAAAAGGAAAACGAAAGTGCCAAAGCCTGCGGAAAACTGCGAAAAACATATAAAAATGTAAGCTCGCGCGTGCCAACACCCATGATCGTTACAGGCAGCATGTTCAACAGCCCCGAAACAGCCACTGCGCCGGAAGTCCAGATGAACCCGGCTTCCAAACCGATGGCAAGCGCAAGAAAATAGCAGGAAACGAAATAACTGATATTGGAAAACAGGCTGAGCAGGATGATGCCGGCCGAAATGTGTGGTTGATAACCTTTAAACGCTATGCGGGTGTTGCTGAATCTTGAAGGCAATGGTTGGAAAAACGCATTAAGCAATGCATTGAATTTTTCAGAGGCCAACAAAAGCATCGAAACCGTAAGTGAGGCGAAACCGGCAAATAGAATCAGCGATGTGTATATCACATTCATACCGATGTAGTTGCCTCCAAAAACAGACAAAGCTGCGAGAATGACAAAAACACCGATGTCGAGACCGCGCTCGGCCACCACCCTGATGCCGGTAGCAAGCATATTGCCTGCGCCTTCTTCATGACCGGCTTTGAGCAACTCTCCCATTCGCGCCGGTGTTACAACTCCAATGGCATAGCTTTCATAAAAGCGTCCGAGACTCTGTCGCCAGGCTTGTTTTCCTTTTCCGCCATCGTTCATCAAATGCCATCGTATTCCCTTGGTTATCAGTACTATTAATTGGAAAAGGAAACCTATGAACAAGAATCCGGGTGATGCCTGCGACAATTGTTCGAGGAGTTTCGGAAAATCAACACGAAACATGATGACCACAAAAAGTACAATGCCAAACAGGCGCAGCAAGCTAAAAAGCCGCTTCATCGGTCCGGCTTTGGGATGTTTGATTTGCGCGTTGTTGCTCACAATTGCTGTCGTTTGATGTTTTTTGTAGATTTTTTCCAGATATTTCTGCTTTTTTCGAAAAGATTTCCAACCAGTTCAAGCGGAAGTTGTTCAACCATCCATCTGGCAACAGGGGTGCCGAGCAGCAAAAACAAAATGTCAATAATCAGCTCCATGAGGTAGCGCGAAAAGCCAAAACCGCTGATGACATAGCCATAGTCAGGCGTTTTCATTCCAAGCAGCCGCATGAATTTCATCCGGATGAAAGCACCTCTTTTTTTGAGGTCATAGCCATGGGAGTGCATGGCAATAGCAGTTTCCTGATCAAGATCGCTCAGGCTGAGCCAGCCCTCTGCCTCCATGGTTCTGATGAGGCTTTCGCCTTTTGCCGAACGGGCAAAAACCATCGAAAAACCTTTTCCACGCTCCTCATACACAGGCGCCCAGGCATCGCCACCCGACACATCAGTGAACTCATTGGTGAGGTCGGTGCAGATCAGGCTGTTTTTCACGATGTGAAAGGGAATGAGGTAGTTGGCATGAAATTTCTTCAACTGAAACGCTTCACCATTCTGTAGCTCAACACGCATATTGCCGGGCCATTCGCCATGCCTGAAGTAGAGTTTGCTGATTTCTTTGAAATCATTG
>DISP01000063.1 GCA_002421995.1 Bacteroidales bacterium UBA6207 | reverse complement strand
GAATGCCCGTGGCCGAAGGGTTACGTACTTTTGGTGCTACAAGAGCCTTGATACCACCACCTTTAAATGCCTGCATGGATACTTTTCGCTCCTCTTTTGTCAGTTCGCTGGTAAAGGCAACTGCTGGCACATGTTCCTTGTTGAGCATATTGGCAAGCTCTTTGGCTGTCTCGATAAAACTGGTAAAAACCAGACATTGAACATCCTTACTATTTATCATAGGTATAAAATGCCGAAATGAGCGGGTCTTGTACTGACAGTTTGCAAGCAAATCTTTTCTTTCTTTAAAGTGCTGAAGATAGCTTCTGGCACACATCGTCGCATAATGATTATTCTGACCACCTTCACTAAGCCTCTGAACGTCACGAATAAACTCTCCGAATGGTTCCGGTACACATTTATAAAAGTGAATCAAATCCATCCGTTTTTTTCTCAATGATTTTTCCAATTGTTCATACCGTTCCGCTTCTGCATCGGTAAACGAAACCCCAATCAATCCCACTCTGAAAGGTGCCAGAATATTGTCATGTAATCCCCTGGCGTAGTCACAACCTGCAATCACAGTTTTCGATTTTCCATCTGTCTCATCGGGGGCAAAAAATGGAGTCACATACAGATCGAGCCCATTGTCCAACCTTTCAAATGTTGCCGTCATACCAAGTCTTTCGGCAAAATGCGACTCGAATGCCCGGGCATAATGCGCTGTGCCATAACCGTGCACTTCATCGGCAATCAGCAGACCCTGAAATTCATCCGGAAGCATTTGATACTTGCTTGCTGATTGAATGGTTGAAACCATCACATCTACCCCATAAAAACTGTCATTCAAACCATTGCCAAACCCACCGGCATTCACCGATGGCAGATTTCTATCTATAAGCGCTGTCCACTGCCGCTGAAGCTCTATTCCCGGTACAATAATCAACACTTTTAATCCTCTGGCTAAAGCATCAGCTGCCGCCAGCATTCCGACGATGCTTTTCCCTGTACCGGTAACTGCTTCCACCACCCCTCTTCTTCCCTGCGCAATCCAGTTATTCACGGCCTCGAGCTGCCATTCTCTGGGTTGATGTCCTTTGTATAACTGCAGATTGACCTTAATTCGGGTAAACATAGACTGCAAGTCATTGAACACCAGGCTTCCATTTTTAAGCCGCCACATCGGAAGCGACTGTCCATCATGGGCAAATACATGCCTGTTGCTATAAAGCACCCGGTTAATGTCTGATGTGGTAATCCCATGAACGCCGCCTTCCTTCAGTAGCGCCAGCAGTTGGTGTTTGTTGAGAGGTGATTTGGTTTTTAAGACAATTGACAAGCTAGTTTGAAGTGAAAATTCGAAATCTTTCATAAGTTTATTCGAAAAATGACATACCAAATTTAACCAAAGCACTACATGATTTAGGAAACCATCAACAATGAATCGTTAAGAAAAGACATCAAAACGTGATCTGATGTAGCTTGCCACTTCACTCGTTGGGAGAGCAGGGCTTGAATTTCCACTTCTAACATAAAACTTCTCTGATTTTATTCCATACTTATCAATAACATTCGTGTAAACTGGCTTTAGCCCTTGTTTAATTTCTATTACACAGATTTCAACATCATCAATAACAGGAAAAGTTATTGTAAGGTTATTAGCTGCAAACCCCACACCATAAGAGGTATTAACGAGGTTTCTCAGATGAAGCTCGAAGGTATCCTTATTTCCTTCAGAAAGCGTATCATAATCATTTTCAAGACCTATAATTTCAAGGTCGTCCGTAACACCAATTATCAATGTACCACCCCTGCCATTGCTAAATGCGGCAATTGTTTTGAGAATAACCTGTTCCAACTCTTTATTCACCTGATTGGTTTTCATATCATACCGCAAAGTGGATTTCAATTCAACATAATGATTCTCACCGGCATGTATCATATCATACACATCAACATTAACATCATCAACCTTTGAATCTGTCAGATTGTTTAGAAAATCATTTAATTCACTGGCTAACAGTTTTCTTCGATTCTCTAAAAAGAGCTCAAAGTTTTCCAGTTTCCAAAGCATTTCATCGTCAGGAATACATTGCAGTTTCAAACTGTCCGGGAATTTCTGCTTTACCTCTTTAAGATATCCTTCAGCCATCATCGCCGATTTTGTCCTATTACTTAAAGAGGTCAAAATAGCGCGGTTTGTGATTTCTTGTGCATATGAATACTTTAACCGATTGTTTATATCATAGCCTGACCCACTTAAAACACTGTATGGAAATATATGATCATACTCAAGCTCATATCTTTTTCCCATTGTTTTACTAATTGATATTCCTGTACTCAAGCACTTTGCACCCTTGCTTTTAAAATACCACTTCATAAGGCCCCATAAAGGATGACTGACACCTATCCCTACGAATTCATCTTTATCAATTTCTAACTTCCTCTCTGACTCAATGACTGCAATAAGCTTATCAAATGGATTATCGTCATTTACAATTACTTTTAAGTCTCTGTCGAGCTTCTGAGGAAGCTGGCTCACATATCTTGTTCTGATCTGAGAATAATAAAACCACTTAACAGCTTTATTAATTTCAATTTGTGACATCTTAGTTTTTCCTTTGTTGAAGGCATAAACGATTATTGGAACAAGTGCATAAACTGAATTGATTTCTTTCGTGTGATCAATATATGCATTGCTTCGCAATACACTAAAAACATAGTCTAATGTATCATTTTCAAGCTTCTCCCAAACCTCAACGATTTTAGGAAAATTATCGTCCGTATGTAACCTCTCCATCTTCGACCCCACATTATGCATAACACCCAAAAGAACATAAACCATGAAGTCCAGACTAAAAACCCAACCTTTTGATTCTAAAGCTGTCAACTTTTGTTTGATGCTGTCTCTGGCAACAGGCCAATAACCGGAAATCTGAGCTAAAGCAAGTTCTGCATCTGTCAGATTAACACCACTGGCATTAACTATATAAAAAATATCAATAGCCTCCTTAATAGTAGCTTTGGTTGGGATGATTTGCTCGACAAATTCTCTGTCCTTTATCTTTTGAATTGCCAATAAATTCTCCTCAATTTCAAATTCATGTTTCCTTGATATTCGCTCACCACCATTTTGTTTCTCGATTCCCTCTACAATATCCCTCAACCTGACTTTTCCCATAAAAATATCAGTTAGTTTTGCCCAGATTGGATTGTTTTCCATGGTGCTCTTTCTAAAATATTCCAGATACAATGTTTCTACATTTACGTGCAAACTCCTGGGATCCTGTATGATTTCCTCTTGTTTATAATAGGGAGGAATGTTTCCTGTTAATAGCATGTAAAGAGTCGTGATCCTTTGTTGCCCGTCTAGTATCAACTTTACCGTACCTTGTCGCTCGTCATATTTATGTTTACCTTTTAGTTCCGGAGGATTATTAGTATCCCAAACCAGCATTGTGCCTGTCGGATAATCTTTTATTAACGAATTAATCAGGTCTTTTGCATTTTGACGTTTCCAAACATACTCCCTTTGAAATGCAGGAACGAATAATTGTTTTTCATCAATCTTGTCAATAATTTGGCTAATTTTCATAATAACATAACTTTTAATAATTCATTACTTGTTTCTGATCATTTCTAAGGCTCATTCACAAAACTCATCTCATAATCGTTCCGGCTTAACACGGTGTCATACAACCCGATTGATTCTCCCTCGTGTTTATTTATGCCGGTATATTCCAGGCTCGCATCTTCGTAACGCTTGAACTTATAAACCGCATCATTCATGAGAGCTGAATTGAATAAGCCAAGGCTCACCAATAACTCAAAGTCTTTCACAGCGAGACCTGTTACTTTTTTAAAAAGACCGGGCTCTAATTGAGTGATTACATCCCTCAGGCTTCTTTCGCGGTAGTCAGTCAGATACATGAAAACAGGAACGCGCGTAGCAAACTTTATGAGCTTTTCCTGTATCTGCTTCCTTAGGCTTTTGTATTCTTTTTCCTCGTCAGTAAGCTCTTTTTTTTCTTTCTTGCTTAGCTTCCTGTCGTTGGCTTCCTTCTTAGCTTTCTTTACAGCTTCTGATTTATTGATGATAGTTTCGATATCCTGATTGAGATTTCTAAAGCCTTCAATGTTCATCAAAGCCTGCATAGCCTCCTTGTTCGACATCAACCGGGCAAGCGTATTGTTGTCAACATTTACAAGCAAAGCACTTTCCCAGCGCCTCGCTAAGAGTGTGGCAGTGGTACCACTCATGGCAAGGTCAAGTATTCCTGCTGCATCAATTTGCTTCATCGAACTTCCGTCATAAGCCAATACCGGAAGAAAGTTAATAAAATCTTCAACGTTTTTCTCAGGATTCGATTCATTAACATTCAGCCGGCAGGCATAATCGGCAATTTGACGCAATGCCCTGTTGGGTGCAAAGTCGAAGACATAGCATTCTTCTTTAAGTATATCTTCTTTATTGGGTGATTTACTGTCAGGGTTTTTGATCACCCAAGGGGTTTGCACCCTGAAAGCAGCCTGAAAATAGGTTTCCGGACTGGATGAATTGCGCAACATAAAAATGCCAGTCCAGGGCTTTACTGAAACACCTGTAGTCAGCTTCCCACAGGAAAGTGTGATGGTTTTGGATTCCAGGGGGTTGTCTGTCATAGCGTCAAAAACCGGTGGCAAAGCTTGAACGCCGATACCTGCTTGTGTGCCTGCTGCAACTACGACGGTGTAATCGTGATAAAATTTATTCTGCCGCTGCCTGAGCAAATTTGCCATTGCGTGACAACTTGCTACTGATGGCAAAAACCAAAAGGTATGATTCAAAACATTCAACAATGGGGCATGAGAAAATGGAAGGGGTGGTTTTTTTGCCCCCAGTTTCAGGTTGTCAACCGTTGTTTCACTGAATGAACCCCGAATGAGGTCAAGCCACTTTTGAACTTCATCTTCAAATTTAAATCGTGCCTTTGAACCATCGTTTTCTGCCGAAAAGAAAACATTCAAATCAAAACCGTCAAACTCGCCCAACGTAGCGATTTGACTGATGGAATCAGGCAGCTGATAGGTCATCATGACCATTCGAGGTAAAGAAGCATACGGATTGTTTCCTTTGGTATTGTCCCAATCTGCTTTGGCTCTTTGCTCGTCTGAATAGGTCCAGTTAAATATCTGCTCCTCGATAAATTCACCGGATGCTATGGCGCGAAATGGCGTTCCCGATAAATACAAATAGTGGTTGGTGGTAATGGGCATTGATTCTTCGTCAAAATACGCTATGCCTTCACCTTCGCCGAATTCCAATTCTTTTTTGCCTTCTGCTTCAAAAAGTTCTTTGGCATTTTCTCTCCAGGCACCGTAGTGATATTCGTCAAATATGACACAATCCCATTGTGTGGCATGTACCCATTCGTTTTTTGCTTTGATGCCACCGGCTTCATTCTTACCTAAATAGTCCTGGAACGAACCGAAGCAGACGATCGGTTTTTTCGGATTGGCTGATTCAAAACTCAGACCATTTCGGGAAATAAACTGCCAGCCTTCAAAATCAACATGGGTCATCAAATCTTCGTCCCATGCGCTTTGCACGGCTGGCTTGAATGTGAGTACCAACAGTTTTGTCCAACCCATTTTTTTTGCCAACTGATAGCTGGCAAAGGTTTTCCCGAAACGCATCTTGGCGTTCCATAAGAAGTGGGGTGTCCTGTCTTTATTCTCTCTTTTAAAACTCTTGAAATAAGCAATGCATTTGTTTACGGCTGCTTCCTGTTCGGGTCGCATATCAAAAGTAAGCGTTCGGTTAGCTTCTGTGCGTTCACCTGTTTTGATTTCCCAAATGGCTTTGCGCAAATCGTTTAAGGTGCATTTAAACCATTCGCCCTCAGGGTTGGCAAAACCATGCTTGCGCAGATGGCGGTGTATATCGTGATCGGTAAACGAGCTTCCGTCATGTCTCATGGCAGATTCTTCAAATACAATTTTGTATTGAATGGCTGCCGTGCCTAACTGCTCCTTGATACGCTTTTGCGCATCTCGGTCGGTATAGCCGATTTTGAGCAAACCCTTGTGCGTTGCCACACCCACCAACTCATAAGCATAGATGGTTGGATTGGTGGCCGGTCGGGGCGGAAAAAATTCTTTTTTACTCATCCTTTTGCTTTTTGGGTTTATCTATTCCAAGAACCGACTTTGCATTAAGCTGACTGACAACCTTTTTTCCTGTTTTTGATTCCAATTCTTTCAATGCCACATGAGCAACATGGCCACCTTGCCGGGCTACTATTTTGCTTTCATTAAAATCTTTCGGGTTGGTTGCTTGTGAAATGTCTTTGGTTGATGCCTCAGCAAGCATATTTAAAATCAGTTCCGTATTGGTCATGTTGTCACGGAGATTCTCTTTCTTTAATCCCTTGAAAACCTTGTATTCCTTTGTGGTTTTACCTGACCACGTTTTTGTGATAATGTCAGTGAGTGAGGCAAACTGTACACCTTCTTTCAACCCCTTGCTTTTCCATTCATTGGTGAGTTCTTTACGGATTTCTATACTTTTCAGGCGCTGATTGATCCAGTTTTCGCTATAACCCAAAGCCAGATACTGTTCCAAAGCCCTGTCAATACTTAACTCGGGGTCTTGCATTTCGTCTAATCGTTCGCTGGCCACTTGTGCCAACCATAGTTTAAATGGTTCTGCCTTGGGAGAAGGTATGGATTGAATAAGTCGAAAAAGTTGCTCCGTATCGGCAACATCGGTCATACGCATTTTACCATCTGCTGCAAGCATTTTCAAACCGTGACAATTCGTCACGGTTTTATTTCCTTCTGCTTTCAGGCGTTGCTTTAGCTTTCGCCAGTATGCATTCGGGTCAATGCTATCGGTTAAAACCGAAATCACATCAACAATTGAAACATACCATTGCTCTTCCCCGGCATCCCAAAGGGTGCGCACCTGCTTATCTTCAAAGATTTGTATGGCTTCTTTTTTACTCATAGCACTTTTGATTGTTTTATTATTTTGAGCAAACCCTTGTGCGCTGCAACCCCCACCAACTCATATGCATAAATGGTTGGATTGGTGGAAGGACTGGGTGGAAAAATTCTCTATTTGCCATCGGTTTTTTTAAAGTTGTAAACCTGCATCAAAATCAGAGATATACTGTTGGGGAACCGTTGCTCTTATCTGAGGTATGTTTTGTATTTCACCTAACACAAAGCCGTTATTTGCTCTAATGTTTAAAACAAACTCGTTACAATTTACTCTTGAAACAATATTACCAACTCCTGCAGTATGTAATAAGTTGGCTTTAAGCGATGCTGGTTGTGCTTCAATGAATAATATTCTCCCTTCTTTTGCCCAAGCACCTTGAAGGTCGTTATCTTCCCAAACAAGTATGGTTGAACCATCGCTTTTTGATAGATACCCTAAAAGTTCATAATATTCTGATTCTGAATTGAATGAAATTTGGTGCTTTGTTCCGAAATCTGCTTGATACATAATTTTTGTTTTTTAGAAGTTTATAAATCACTTTCATTGGAATCCATTGGTCGTATTAACTGAGAAATGAATTCAATTTCATTTTCTTTCAATTCATATTTAGCATATAGTTTTTCATCATCCCACTTTTCTTTCATTGAAATATTAGGTACAAAAATGAATTTGCTTTTAGTTATATTCTGAGTTAGAAGAATCGTTGAAACTAAGAATCTGCAAAATTTCGTTCTAAGAAAATTTGCCATATTTTCGGCTTCTCCTTCAGAATTATAATTTCCAACCACTAAATATGATTCTGTACAAACGGTTTTCGGGGGCATTACTTCTATTCGTGAAAAAATCCTTCTTTTACCTTCCTTATCTGGTTGGCCCCCATGGTCATTTGAAGCTTTGGACAACATAACTTTCCATTTGTCAATTAATTCCTTACCACTAGTTATTTTGGCGGAAGAAATCTTTCCATTCCCTGCACTTGTGATTAAAGTAAGGTCTCCATTCTTTTCTGGTCTAACACTTGAAACTAAGCCAAAAGGCATCCTGCTTGAAACTATTGTATCCAAGAAAGAAGTACTTTTTTTCTTGACCTTATGAATAATGTCTATCGCTAAATTATCTCTAACAAAAGACTCAAATTCATCAAGGAATCGACTTGATTTAATTACGACTTCTTTTCTTTTAGTTTCAACTTCACAAATTCCTTTATTATCCCTGTCCCATAAAAAGTAACAAACACCACCTGCAATATCTACTCCTGGAAAGCAGTCTCTAGAATCAGCGTAATCAACAAGCTTTCTAATACTTTTATCTTTGAGCATTTCACTTCTGAATTCATCTAAGCCTTTACCACCTGAATACCAACGTGCAGGGATAATCATTGAAAGATATCTCGGTTTTAATTTTTTAGATTGGTCAATGAATAAATTGTATATAGGTTTTGCACTTGAACCTGTGCCACCACCATCATTTAATTGATATGGTGGATTTCCAACAATAACGTCAAACTTCATATTAAAGATTTTTTCAGGATTGTCTGTGTGAATAAAATTGTAAGCGTAAGTTTCCAAGGCATCTTCTCGGTCATATACTTCTTGGCTTGCACCGCAATAGGTGCATTTTCCGCTTTGCCAAGTATGTTTCATTCTTTTGTAGCGAATGTTTCCTTGCTCATCAGTAAAGGTGTCGCAAATGGAGTATTTCCCATTGGCAGTTTTGGAGCAATACACGCTTCTGCGAGATAGCATAGCAGTTAAATCGGTAATGGCAATGCCATACAATTGTTGGCTAAAAATGTGGTTAATGCGTTCCTGCTTGTTGGGAATTTGGTTTTCCAAACCTTTCATCAGACGTTTTGCCATTTCACGCAAAAACACACCACTTTTCGATACAGGGTCTAAAAACTTGGCGCCGGGGTTGCTCCACAACTCGGCAGGGAGCAAATCCAAAATATCGTTTACCAAATTGGGTGGCGTAAATACTTCGTCATTGCTCAAATTGGCAAGGCAGGAGAGTACATCGGGGTTGTAATTCTGATCTGTCATTTTTGTCCAAGTTTTAGATAATGAACCAATGGAAAGTCTCGAATAGGTTCGTCTATGGCTGCAGGCTGGCTTTCATCATTAAAATCAAGGGTAAATTGATGTGTTTGTTCTACCAGAAATCTAAAAACATAATCTCTTCTTTTCACCTTATCATCAAGCGCAAAGCTCCACTCCGAAAAGATGATTGGTTTTTTGGTCACAGGATTGGTAAAGTCCAATGCATCACCCCAAAGGATGTTACGTTTTAGGATGTACCTGATGCTTTCGATATATCCCATTTTTCCATTTACACCAAAGTTGGCAAAATATGCCTTGGTCAAAATATTGAAAAGCCTTTCTCTGCATTCTTCGGCATTGTCTTCCAAAATTTCAACGCCGTAAACAGATGAAACAGCTGTCATGGCATTTTTTTCCCATTCGATTTGACTTGAAGCATAACGCTGGTCAACCACTGCAAGTTTTCTGCGTAGCACCTCCGCCAAAAAGTTCCCGTTGCCACAAGCCGGCTCCAGAAAACGGGAATCAATGCGTTCCGTTTCATGTTTCACCAAATCGAGCATGGCATTCACTTCACGCTCATTGGTGAACACTTCACCATGATCAGAAACGCGCTTTTTTGATTTTACTTGGCTCATTAATTTTCGGTTTTTTCTGAGTTCTTAGATTTTACAATCATCTCTTTTTCAAAAGTTTTTAAGATTGAATCCGATTTGTATAGCACCTTTCCACAAGGTACCTTTATTTGAGAATCCACCAAATGTCTGTCTTGATCATCGAAAAATATGTGTGTACCAATAGCTTCAAGTACTGGAGCTTTAGGCCAGCCACCTAAGAAGTAAGCTTCATCAACGTAAACGTTCCAACTTCTCAAAGTTTTAACTACTCTCATATGACTTGGTGAATTTCTTGCTGTAACAATCGCAATTCTAAGAGGAGATAATTCCTTTTCAACTGGCAATTGGTCTTGAATATCTGATAACTTTCTTAATAAAGCAGCGAATGGACCATCATTTAAAGGGACATTCTCATTTGCTTTTTCGTGTTGATGAAAGGCATCAATATTTTGTGTTTTATAAATGATCTCTGATTCTTCCGAAAACACTACGGCATCTGCATCAAAGGCAAATTTAACTCTGTCGGTTTCAGGTGTTAAGTTCTCTGGTGGGTCATAAACCAGTGCAGTTGCACAACTTGATGAATCAATTATTTTCTGAACGTCTTTCTCGTCTTTTGATAAGAATAAGTCAATATTGAAAGCTTTTATAAATGGTGCAAGTGGTTCACCTGCTGAAAATGCCCATCGTGTTATAGGTAATCCATAGCGCTCTATGGATTTTAGAATCCTTAACCCAGTTTCAGGGCTATTTTTAGACATAATTACAACTTCAACTATTGGTGTTTTTGTGTCAACGTGTTTATTGAGTTTAAGTAATGCTTCTACTAAAGGAAAGGCTGTACCTTTCTCAAGTAATTTATCTTCATTGGCAAACTGATATTCACGAAAACCACGTACATTTTTTTCTTTGAATATTTTTTCTTCTTCTTCAAGATTGAATAAAGCTCGAGAAGAAACTCCAACAACCAATATTTTTGAAAAGTCTAATCCCATTTATATTTTTTAATTGTCAAATTTACTTTTTTATATCTTATATACTGTTAGTGTCGGGGAAAACCAAACGTGCCATTTGCGGGTCGGCTTTTTTACACTGACCGATAACTACCCGCTAAACGCCACACTATGGCGTTTTTCTCGCTACATATAGCTGGATATCCGATAGTCTGCGAAATCGCCGCTTCAAATTTATTCTTACCATTCAACATCTTTATTACACTTGAATTTTAAAACCACAATCACAAAAACGCCAAAAGAGCCATCCGAACGCCTTATCAGCATCCATCATGGCTCTCATTCTTCTTTTTACCGGGCTTGTAGCCTCCCGGTACACCTTAATAGTAATATGTGCAAGCAGCCCAAAAAGGATTCATAGAGGGCTGCACAATTGCTTCATGAACCCCGCTTCCGGCGAATCAGGTCGTGTAAATAACAACCAGCCTAAACCCACGACCCGGCCCCTCCGGAATTGCTGTAAAATTACAAAGCCCTATTCTATTCACCAAAACATTTCAATGAATTTTTACGCTTAAATCTTCAAATCCTCAACCCGGAAAGTTTTCGAAGCAAATCCACGCATCTTCAAACTATTATTCACTGTGATTCTTGCAAAAAATAGCTAATGACACATCCTGCAGTAGTTTTATGCGCTTTACAAAGAAAAGCACCTTAAATATTGCTCTTTGCATTTGTTATGATTAAAGAAACACAATAAAAAATCAAATGCAAAGTATTGCAAATCATAGCATAATCAACATTTTGACGGACTCATTTCCCTGGCAATTGAGTCCCGGCTGCTAAACCCTTGTCCTATATGCGCTCTTGTGCCAATATATGCACCCCTAAAAGCAAAAAACCACCGAAAATGTGTTATTTTCGATGGTTTCTACTTTCTTTCTTCGTTTGTTGTGGGAGTTGAGGGATTCGAACCCCCGACCCTCTGCTTGTAAGGCAGATGCTCTGAACCAGCTGAGCTAAACTCCCATTAAAATTCTAACTTTTCAGTTAGCTCCCTCGTTTTGGGTGTGCAAATATACTACAATATTTATTCCTGCAAAGCTGATTTCAAGTTTTTTTCAAAAAAAAATTCCGGAAAATTTCAATCAATTATTTTACAATAAGTTGTGAATAGCGAAAAACTCAATATTGATTTATTCGGACATGGGGTTGAAGCAGGAAGTCATTAAAAAACTTCAGAAATCTGGATGATTTCATGCTTATTGGAAAAAAAAGCTCCTGACGGAGCTTTTTAAGTCTATGCTTGCTTATGACAGCAACTCGAGCATTTTCTTTCCTATGTCGGCAGGCGAGTCCACGACATGGATGCCACACTCAGTCATAATGGCTTTTTTTGCTTCAGCTGTATCGGCTTTTCCACCTATAATGGCTCCCGCATGTCCCATTGTCCGGCCTTTTGGCGCTGTTGCACCGGCAATGAACCCAACAACCGGTTTAGTTCCGTTTTCCTTGACCCAATATGCAGCATCGGCTTCCATACTGCCTCCAATTTCACCAATCATAACAATGCCTTCCGTTTCAGGATCGTTCATCAGCAGCTGAACAGCATCGCGGGTTGTTGTTCCAATCACGGGGTCTCCTCCAATGCCAATGGCAGTTGTCTGTCCTAAACCTGCCTTTGTAAGCTGATCAACAGCCTCATAGGTCAAAGTTCCCGAGCGGGAAACGATTCCTACCCTTCCTTTGCTGTGAATGAAGCCGGGCATGATTCCAACCTTGGCTTCTCCCGGAGTAATAACACCCGGACAGTTTGGTCCAATAAGTCTTGAATCTCTGCCTTTCAAATACTCTTTCACCTTGACCATATCAGCCGTAGGAATTCCTTCTGTGATACAAACAATCACTTTTATACCGGCTTCGGCTGCCTCCATGATGGCATCGGCAGCAAAGGCTGGCGGAACAAAAATGACACTCACATCAGCACCGGCCTTTTCAACAGCATCTTTAACTGTGTTGAAAACAGGTTTGCCTAAATGCTCGGTTCCACCCTTGCCGGGAGTAACTCCGC
>DISP01000083.1 GCA_002421995.1 Bacteroidales bacterium UBA6207 | reverse complement strand
CCGAGACCCGAAAATCCTTTGCTGATGGCACCACTATTTTTGAGCGGGTGCTTCCCGGTGCCGACCGCATGTACCCCGATACCGACTCAGCCCCTATTCCGCTCGAAGACAGCGCTATAAAGAAGTTGGGCAATAATCTGCCAACAGAGATCATTGCACGCTATCATCAACTGAAAGAATGGAAAATACCAGAGGACACCTACACCTTTATCTTTTCGCGCAACCTGTATCCTTTGCTCGATGACATTGTTCGCGAATTGAATTATGATCCGGCTTCAATTGGCACTTTCATCGGGCACCGATTGAAAGACCTGCTTGGAAAATACCCCTCAACGCGTTTCAAAGCCTCGAAAATTTTTCCGCTTTTCGCCTTCCTCAGGCAGGAACAGCTTGACCCGCGTTTGGCATGGCACATTCTGCCCATCCTGATGGAACATCCGCGTATTGAGTTTGAATCGGCACTCACGATCATGAAATTCAAAAAGATCACCGCGGAGGATGTGATGGAAAAAATTCCGACACTTAACGAAAAATTTGTCGCCAAAAAAGACAGAAAGCCTGGCAGGAACCACCGCCTCAACTGGATGATGGGACAGCTGCGAAAAGTTGCCGCCGGAAATATGAATCTGACTGATTTAGCAAAACATATAATAGAATACAACGCATGAGCGAAGATATTTTTCAAGGATACAAAGGATCGGCACTCGAGATGCTGAAAAAATTCAGCACCAGGGTCTGGGGACAGGCAACCGTTCAAACTACCCGTGGCGAATTTACCGGAACGATACTCCCGCGATCAGAAAATGATGATGATCAACACATTGTGATGAAAATTGCCACCGGCTACAATGTTGGCATTGATGTTTCGACCATACAATCCATGGTTGAAACAGGCTATAAGAAAGCAAATTACAAAATCCCGGAAAAGCAGTTTCCGGTAACACCCGGATTGCCCAATGTCAAGCTTTTTGGTACAGGAGGCACCATCGCTTCGCGGCTCGACTACCGCACAGGTGCTGTGATTCCTGCTTTCTCGCCCGGCGAGTTATATGGAGCTGTTCCTGAGCTTGCCGACATCTGCAACCTCGAAACAGAAAAACTATTTGCGGTGTTTAGCGAAAACATGGGTCCAAAACAATATGTTGCCCTGGCCAAAGCCATCGGTAAAGAGATCGAATCGGGCATTGACGGCATCGTGATTGGTCATGGCACAGATACCTTGCACCACACAGGAGCAGCACTCACCTTCATGTGCCAAAATCTTCCGGTACCCGTTGTGCTTGTCGGCTCACAACGATCGAGCGACAGACCCAGCTCTGATGCAGCACTCAACCTGATGCATGCCATGAAAACTGCCGGCACCTCCGACATTGCCGAAGTGATGGTTTGCATGTTTGGCCCCACTTCTGATGAATACGGACTGCTTCACAAAGGCACCCGCGTCAGAAAAATGCACTCCAGCTACAGAAGCACCTTCCGCACAATTGGCGATACGCCGCTTGCCATGGTGAACCGCCAGAAAGTAACTCCCATTCACAAGAGCTACAACAAACGTCGTAATGACAAAAATGTACAAATACTCCCCTACTTCAGTGATGAAGTAACGATGCTATATTATTATCCCGGCATGAAGCCCGACACCCTCGATGCGCTGGTTGATGCCGGCTACAGGGGCATCATCATCGTTGGAACAGGACTTGGCCACGTGAACAAGGAGTTGTATCCGGCCATCGAGCGCGCCCATGCCAAAGGAGTCCATATGTTTATGACGCTTCAAACCATCTGGGGCTATGTGCACATGTTTGTGTATGACACCGGAAGGGATATGATGGCAAAAGGCATTGTTCCGGCAGGCAATATGCTGCCTGAGGTGGCATGGGTGAAACTAAGCTGGGTTTTAGGACAAACAAATGATCCGGCCGAAGTGAAACGCCTGATGCTCACACCCATCAATGATGAAATCACCCAAAGAGAACCTTACAACGGCTATCTGGTTTATCAGGGTGGCGTGCCTGAGGTTGAAAACTTTGTGCGAAAAGTGCACAAATAAAGATTTCTGTTTTTACCAGTTAATCTCAACGAGCTTGAATCCTTTGGTTTGATAGGAATGTATCATACCTGCACGCGATTTTTCGGCCTGAGCCTTTGTAACAAACCCATTTTGAACAATATTTCCCTGATCGGCTTTTGGCCAGGTGGGGAAACTTTCGATCAACATGCGCTGGAACTTCTCCTCGAGCACATAGTCTTTAGGGAATTTTTTCACCGGGCTCACAAAGAAATAATATCCTTTTGTTCCGGTTTGGTATAAATCTGAATAGCTCGAAGAATAGACGTAATAATAAATCGGCTCTTGTCTGGCAGGATCAACCGAACTGAGCACCAGGTCAATGGACTCAACTTTCTGTTTTGCCTTCTTCTTGCCAATGACGCCATTGTTATAAACACGGGCAACAGGATCATTCTGAAGGCTTATACCTGCTATCAATACATCGAGGTCGCCATCGAGGTCATAATCACCCCATTGTCCTGAGCTGTTATAGAGCGGAATGATATTTGCCTTTATATCTCTGAAGTTGAAATTTCTTTCGTTTGAATAAATGCGTGAAACCGGCCCGTTGGCCGACATCCCGCTAATGAGAATATCCAGGTCTCCATCAAGATCCATATCGCCCCAGTCGCTGAATCCATCTGTAACACCCACAACAGAAATTTTTTGGTGCACAAAGCCGCTTCTGTTGTTAA
>DISP01000157.1 GCA_002421995.1 Bacteroidales bacterium UBA6207 | reverse complement strand
ACAAAAATAACAATAAAAACATGGCATGGTTTTAGTTATTTTTTTCACAAAAGCCCACGAGGCTGCAACTATTGAAAATATCTATGCATCTTTAACCTGAAAAAAAGCTTTATGAAACGTTTTATCCTACTTGTAATTTTATTTTCGGCTGTGATGAGTGCCTCAACGATGGCGCAAGATTTGATTTTGAAGAAGAACAATGAGATCATCAATTGTAAGATCAAAGAAATTGGATTGGACGAGGTGAAATACATCCTACCCAATCATCCGGCAGATTTGCTTTTTTCGATTGACAAGGATTATATCACAAAAGTGGTTTTGGAAAACGGGCAGGAACTGGAATTCAAGAAAGCGATGACAGACCCAGAAAACTACAAGGAAAACAAGAAAAACGCTTTGAAGATTGATTTTCTTTCGCCACTGTCTGGCAATACAACCTTTGCCTATGAGCGAAGTTTAAGACCCGGCAGAAGCGTCGAAGGTACGCTAGGTATCATTGGACTTGGTACTGATCCTAACGACGAAAACGCAGGTGGTATTTTTATGAAATTTGGTTACAAATTCATTAAAGACCCTGATTTCTACCTGCGGGGAATGCGTTATGCACATATTTTAAAAGGCAGTTATGTGAAACCGGAGTTCGCATTTGGCGTATTCGGACACGACTATTATGACTGGCGAAACTACAATGGCTACTATGATCAATGGGGTTATTGGGTTTATACTGAGCCTCAAAAAGAAAGAGGCACTGTTATCTCGGGAACCATACAGCTGGTACTTGGAAAGCAATGGGTGTTTGATAATGCTTTCCTTATTGATATGCATGCCGGCTTTGGCTATGGTTTCAGTTCAGGACATGACAATGACTACGAAGTTGGATACCACTATGGTTATACGATAGCACCAAGTGAATTTCCAATATCGTTTTCGACAGGTATCAAAATAGGATACCTCTTCAAATAGACTTTTAGTATCTGTGTGTTGTTTGTGTGAGGCTGTTACTCTTGGTGATAGCCTCTTTTTTTATTCTTTCATATATTGTTCAAGAAAATCAGCGCTGTGCTCACGCATCAAAGCCTCCGCTTTTTCAACCATCAGTTTCGATCCAATAAACAGCGGGCATCGCTGATGAATGTTATTGATAGGGATATCAAGGATTCGCCGAAAGCCGTCAGAGGCTTTTCCTCCGGCTTGTTCGGCAAGAAAAGCCACAGGAATACATTCGTACATCAATCTGAGTTTACCCTGGGGATTTTTCTTGGTTCCGGGATAGATATAGATTCCGCCACGCAGCATATTTCGGTGAAAATCAGAAATCAACGACCCGATATAGCGGGTTGTATATGGCCTGTTTGTTGCCGGATCATCTTCCTGACAATATTTAATATAACGTTTCACCCCTTCCGGAAAATGAAGATAATTGGCTTCATTGATGGAATAAATATTACCTAAATCAGTGATTTTCATGTTCTCATGCGACAGAATAAATATGCCGCATGTTGGATCGTAGGTAAAACCATTCACGCCATTGCCGGTTGTATAGACCATCATTGTTGACGAACCATAGATGATATAACCACCACATACAAGATCAATTCCACTGTTTAAAATTTCATCAAGCGTAACAATCTCGCCGGTAACTTTTCGCTTATAGATTGCAAAAATCGTCCCGATGGGGACATTCACTTCAATATTTGAAGAGCCATCGAGCGGATCAATGGCCACTATATATTTTGCATTTTTGCCAATATTGCCATCAAAAGCAACAATCTCATCATTTTCCTCGGAGATGATTGCTGCACATTGTCGTCCATTGCGCAGGGCCTTGATAAATTCATTATTGGCAATCACATCAAGTTTTTTCTGGCTTTCTCCCTGCACATTAACTGTTCCTTCATAGCCAAGAATTTCGGCCAATCCTGCACGGTTGACATCGCGGTTCACGATTTTTCCCGCAATTCCCATGTCGTTCAGCAGGCGGGAAAACTCACCTGTTGCATTTCCGTAATTCTCTTGCTGTTCCCAGATAAACTCAACTAAGGTCTTCATTGTAAATACTTTAAAAGATTAATAATATTGGTCTTGGTGTGATGATTCAAAAGCTTTGAGCAAATATATTACATTTGCCGCTCAAAACAAAAACATTCCTTATGGCGAAAGTTTTCAAGTTTGGCGGGGCATCGGTAAAAGATGCGCAGGCTGTGCGTAATCTGGCCGAAATTGTTCAAACCTACAGCGATGATTCATTGATTGTCATTGTTTCGGCGATGGGCAAAACAACCAACGCCCTTGAAACGCTCTTAAAAGCTGCAACATCAAATGCAACAAACTTCGGGCAGCTGATGGCCGGACTCAGACAATATCATTATCAAATTACAAGCGAATTATTTGGCACTGAACACATTGAGGTTGACAGCGCATTGGAGCAGTTGTTTGATGCGCTGGAGGAAAAAGCAAGCACCAAACATACAGACAAATCGTTTGACTGGTTATACGACCAGGTGGTCTCGTTCGGAGAACTGATTTCGACTTTGATTGTTTCGGCCTGGCTTAAACACATTGGGTTGAATTGTCAGTTGCTGGACGCAAGAGATTATGTTATCACTGACGGGCAGCATCGCGCGGCAAATATTGACTGGGAAACAAGTGAAAAAAATATTCTGGGCTTAAAAAACAAAACAACGGTCGGCGGAATATTCCTTACGCAGGGATTTATTGGCAGATCGAAAGATGGTTCAACAACCACGCTCGGCAGGGAAGGATCTGATTTTTCGGCAGCTATCTTTGCCCATTGTCTCGATGCGAGCGAGCTTACGATCTGGAAAGACGTTCCGGGATTACTGAATGCCGATCCAAAGCGTATGGAAAACACCATCAAACTCGATCAAATTTCATACAGCGAAGCCATCGAACTGGCGTTTTATGGAGCCACAATCATCCATCCAAAAACAATCAAGCCATTACAAAACAAAAATATACCGCTGTATATCAAGTCGTTTCTAAAACCAGAATTAACTCCTTCCGTCATTTCAAGCGCCAATGATGCCGACAGCCAGCTTCCATCCTATATCTTCAAAGACAATCAATTGCTGGTGAGCATCGGGTCGCGCGATTTTTCGTTTATGGACGAAGGCAGGCTGCAAACCATTTTTGGAGAATTGCATCGCATGCACATCCATACAAACCTTGTGCAAACTTCTGCACTCAGTCTTTCGATCTGTGTGGATGATTGCGAAGGTCTGGCAGAAAAACTAATCAAAAAGTTAGGTAGCGACTTTTATTTAAAATACAATCCCAGGCTCACGCTGCTCACGGTCAGGCATTATGATGAAACGAAAATTGGAATGCTTATTCAAGGCAAAAAGATATTTCTTGAGCAGCGCAGCCGCACCACATTACAGTTTGTGACGGGAAGCAATGATGCAAATCAGGTTATTCGGTGACGGCAAAATCGCCATTTTCAATGGACCAGTCGTTGCCAAAAAATCCACTTATTGCAATACTTTCCACTCCGTTTTTCAGCCATGCAGTTCTGAAAACCAACACATCAGGGAAGCCGGTGATGCCCGAAAAATAGTCGTTCGGAATGATTGCGCCCAAACCTTCGTTGCCGGTTGCGGCCACCACTCCCACCGAAGCAATTTCGCTATCAGGCCTCGGGAACACAAAATAGACTCCTAAATCACCGCCTGTCAACTGTTTGTCACCAAACAAAATCTTTCCATCTTCAACAACCAGCGGGCTTTTGTGCAGCAAGCTTTGCCATGCAGCATTGTTGGATGCGTTTCCATAAACAACAACATTTCGATCGGGATGCGCCGAGGCAACAAAAGAAGTATCCGGGATGATGTCAACCGAGCCGTTGCCCCGGTAGAGAAAAGTCTCGGCATCATAACGTGCTTTGTTCAGATACCAGTCGTTCTCTGCCCGGCTGCCTTTGGTGGCATAAACAAAAAGCAGATGATTGTTAAAAGCAAATTTAAACCCACCCGAACGTCGTGGATTTTTTAGATAAGAATCCGGTTTATCAGCATTCATCCAATTATTGCCGCTAAACACGAAATATGCTTCTGATTCGGAAAGGTTCAAAGTGAATATTTTCCCATCCAAAAAAAGCAGCGTTTTTTGTTTAGGGTTCAATTTCTTCAGGTCCAGCATGAAGCACTCAACATTGCTTGTATGAACGAACAAAGTGTCGTCAGTCAGCTTTGCCTGAACCGAGCTTGTTTGGTATTGATTGATCTGGCGATGAATAGCAATCCAGTGGTTTGTGGCCGAAACGGCAGGCGTGGCTGTGTAAAAGGTAAGTTTTTTCACGCTTGAGTCAGCAGGAATAATGTTTTGCTTCAAAAACGCGAACAAAGGAGGCCAATCCATGCAATGATCTCCATACCAATGCGTTCCGCCAGGATACTCGAAATAGGTAAAATTAGGATGAAAGCTACCCAGCTCAGTACGCATTTTTTGCGCGAGCGCAAGTGGCACCACTTGATCATCATCACCATGAAGGATGTAAACACCTGATTGCAGCAGATTTTGCTTGATGTTGAGTACCCTGCCGGCCGAAGCAGCCCGATAAATCATCTGAAAATGCGGCTGTTCCAATTTCATCTGGTCAATTGGATCTCTTCGATAGGTGATGATGTCCGGATAGCTCGCTGCCGGAGCCACGGCGGCAAACAACGAAGGATAAGTGCTGCCCAGAAACCAGCTTCCATGCCCGCCCATGGAGTGTCCGGTGATATAGACACGCTGTTCGTCAGTAGGATAAAACCTTTTGGCGTCACTCAGCACTTCGAGGGCATCCACCCTGCCCCACTCTTCCCAGTTAAACCCGAAAGGACGGCGATTAGTAGGAGCAACAATATTGGCCCAGTCTTTTTGTTTGTATGCCCTGGTTTGATTGGTTGCCTCCACAGAAGCGCCATGTGTTGACAAAACAAGTGCTTGTTCAGTGTCGCGGTTGAGCGAAGGTGCAATGCTGTAATACTGCACACTTCCATCAATTCCACTCAGGAAAGTGCGTTCGTGATGTTGAGAAACTGACTGCACTTTGATGCTGATGTTCATGGTGTCGAGCACAACTCCTTCGGTATCTCTGAGAAATAAGCTCGCTTTAACAACTTCATTTTCTATATTTTGTGGTGTTTTTACAACAAACTTAACTTTGCGTGTTGCAAGTTCTACAATGTTATCCATCATCACAACAGCAGAATCGCCGCTGGCAGTTACACACAAAATCTGGTAATTCAACAAAGGTTTTTCGCTTGCATTGATGACCCTGACGGCTCCAAATTTGAGACCACTCTCTTTTTTGAGAAATGTTGGCAAAAGCAAATCTCGTTTGGTAAATTGAACAGGCTTTGCCGGTAAAATTAGTTTTGCCTTGAGACGGCTAAACCTGCCATAAGAAAACAAAAAGCTGTTCGTGCCTTTAGCAGCTTTGAAAGGGATGAGTGTATAACCAAAATCATAATGATCGCCTTCGTGTGGAAAGCCATTGATGAAAACCCTTGTGTGGCCGGCGGCATCCAAAAGGAGAACGGTGTCGGTTTGCGCTTCATAATGTGCAAAAAGGTAGGATCGGCTCAGGTTTTCGCTGAATAGTCCGTTTGAGTCGGCTGCGGCTTCTTTCCAGCGCAAAGTGTCGGTTTTATCAGTCCAGGAAGCAACAACAATTTGGTTTGGCTCGGGTGTATTGAACGATCCGGTGGCAATTTTCCAGGCGATAATATCATCGTTTCCAGTTAATAGGCCCGGTTTGATTGCCTCCTGTAGAACGAGCCCTTTGCGAAAAACAGTTTCAACTTGTCCTTCTCTTGTGGAGAGGGCGCGATCCTTGCCGAAATACTCAACCAGGTTACCATTTTTTTGTGAATAAGCCGTAAAGTTGATAATAAAAGCGATGGTTAACAAAAAAAAGCTGTGTGTCTGTGGATATTTCATAACAATTGCAGATGCTGATTGATGCTAAAAAAATCAATGAGATTATTGTTGAGCAAAGATAGCTGTTACAACACTATCATCAATAGATGGTTTAATCTAGGCGCACAATCAATGTCACGTAGAAGAACGATAGTAAAAAATCTGTGTGTAAAAGATTATTGAATATTATGGAAAAGCACTTGCAACAGCGGCTTGATTTCAATATATTTGTAGGATAAATGACCAGATTTAGGTCAATCGTTGGATTGAAACCCGGACATTTCGAAAGTCTGCGAAAACAATAATTAAGAAGTGCTGACGGGCAAAAAAATAGAATTATATGCATTTTAACCAACCAAGTTTTCTCATGTTTTTTTCAGCAGCGGTATCATTATATATTGCTGCACTTGCCTGGAAGCGTAAGAGAGATTCTTCCATACGCACCTTGTCGTGGTTATTGATTTCATCTGCCGTCTGGAGTGTTGGCTACGGTTTTGAGCTGGCTGCCGGAAGCCTGATACAAGCTCAGTTTTTTGGTTTCGTAGCCTACATCGGAATTGTTTCAACACCGGTATTCTGGATGCTGTTTGCTGCCCGTTACACGCAGAATGACCATTGGATTTCGGGAAATAAGTTCCTGTTAACCCTTGTTGTGCCGATGTTAAGTTTGATTTTTCTGGCTTCAAACAACTGGCATTATTTGTTTTACAGTACTATTGAATGGCATTTTGATGGTAAAATCTATTACCAGCAGATTGTATATGGGCCGCTTTGGTATTTTCATGCAGGATACTCCTATTTGGCCGGAATGTTAGGGATTGGATTTTTTATCAGGATGTTCGTGCGCTCAGCCAGAGAAAACAGGCCGCGAATCGCATATTTTCTTTTCGGCGGATTAATTCCATACATTGTTAATTATCTGTATGTTACAGGATTTAAACCCTACGGCTATCTTGATCTTACTCCTGCTGCATTTATTTTGATGGGAGCATTGCTTGTGTTTGGCATACATCGCATTCAGCTTTTCAACATCAAGCCTTTGGCACTTGATGTGCTTTTCAACAACCTTCCCAATCCAATATTTGTGCTTGATGAGCAAAGCCGGATAATAAATACCAATCCTGCAGCAAGAGAATTGTTGAAAACCATCAAAACAATGCATAAGGCAGATGCGGCAGCACAGGGCAACGACGGTGAGGTAATCCGGTTTCTACTTGAAAGTGATGCCACAGATTTTGAGATCGGATCGGGAATTTATTTCAGAAGTATCAGACCGATCAGCCTTGGAGGTGAGCAAAAGGCAGGCTCTTTGATCATACTTCGCGATATCACTGAAGCTAAAAAAGCTGAGCAGTCGCTGATTCAAAGTGAGCAAAGATTCAGATTGATACTGGAAAACATGCCCATTTTGCTCAATGCATTTGATGAAAACGGCCAGTTCATTGTGTGGAACAAGGCCTGTGAATACACCACAGGCTACACAGCAGCAGAAATAATCGGCAACCCAAAAGCAATGGAGCTGCTTTATCCGGATGAGGAATACAGAAAACAAGTAATTGCCGCCTCTGACAGCAACAAAAAAAAGCATAACACCTTTAGTTTGGTTACTAAGTCTGGCGAAAAAAGAACCATCACATGGTTTGATACCTACCATCATCTCCATATCCCGGGTTGGGCTTCGTGGGGTTTGGGAATTGATATCACCGAAAAGGAAATTACTGAACAAGCACTCCGGACATCCGAAAAAAGTCTTCGTGAACTCAATGCATCGAAGGACAGATTTTTCTCGATCCTTGCACACGACTTGCGGAGCCCGTTCAACAGCATACTGGGACTGAGTGAGTTACTTGGCGAACTTGCAGTGGAAAAAGATTTCGAAAGTGTTGAGAAATATGCTTCGGTCATCCACACCACCGCACGAAGCACCTTCGACCTGTTGATAAACCTTTTGGAGTGGTCGCAAACGCAAACAGGCAAAATGCAATTCCTGCCGGAATATCATGAACTTACAGCTCTTGTTGAGGAAGAAACACAGCTTTTGACCAATATGGCAGAACTGAAAGGCATCAGCATCAATTTCGATTTTGCGGGAAAAATGCTGGTTTTCGTTGATAAACAAATGCTGAGTACCATACTTCGGAATTTGATTTCGAATGCAATAAAGTTTTCAAACGAAGGAAGCACCATTGGTATTAAAGGCCAGAAACTTACACGCGAAGTTATGGTCAGTATTCAGGATCAGGGTGTGGGAATGGCAGCCGAAGACATTAAGAAACTGTTCAATCTTGAAGAGAATTTTACTAGCAAGGGAACAAAAAACGAAAAAGGCACAGGGCTTGGTCTTATTCTTTGCAAAGAGTTTGTTGAACGACACAATGGTAAAATCTGGGTTGAAAGCACGCCCGGAAAAGGCAGTTGCTTTCATTTCACCCTACCGATGCTCTCAACCGAGCTTTAACATTTTCAAAACATTGGTAAAATGGATGATAATAAACATTTTAGCAAAAAAAATATTGGTATTGCGTTGTTACCAGATCACGCACTTTTCCTGAACGAGCTGATTAGCAGCACCAATGCGCTGGTTTTCGAAAAAGACGTCAATGGCGTATATACAATGGTCAACCAACGATGGGAAGAAGTAACAGGCATCCCCATGCAAAGCGCTATCGGGAAAACCTCTGCCGAACTTTTTCCGGCTGATCTTGCTATAAAAATCAAAGAAAGGGAAGCAGGCGTGCTTGAGCCGGGCAAACCGTCTCATGCAAGGCTTTATGTTCAGAAAGGCCATAACCGGCAGGAATTTTTCACTTACACATTTCCCAGAAAAGATGCCAACGGCAAGATTGAAGCCCTTGTTGGTATCGGTATTGAAATCACTTCAGGAAAAATATCGGAAGAGCGCCTGAGACGACTCACCCGCTGCATGCTGGCATTTGGCACCAATCACGATGCCAACATCAACAGTCTTGTTGCCTTGGCCGGAGAAGAATTCGGTGCTGCATGCGCACTTTACAACCGACTGGAAGACAATATGTTATGTTCGCTTGGGCAATGGAACACGCCACTTGGCTACAATCCTGTTGACAAACCTGAAGGACATATTTGTTATGATCTGATAAAGTCAGGCGAATCGGATGTTTTGATACTCAACAACCTGCATCTGACGGATTACTTTACAAGCGATCCAAACGTGGCTCCATACGGTTTGATGTCGTACGTTGGCGTACCCGTGAAATTTCAAAATGATGCTGTTGGGTCGTTGTGCATTGTTTACCAATTCAATTTTGTTCCGACACAGGCCGACATTGACTTTTTTCAACTGATAGGTCTTGCTGTTTCAATAGAAGAAGAGCAAAAAGCAGACGAACAGCAAGTGAAGGAGAGCGAAAGGCGGCTTCAAAAACTATTGATGGAAGTGCCGAGTGTGGCAGTGCAGGGAATAAACAAAAACGGGATTGTTTTGTACTGGAACAAGGCCTCTGAACGCTTTTATGGTTTCACGGCAGAAGAAGCAACAGGCAAACATATCTGGGATATCATCATCCCTGAAAACATTAAAAACGAGGTGAGAGATGAAATTGCCTGGATGTTCGCGCAACAACGGCCAATTCCGGAGAATGAAATGCACCTTATGCGCAAAGATGGAAGCGAGATAGTGGTGCTTACAAGTCATACGCTGGTTCAAATAGATGGCAAGGAAACCATCCTATATTCAATGGATCAGGATATTACGGGCAGAAAACAGATTGAAAACAAGCTCAAGGAAAACGAAACAACTTATCGCAATCTTTTTCAAAATGCACAGGTTGGCCTGTTCAGAAACCGCCTCGATGGTTCAATACTGCATTGCAACGACCAATTGGCCCGAATGAGCGGCTACACATCCACGACCGAATTTATCAACGAATATGTGACCTCGCAAAATTACGTTGATGTTGACGTACGCGACAGGATGTGGTCAGAAATCATGGCAAATGGCTATGTCGAGAACTTCGAGGCGCGTTTTTACCGTAAGGACCGGAGTATTTTTTGGGTAAGTTTTTCTGCGAGGATTTATCCGGAGCAAGGCTGGCTCGAAGGGGTTGCCATTGACATTACCACTCAGAAAGAGGCGCAAAAGGCAATCAGCGCAAAAGAAGCAAATCTCAAAGCCATTATCGAAAACTCACTCGACAGTGTTTGGTCTGTGGATCTTGATTACCGCATTCAATATGTCAACGAGGTATTTGCAACTGCTTTTTATGCCACTTTTGGCAAAAAACTTAGCCCGGGAACAAATATTCTTGAATCACTGCCCGAAACATTAAGACCACTTTGGAAAGCACGTTATGACAGGGCATTCAACAACGAACATTATTCCTTTGTTGATGAGATAAACTTAGGAACGCAATCCATTTTTATCGAGGTTTCAATGCAACCCATTCTCATTGAAGGACTTGTGTCGGGGGCTTCTTTTTACGGCCGTGACATTTCGGAGAAAACCAACTCGGAGCGGCTGCTCAAGTACCAGGCAGAACTTCGAAAACTCCTGGTTGATTTCTCAACCGATTTCATCAACCTTCCGTTGGATAAAATTGATGACGGCATTCAAAGAGCTCTTGCAACAGTGGGCGCGTTTGTTGGTGCAGACAGGTCATACATTTTTGAGTATGACTACGAAAGAAAAGTTGGAATCTATGCAAAAGAATGGTGCCGCGAGGGCATTGCATCCTTTATTGATGTGTTCAAGTATTTGCCTTTTGAAGGTTTTGAAAGCTTTCTTTTTCAGCACCAGCGCGGAGAAAGTGTGCAAATTTCAGAAGTCGAAGCTATTGAAAACAACGATCTTTATGAGCTGCTCAAGACACAAGACATCAGGAGCTTATTGACCATACCACTCATCAAACAAGATGAGTGTATTGGATTCGTGGGTTTTGATTCTGTCAGGGCTGTGAAACACTTTGATGAATACGAACTTCAGCTTTTGAATGTTTTTGCGCAAATGATCGTTAACATTTATGAGCGTCTGGAAAATGAAGCAAGCATAATGCAGGCAAAAGAAAAAGCCGAGTATGCCGACAAACT
>DISP01000162.1:8343-15591 GCA_002421995.1 Bacteroidales bacterium UBA6207 | reverse complement strand
TTTTGAGGCATAATACTCAAGCACGGGTTCGGTGCGTTCTTCATGCTCCTGCAGGCGTGCCACAATGGTTGCAGCGCTTCCATCGTAAGGCATTGATGAGTGTGTTCTGGATCGGGCATCCAATCGGCGAATCAATTCAAAAACAGGTACTTTGAGATTTATCACACAGCTTACACCGCTACCTTGTTTGCGTAGTAAGCCATCAAGAATATAAGCCTGCACCAGTGTTCTGGGATAGCCTTTGAAGATGAAACCCCTGCCTTGTCCCTGTGATTGTCTGAGCTTCTTCTCGATCAGGCGAATGACAATCTCATCGGGTACAAGCAGACCTTTTTCGAGCAGTGGCGCCACTTCTGCCGCAAGACTTCCGGAGGTTTTTACCTCATTTTGAAGCAGTTCGCCGGTCGAAACGATTGTAAGATCAAAATCAGCAGCCAATTTTGCAGCTTGTGTTGCCCTTCCTGATCCCGGATAGCCAAACAAAATCACGTTTGCTTTGCGTTTTTTCAGGTCTTCATTCAATTGGAGGTTGATACGCTCAAAAACCTCATCGGCGCTTCCCATTCCATCTATCTTAGAAAGGATGCCCGAGTCGCTGTAAAACTCAAGCAATGGCAATGTTTTTCTGTGGTATTCTTCAAGCCTTCGCTTTATAACCACCTCATTATCATCACTTCTACCTTGTTCGTGCGCTCTTTGCAGCAGGCGTTGCACACATTGCTCATCCGGCACCTCAAGAATAAAGATGCGTGTGAGCGCGGTTTGCAATCTGGTAAAAAGTCCATCGAGCATATAGGCTTGAACATAGGTCCGCGGAAAACCATCGAACAGCCAGCCATCAGATGTCGCGCTGCCGGTGAGCGCATTTCCGATGATCTGGACAATAATCTCATCATCAACAAGCCCGCCCGATTCGATGATTGAGCGTGCTTTCAAACCAAGAGAAGTTCCGTTCTTTATTTCTTTTCTGAGCGCATCACCGGTTGACAAATAATTGAGTGAGTAGCGCGACATCAACAAATCAGATTGCGTGCCTTTTCCCGCACCGGGCGGTCCAAATAGAATGATATTCAGCATGATTAGGGCAATAAAATTCCCTACAATTTTAAACAAATTTTTGATTTGCGCCTATTAAAAATCCAATTAATAAGCCTAACAAATGCTTAGCAAACAACGCGAAAAAAGAAAAGCGTAACCAGGGTCACGCTTAACAATTTAAGTAAACGGGTTGCAATATTATTCTTCTATTTCACTGTTATCGTGAACACTGTAATACTTCCTGATAGAATAGACAATACCAAGACCAAGCAATAAAAGTGATCCGCTTCCAACAGGAGCTGACCCACCTCCCAATGGTGGTGTCGAAAACAGTGGTTTATCTCCGGGGTTTGGAGGGCCGCCCTGGGCTGATAGTTGAGTGCAAAAAGTGGGAAGGCATGAAATTACTAAGAGTAGGATGATCTTTTTCATGGTAATATTTACTTTGTTACGACTTTAATTGAAATTTGCTCGTTTTCTTCCATAATTGTCAGCAACAACATTTGGTTTGCCCATGCTGTTGTATTTATCTCTGCACAACAACTGTGGTTGCTTTGCACAATATCAAGCAATCTTCCCGTTGCATCGCTCACCGAAACACAAAACACAGCATCATTCTCGTGAATCTTAGCGATTTTTACCAAACCTTTTTCTATAAAAATGCGGTAATCGTGATCGCAAACCGGGTCAGGCAGAGCTGTAGTTTGACGATTGAAAACAAGATCGAAGCGATGTTCAGGATCAGAGGGTGCATAGTCAAACTGATACGTACTGGTTTCGTTAAGGTCAATGCGGTCACCAGTGAGTCTGTCAACCAAAATGAGTGTTGTATTAACGAAGCTGTTTACATAACCAAAACCAATAATTGCCAGCCCTGGAACCGGATTGGTAAAATAAAGTGGAATTGTAACAGATTGGTTGATAGGCTCAAGCATATTAATCGAGATTCTCTTATCTCCGATCTTTGTCATCAAGGCAGGCATATCTGCAGACCCATCCAAACGCAAAGCATCGAGGTCTTTGTCCATTTCATCAGATGCTGCTTCATCAAAGCCTATCCAAGTTTTGTCGGATTTTCCATTGATTTCAACCGAGATATCCAAAGCATCCTCAAAGGTTGGGTTGGCATCTTTATAGAAAGTGCTGCTCTGGTGCACTCTAGCATTGACAGGCATTGTCAGGTTCGCATTGGAAGCTGTCGCCTGCACAAAAAATCCCTGTCCTGAGGGGATGATACCGTTTGGCAGTGTCCCCTGACCTATCTGATTTCTGGTGAGGTAGTTACCGTTGTTCCAAACATATGCAATGCCTGTTGTGTTTTGATGATTCCAACCTGCCACATCCCAATCGAGGGCGCTTGAAAATGGATTTCCAACCAGATTCCAACCGTTGATCGGACCGGAATATTCGAGATTTACCAACAGATCACTCCGGTTAAGGAGACCATCATAGGTAGCTGTTTCGTCGGATTTATCACTGTCAACCCACACAGCATATCCTTTTCCAGGGATGAGATCCTCTTCCAATGAATTGATATAGACCCAATTGCCTGTTGCTTCGTTGAAATATTTCAGCCATGTAGGCGAAGCCCCGGGGAAATAGAAAGCCGATGCTCTTGCACCTGTAACAGGCGATGAAACAAGGTGCCATTTGCCGCTGCTCAGGTAATTTTCCACTTCAGCCTCAATGTCTTTTCTGTCGGCTGGTTGATCAATGAACGAGGCATTCCCGGCTGAAGATGCATCCAAATGTAGTTTTTGGTTGATATTCTCTGTACTTCCAACAGTAAGTTCGCGTCCGGCTGCAAGTGTAAATCCCTGTGAAACTCCATCTACCATCAGGTCGTCAATTTCACCATTCATATTGAAAAGCAATTGATTGCCTCTCACCCAAACACGAAAAGGCTGGTGATCAGGGTCAATCAAGCCTTCGGTGACTTCAAGAAAGGAAGCTGACCATAATTGACCATCCGGGCCGTAACTAACAGTATATCCATTTGTATTTAGTTGACCGGCAACAAGATACAAATAACCTTCAACATAAAGATCGGCGTTCATGGTAACAGTATTTGGATTTAAAATCATCAACCAGTCAATTGTTGTAAGTCCTGTTGGCAGTTGAAAGCCCACCTCATCACCCATAATAATCAGCGAAGAACCCATATCGCCAGGGGTCGGCTTGAACAAATTGCCATTTCCTGCAACTGAATGATAAAGCGTCAGCGAAGCCGGATTCCCGTTGTTTCCAATGATATTGAAATTGCCTTTCAACAAGGTCAGCACACCAAATACTTCGAGCGAATTGGCTGTAATCCACCCGACACCTTTGGAAATATCAACTGTTAAATTATTGATTTCGCGTATATTACGAGAAAGATCAAATGCAATTGGAGGATTACCTGTCAATATAAGACTCGAATACCTGGTTGAATAAAGTCCGTTCGAATTGAGTCCGCCAATCAGGTCGTACAATGTCAGAGTGCGATCAGCAATATGGAGCTGACCCCTGGTTGAATGCTGAAAAACCAGCTGGTCATAGATTTTCACATCACCAGCCATCGTAAGTTTATAAGAGAGCGATGAGGCATTGATTTTCAAATTGCCGTTGTATTCGCCTCCGGGCAGCCATTTATTGCTGTCGCAATAAAAGGCAGCATCGCCACCAACATGCAATTGTGGAAGATATTTGTTTTCAGGATTGCTGAACAGGAACTGCCCGAGCAGTTGAAGGTCGCCCAAAATCCTGAGCTCGGCAGCATCATCAAGCTCAATGGTTGCACCGGCTGCGATTGTCAGATTTCGGCAAAATGCCAGGCCGTCAACGCGTGGATAAGTAGTGAGGCCAGCTGCAATGGTAACATCTGATGCACCATTTGGCACCAGGTTATCCGACCAGTTGGCTGGATTGCTCCAAAGATTGTCGGCTACACCGGTCCAGATTCCAAGTGTAGAAGGCAACAGAGAATAAAGATATGCTGCGCCATAGGAAACACCCTGAGGACTAAGATCAACAGACAAAGCCGTTACAGCCATTGATTCGCAGGAAGTTCCCTGATCAAAACATAACGCTGTTCCGTATTGATCTTCTGCAGTACCATCGGAAGAGAGCAGCGTAGAATTTGTCCAGCTCTGGCTGTTGGTATTGAAGCGAAACAGATAGGCTGCTCCCCTGCTGTTTTCATTGTTGGCAAGGCCATCCCACAAAGGGGCGGTAGCTGCGAAATATATCTCCTCGTCGCGCGAACCAATCGCAACGGCACTACCAAAGGCATCACCGTCCTGATTGTCGGCAGGAACAAGGGTTTGCAGCAGACTCCATTGGCCTGTAGCTGCATTTCTTTTATATGTGAATGATTTTCCGGCTGCATTGACCGAACCAGGTGTTCCCGGACAGCCAATCATCATAAAATCGCCGTTGATTGCGGTGCTATAACCAAACTTATCGAGGTTCTGCGGCGAAGGCTGCTGGAATGCTGTTTCGGTATAAACACCTCCATCATAGCGAAATAGGTAAGCTCCGCCCTGATTGTCAGCCCCTTTCTCAGGTGCTCCAACAAGAATAATATCTGATGCAACAGAGACTGAAGCCCCAAAATAATCGTTATCGTTGCCAATGCCCGCCACCAGACTTGTTTCGGGCTCCCATAAACCAGTTGCCTGGTTTAATCTGTAAGTATAAATTCTTCCGCCCTGATTGCCAGTGCTGCAAAACGGATCGCTGATTGCCATCAGATTACCTTTAACACTTACATCATACCCGAAGAAATGGTCCGGAAATAACGGTCCTGAAAGACGCTGATGCAAAATCCAGGCATTTAAACCGGCATTGTAATGATAGACAAAAACAACGCCATCAGGTCCGATATTGCCCGCATCATCTGAATCATAATCGCTGCCAACCACAGCCCAGTTGCCATCCATCGCAACTGAATGTCCGAAATAATTGCCATGCTGATCGCCACCCGTGTACCAACATTGTTCAATTAATTTGCTATGAAATTGCCAAACCCCGTTGGCTTGTTTTTTAAATATAATGGCAGAGCCAGCCGCAGAATAAGTGATCCCACCATTGGCAGTGTAAGAGTCCATGCGGTTTCCAACAATACACCAATTGCCCGATATTGCCACATCATTTCCAAAAAAATACGGTTCGGTCAAACGTTGCTCATCAATTTGCCCAAATGTGCTAACTGAGACTGAAGAAAGCAACAAGAAAAGAATAAATAGTTTTTTCATGTTTTTTGATTATTGATGCAGCAAAACTATGGCAGTGGTGCGTGCGCTTCAAGCACCGTTGTATAACCGGCAGATTGTATTGTATATTTGGTAAAATTGCATGTATATAAGGCAGAAAATATAATATAATAATCTGCTTTTCAACCATTTAAATCAAAATAAAATTTGACATGAATGAATTAAAACCATAGCTTTGCCAACACAAACTTTGAAAAAGGATGACGAAAAATTGGTTATTAACGCTCGCCGCAACCCTGTTCCTGTCAGCGATGGTGTTGGCCGAAACGGCAGATGAAAATGCAAAGAAAATTTCCGCGACCCCACCTAACGAACAAGCAGCATTGCTGATTCAGCTTGCAAAAGAAATCATCTTGTCAAACACCGGTCAGGCAGATGCATACGCCTCAAGAGCAGCACTGCTTGCCATTGAATACGAACAGCCCGAACAGCTCGCTTCTGCCTATAAAATACGCGGTCTTGTTGGCTATTACAGCAATGACAATGAAATGGCGATTCGTTTCTACAAACAGGCTCTTGTGCTTTTTGAAAAACAAAATAATATAAAAGAAGCAAGTAATGTATTGAACAACATCGCGTTAGCTTATCTCAATAAAGCTGCCTACGAAGAGTCGGTTTCCTTTCATCAACAAGCACTGGCACTCCGCAAAAAATTGGGTGATACTGCATTGATAATAGCCTCTTATACGAATCTCGGGAATAGTTTTGAAGAGGCCGGCAAAGCTTCTGACGCTGATGCATCCTTTGAAAAAGCACTGGAACTCCAACGTATCCAGCAGCCTGAAAATCCCTCGCCGGGCTTGCTAAGCAGCTACGGAATGAACTTGGCTGGCAGGGGTAATCTAACCAAAGCAATAGAAATTTTCGAAGAGGGTATTGATGCAGCCACAAAAAGCAATAAATACACCGATCTGATTACCATCTACAACAATTTGGGAAACATTTACTACCGACTCGGCGACCATGAAAAATCCAACAACCAGTTTAATAAAGCACTTGAGATTGTCAACCTGAATGAGGCCTATCAGATGGAGGGCACAATCCTGCTCAATATCGGCAATAATTTTGACTGGTCGAACCAATTCCAAACCGCAAAACAGTTTTATGAGAAAGCCTATCAATCATTTACAACGCAAAATGATTCGGTTGGAATGGTTAAAGCGCTTGTTAACAAAGGTCTGATGTTTGAAAAGATGAGTATGACTGACTCAGCGCTCGCAGCATACAATACTGCCGATCATCTCGGGAATTTATTACAGAACCCTGACCTTCAGGCCATGTGCTGCAACTTTCTTGGTAAACTATACATTAAAATGAATGATGACGCCAAGGGAAAAAATTATTTCGGAAAAGCACTTGAGTTTGCAAGAAAAAACAACAATATCAATGAATTAGCCAAAACAACCCAAAACCTTTCGATGACCTACTTCAAACAAAAAGACTTTGCGAAAAGCAAAAAGTTTGCTCTCGAAAGCCTCGAACTTAACAGAAAGAACAATTTTGTTGCACAACAAATGGAAAACATGAAATTGTTAAGCGAGATTGAGGAAAGCCAAAACAATCCGGTGGCAGCACTGGATTACTTTAAAACCTATGTTGTTTTGCGCGATTCTTTGTTTAACCTCAACAAAATGGAACAGATTACTGCCATCGAAGGCAAGTTCAATCTTGCACTGAAGGATCAGGATTTACGCAACAAAACACTTGAAATTCAACAACAAAAGGAACTACTTAATCGAACCAAAGAAAGATTTGCTTTTGGAATGGTCATCCTGCTTTTTGTTTTCATAACTGTGCTGATGCTCATCAACAGATCGAGGATGAAGCAAACCAAAAACAAGGTGCTTGCTGAACAAAAACAATTGGAAACCGAACACCGTTTGCTACGTGCCCAAATGAATCCCCACTTCATGTTCAACGCTTTGAATTCGATTCAATCATTCATTTCGGAAAACAA
>DISP01000162.1:0-8272 GCA_002421995.1 Bacteroidales bacterium UBA6207 | reverse complement strand
GAAGATTGCGAAGACATTGAAATTCCGCCTATGCTTGCCCAACCTTTCATCGAAAACGCCGTGCGTCATGGTTTCAGACAAAAGGAAGAAAACGGTTTTTTGCAAATCGTTTATGAAAGAGAAGGAACGAGCTTAAAATGCACGATCACTGACAATGGCATCGGCAGAGAAGCCGCCGCAAAGAACAAAACACACGATAATAAAGCGGTATCAAAAGGAATTTCCATCACAAAAGGGAGGCTTCAGGCACTTTTTCCAAAACAAAATATTTCCGAACTGTTAAAAATAACCGACCTTTACGCTGCTGATGGAAAAGCTGCCGGCACAAAAGTTGAATTTCGTTTTCCTTACAATTAATCCAAAGCCATGAAAGTAATAATAGTTGAGGACGAGGCACATAGCAGAAAAACACTCTCCAATTTTCTTCACAAATATTGTCCCGAAATCGAAATAACAGCACAAGCAGATACTGTCAACAGCGCCATTCTTTCCGTTAATACCACTCATCCTGATCTGCTTTTTCTTGATATTGATCTTCCTGACGGAAGTGGGTTTGATGTTTTGGATTCAATTGTCAAGCCATGGCCAAAGATCATTTTTGTAACAGCCTACAATCAGTATGCTGTTAAAGCATTCCAGATCAGCGCCATTGATTATCTTTTAAAACCTATTGATCCTCAACTACTTATCAAGGCAGTTCAGAAAGCATCGAGCAATGAAGAACCTGCCGGACAAATGGTGCAAAAAATGGAGGTAATGCGCGAAAACCGAATCAGCGGACAATTGCATAAAATTGCTATCCCAAGTCAGAATGGAATTCAAATGATTCGTATTGAAGATATTGTACGGTTTGAGGCTGACGGAAACTACACAACTATTTTCATGCGTGATAAGAGCAAACTTGTGGTAACAAAAAAGATTAAAGAGTTTGAAATGCTTTTGGAAGGCCTTCATTTTTATCGTCTGCACCAGTCACACATTGTCAATCTTCATTTTGTTGAACGTTATATCCGTGGCGAAGGTGGAACTGTTGTGCTTGAAGACGGAAGCCAAATTGAGGTTGCCAGACGTCGGAAGGAAGACTTCTTAGACAGACTTAGTCATTTTTAATCGCCTCGAACATCATTTCACTGTACTTTGAGTTTTGTCTTCAATCTGATATCGCGTGAAGAAGCGCCAATCATGAGCGAAAAATCACCTGACTCAATCACTTTATTCAATTGTATATCAAGCATTTCAAGCATCTCAGGACGAATAGTAAAATAAAATTCTCGGCTTTCGCCCGACTCCAGACGAACTCTTTGAAAGCCTTTCAACTCCATAACAGGCCGTGCCACGCTCGCCAACTCATCGCGGATATAAAGCTGCATCACCTCATCGCCGGCCATCATGCCAACGTTTTTGACATTGAACGACAAAACTGCCGAATCACCGGCTGCAATCGTTGAGTTGGAAAGTTTCAGGTCGCTGTAATCAAAGCTGGTATAACTCAATCCAAAGCCAAAAGGGAAAAGTGGCTGTCCGCTCATATTCACATAGTCATCGCCCCTGCCGGTAGGTTTGTGGTTGTAAACCAATGGCAATTGGCCTTCAAACTGCGGAAAAGTAATGGGAAGCCGTCCCGCCGGGTTGTATCTTCCAAAAAGAACTTCTGCAATTGCCTCACCACCGGCATCGCCTGCATACCACACATCAAGTATTGCATCGGCATCCCGGAGCCAGTTGTCCATCGTAACTGCACTTCCACCAACCAGAACCACAACTACGGGCGTATTGGTTGAGGCAACTTTCTTAATAAGTTCGGCCTGCTTTCCGGGCAGTGCCAAGGAAGCCCGATCCTGAAACTCACCCTCTTCGATGCCCACTGCAATAACAGCAACATCGCTGTTGGCAGCCAGTCGTACAGCTTCGTCCATCATTTCCGGTATGGTAACAACGGCTTCCCGATCCCAAACAAGCTTAAACCAGGCATTGCCTACACCTTCGCTAAAAGTGATTCTGATCGGAATTGCCTTTCCCTTCTCAAATGGAAATGCTTTCGTTATCAATGATCTTCCACGATGTATCTTATTATCAATCAACAATTTATTATCTAACCAAAGTTGATAGCCATCGTTTCCGTCAATACCGATATTCAAAATTGCTGAAGTGTCGGCAGTGATAAATCCTTCCCATTCCACGCTATAAAAACCGTAATCGAGTTTTTCAGGATCAGGGGAAAACAAAGTCCATTGAAAATCAATTTTTTCATCGGTGCACTCAAACGCCAAACTACCTTTTAAGTCGGTTTGGTTGTAATATTTTCCAGTCAATCCTTTCTCCCTATTCTTTCCTGAATGATGCGATAGAAATCGTGCAGCTATAGGTGTAAAAGGTGTTTCGTTTCTCAAACAGCCTTTGGTATATGCAATTGTTACAGAATCACTTACAAGTTTAGAAATTCCATGAAGTATGCTAACAGGATTGTTTCCCGGACCACTGTATCCACCCAGACGCGCTTCCGCTATTTCGGGTCCAAGCAAAGCGATGCTGCGAATATCTTTCCCAAAAGGCAAAGTATTATCATCATTTTTCAGCAAAACGATGGACTCAAGCGCAGCTTGTTTTGCCAATGCACGGCTTGTTGCAGTCCCATTATGCATTGCAGCCATCTTAGGATCAAGGTATGGATCATCAAAAAGTCCAAGCTCAAACTTTGCTTTCAACACGCGTTTAACAGCCTCATCAATAGCATTTTGGTTAAGCCTATTGTCGAGAAATGGAGGGTTAAACAAAGACGCGTGGGCAATGTCTGTTTGAAAGATCACATCCAGCCCAGCCTCAACGGATTTGACGGTGGCATCGGCATAGTCAGAAGCCGTAAAGTGCAAAACATTTGCACCACCCGTTGCACCGGCATCGGAAATAACGAAGCCATCAAACCCCCATTCTTTCTTCAACAACTGATTGAGGAGCCGGTCATTGGCCGTTGACGGAACGCCATCATAGCTGTTATAGGCGGTCATCAACGATCTGGCACCGGCCCTTTTGATACTTGCTTCAAAAGGCGGAAAGTGAATCTCGCGCATATACCTCTCATTCAGATGAATAGGATAGCTGTCGCGACCACCATCGCCCACATTGGCCACAAAATGCTTGGGTGTAGTGATGATTCCCTGTTGCTCAAAGGCTGAGATGTAGGCGACAGCCATTTCAGAAACCAAAAACGGATCTTCTCCATAGGTTTCCTCTGTTCTTCCCCAGCGCACATCCGTTGCTATGTTTACAACAGGCGAAAGTATCTGCCTGATACCCCGCGTTTTGCATTCGATCGCTATCGTTTCTGCGACTCTGTGCATCAGATTGGTATTCCAGCTTGCAGCCAAACCAATGGCCTGCGGAAATGCCGTTGCGCCTTTCCTAACCAATCCATGCAGTGCTTCATCGAAGGGAATGATCGGGATTCCAAGACGCGTTTTCTCAATGAAAAACTTCTGCATTTTATTGATTGATAAGGCAGTTTCGTACGCAGTATTACCCTCTGAGTAAGTCAAAAGTTGTGCAGTCGCCCCATCAGCTGATGTTTGTGTGTTTACCTGAAAACCAAAAAGTCCTGAACCATACAGCGTGCAATCACCGAAAGGATCGCCAGGCACCATAAACAACTGGCGGAATTTTTCCTCTGGTGTCATTCTTGCAAGCAGGTCTTCGATCCTTTTTTCAATCGGAGCCGAGGCATCTTTGTAGGTCTGCCCCGGCAATGAGCCTGAAAAAAACAACACGACAAGCAAAGTTGTGAACTTTCTAACATCTTTAATTACTGACATTTACGCAAATATTGGTTTATATTACATTTGGTAATCGCAGAATAATCCTGCAATATGCATCAAAGTTTGATCTTAAAAAATTTTGATTCCAACGGGGAAATGGTAAGGTTGTTTTCTTCGGTTACCTGTCCGGATGCATCTATTTGCACACAATCCAGCGGCAATCCGGTTGATGTGTTATACAAATTCAATACACATTTTTTTCCTTCTGTTTCTCTAAGATGAATGAATGCATAAGTTCCGTCTTGATCTGGTATCATATTGATTAACATTACATTATCGCAAAAGCCGGAAACAAAACTACCCTCATATTTTGCGTCACCGGGGCCACCACCGGGCAAAACACGGCTCACAAGCGGAATTCCGGCACTCCATCCAAACCTGGCAGCTTCAGAGGCTTTGTTCGTTGAAAAACTGGAAAAGCTGTACGTCCAAAAGTGACCTCCGTGCTGGTCGGCATTGAAGTTTGTAACCCAATAATTGTTCATAGGCCATCCATAAACATGCTGAGAGGCCGGCAGCGCTCCTGCGGTATATCTGCCTGTGTTGATTCCACCTGCCTGCAACAAAGGAGCCTCTATGGAATGCAGAACCAATTGCGATTTTTGATTAAACAGGCGCACATATTGCTGCATAGTATTCCAATCGTTTGACGATCCCTTGATTTGGTCTGCTCCCGGGCGCATTTCACCGCCGGCAACTTCTATTGCAAGTTGTCCGGAATCAAGTTTCCAGGGAAACGAGAAGTAAACAGCCTCAGGGTTTGTTTCTAACTTTTTGTCAATATAATATTGTATATCAATACGTTTGCTGGTATTAAACACCCGGTATTCAACCTGAAATCCACCTGATTTTCCGGCAGCCACACTGTTTCCGGCAAACTTCCATGAGTTCCAAACAGCACCTGGTTCATATCCTGCAAACCAAACAGTATCCAAAGGCATTCGCTTGAAATCGTCCAGTTTTTTCTGTTCCATCTGCCCGCGGTTTCCAAGTGTTTCGTAAATAAACGCTCCAAACCCTTCGTCGGCTTCCTGATCAATCAATTCGATTTCCTGCGATTTGTCAATCAATGACGAAATTGTTGCTGTTTCAAAGTCGAATTTGATTTTATACCACCGGTTTTCAAATGATGTCGTAGAATCCTTGTTCCGGAGAGGGTTTTCATTGGTTTGATCTGCAACCAGATCAATAAAGTATTTTCTGAAACCAAATGCAGGAACATCATCAACCCAAACTGCCCAGTAGGTGCCATCGGAATGACGTTCAACTGCCTGGGCTTTTGCAAAATGCCCTGAATGATCGTTGATGGAAAACTTAGCATGGCGGGGTAAGATCTGATGGTCAATATAGGCAATAAACAAACCCGACCTTGTCCAGCTTAATGTATTGAAGACCAAAACAGCAGGCGTTGCTTCCCTTTGAAAATGGCTTTGAAGTAATCCGACAGCTTCTTCATTGAGCATATTGGTGCGCCTGGCCGCTTCCCAGGCATAGGATTCTTTTATTGCCCGCTGTTCCATTGCTTGGGGATGAAAAGGATCGCTCACGCTGGCGTGATACCCAACAGTATGCTCCGAATAAAACAAGAGGGCGTTGTATGCTTCATTGATGCGATGGGTGATTTTTTCCGGCATCTTGCTGTCAAGCATAGCAGCCATACCCAAGGCGGCCGTGGTTGCCGAAAGTTTAGATTGCGCTTTTCTCACCGCTGCAACTTCGCGCGCCGAAGCCCCAAAACCATCAGTCCACCAATCAGGCCATGCGCCCCGAATGTGCTGAAACTGATCTGCATATAGCGACTCCATTTCTTCGAAAAACGCACTTGCAGTTGACGTTTGCAGCTTTGGCCAGGTGTAAGTCTCATTCCATTTCATGATCATCTCGCTTGCCTTGAGCGAAGGAGGCGAATTATCGGTTAGGAAACCTGAATGCTGTATTGAAACAAGGTCAAAGGGGTATCCTTTTTCCTCAAGCTCAACAAGGTAATTCAAAAGCTTCTCCTCAAAAATATTAAAATCACCGGCATGAATTTTCATGACAGTATTTCCTGTCATATAATGCTCAGCCCGGAACGCAAGCATTTTCTTACCTGATGGACTTTCCCACCAAAACAAGGTTGGTTGATCAAAACAAATCAAAGCCCTGTGGCCATGTGTGCCCATGTTCAGGTATTTAATTCCCATATCAAAGAAGTAATCATTCATGCACCATGCAATCCCGTTTACATCGTTTTGCATGGCTGTTCTAATCTGCATTCCACTGTCTATTAACATTTTAAGGGGCTGCAGTGAAACTGCCAGAACCGTTTCACCGGGGATTTCATCAAAGTTAAAATACATCCCTGTCACCTCGATTCTCTTTTCTGCAATACGCCTTTTAAGTCTTTGTATCTGATTTGCCGGTCTGCTTCGAAGGTATTCGCTCACGGCCCATGATGCTTCGCAGGTCCACCTGAATTTGGCTTCTTCAGGAAAGGAATCGGTATTGTCACAAAAATCGAGTGCATAGTCAATGTATCTAAGGTGTTCGGCAAGGATTTCGGTTTGTGGCCGAGTATAGCCAATGTCGGTGTGGGAATGTTGCACAAAATTGAGCCGCCACTTTCTGGCAGGCCTGATCACTAGTTCATCTTCCCAGTTTTTTTGGGGAGTAGATACCCGATACCTGAGCGTTTGCGCAACAGAATCTGATGGGATATTGACTCTTAGATAGTTATATCCGAAAACAATCTCCTGTTCCAACAAAAGACTGTCGTTCACAAATACTTTTGCAAGGCTTGGTTTACCTAAATGCAACATTCCTATCAACCCGAGACGGTGAATTCCGTAACCATCCGTTCTATACGCAGGCATTACCTTAAAACTCAGGCCATCCTGCATGGGCAAGCTAAATATCATAAACCACGAACTGCGCTGGTAACGGCCGCCAACGGCAGTCAAACGCACTGGTTTGCCCTTTTCCAAACGATTGACCGGAAGCGTCAGATACATAAATCCAAATCTGTCATCATACTGATCAATCATATCTTTTCGAAAAAACAGAGAAGAACCGTCTTCGCCTTTGCTGAGCCATTCATCTTTTCCATCAGCCTTGATCGTAAATGCAGTTTTTCCATTGACTTGCAGATCGAAAGCAGCAAAACCGGGTGAAGAACCGATACCGGTCAGCCAAACAAACGTAACGTATTGTTCAGTAATAGCATAAGGAATAACATCGGTTTCCCAGGTCATTTCCGAAAGACCATCATCGGCACGAATGAGCATTCCGTCGGAAGCTATTGAGATACTCGAATGGTAATGGTAGGCCGGACCTGAAATCTCTTTTGCAAAACCATTGAGCATGAGTGTTTCAGGCTCAAACGGCAATTGTGCCTGGAGTTGCTTTCCTAACAGCAACAGCATAAAAAATGCAGTGATTTTCTTCATGTTTTCAGGATATGCTAATTCATTGCAGCAAAAACCTTTTGCACAAAGATACAAATTAGGCCGAAGGAATTAATAACAATGAAAAAGGGTTGAGTAGTTTTAATCACCACTCAACCCTCTAAATATCAATTGTTTATAAAATTACTTCACAAGAAGTTTACGCTGAACTTTACGGGAAGCTGAATGCAGTTCAACAATATAGTTTCCCGGTGTCAATTTTCTGCTTTTTACCTGATATACATCGCCCGCATTTAAACCTGAAAGTTGTGTTTGGTAGCACACCTTGCCCGCAGCATCAATAATACGCAATGTTCCGGCAGCAAATTTTTCCTGAAACTTAATAGAAAAGTCATCAGTGGCAGGATTGGGCGAAACCTCAAACAAACCTTCCTGGTGTTCATCAACCCCAACAGCTGTGATGGTAATGGGTTGTACAAGCACATCATCAGTACATGCCAGGCTTTGTGCAGTGAGACTCACATTGTAGGTGCCATTTGCCGTATAGCTATGCATGGGATTGGCTTCGGTGCTTGTTGTGCCATCGCCGAAGTCCCAAAGGTAGGTTTGCGCATTTTGTGAGCTGTTTGCAAAACTTGCTGTATTTCCGTTTATTACAAAACTAAAGCCTGCGCTCGCATTGGGATTGATAGTAACAAAATTTGTTTTGGTGGTTAATACACTTCCGTTGATTGTGAGTGAAACAGTTTTCTGACCGCTTGATGTATAATTCACAGTATGAGGCCCTTCTGTGTTTGCAGTGGCAGGATTTGCACCTTCGCCAAAGTTCCACAACCAGCTGTTTGCCGCCGTTGAAGTGCTTGTAAAAACAACTGACTGGTTCACACAGGCTTCTGATACATTGGCAGTAAAATCAGCTATTGCAACAATTTGAGGTGTATAGGAAAACGACATATTGATGTAATTTGTCTGGTTTGGCGGTGTCAACACAACAGCTTCTGTACCTTTCACAAAATCAATACTATATAACGGGCCTTGCGCATGTTTATCAGTGAATTCAATTTTCAGCGTATAATTGCC
>DISP01000040.1 GCA_002421995.1 Bacteroidales bacterium UBA6207 | reverse complement strand
AGTTTCAAGTACCAGTTCAATGTTGTGGGTGCGTATAACAAAAACAAAGTTACCGACATCCCCACCGAAGACGGGATTATTCACGGCGGAACCAATACCCTTTACAACAACTCCACCGAATTTTACCGCGCCGAAACCGGACACGCCATCGGTTATTTCTGGGGTTGGCAAACCGATGGAATCTTCCAGACCACCGATGAAGTAAAAGCCTATACGAATACCAACGGAAAACTCATCCAACCCAACGCCAAGCCCGGCGACCTGCGCTATGTGGATCAAAACGATGACGGAAAAATAGACGATCTCGACAAAGTTGACCTTGGTGATCCCAATCCCGATTTCATCTTCGGATTCAATTTTTCGGCCAGCTGGAAAGGTTTCGACTTCAACCTTGTAACAAACGGCGTTGCCGGAAATCAGATTGTTCAATCTTATCGCAACCCGGTTGATAAGTTTTCAAACTATTCAACAGAAATTCTGGAGCGCTGGACAGGTCCCGGTACTTCTAATACCGTACCGCGCGTGACCAATAACAATATCAATTATAAATTTTCCGACATCTTTGTTCAAAGTGGTACTTATTTCAGAATCAGTAATATAACTGTTGGCTATGACCTTGCCGGCATAATGAAATTGAAAACCTTCAAAAAACTAAGGGTGTATGCCTCGGTGCAAAACCTCTATACATTCACCAAGTACACCGGCATGGATCCTGAGGTTGGATATGGTTTAGACAATGGCATAACCGACCGTTTTTCGTCGGGCATAGACCTTGGCTACTATCCGCGTCCGCGAACCATTCTGTTTGGCGTTAATGTTAACCTTTAAAAGCAAGAAACAATGAAAGGAATAAAATTTTTCCCGCTCTTTATACTGGTGTTGCTGCTTTCGTCGTGTGGCAAAGAGTTTTTGGACACCAGTCCCATCACCGAAAAAACGGATGGAAACTATTATGCCAATCCCGCCGAAGCCAACGAAGCGCTCACTGGATGCTACGATGCCTTGCAATTGATCTACTCCAATGGTGTTGCCTTTCCGGTAGCTTCAGAAGTGATGGGCGATCTCTGTTTTGGAGCAACCGGCGCCGGCGATGGCGATGGATACACCATGCTCGATGCCTTTGACAAAGCTATCTCACCCTCTGATCTCAATATGTTCGAGGGCAATTGGAAAGACTATTACAAAGGCATCTTTCGCGTAAACTCGCTGCTGATGCGCCTCGACAATGTTGATTGGGGTAAAGAAGCAAGCCTGAAACCTGTTATTGAAGCCGAAGCCAGATTTTTGAGAGCCTATTTCTATTTCGACATGGTTCGGCTTTGGGAAAAAGTGCCACTGCTAACCATACCAACAAGCGAAAATGTGCCTCAGTCCGAGCCCGATGAAATCTACGAACTCATTGCAGGCGACCTTGTTTTTGCAGCTGAGAATCTGCCGACAAAAACGTATAGTCAAATTGCAACGACAGAATATGGCCATGCCACCAAATGGGCAGCCAAGGGTTTGCTCGCCAGGGTGTTTTTGTTCTATACCGGTTACTACAACAAAACCGATCTCGTTGGACAACTCACAAAAGATCAGGCACTCGCGCATGTTGAAGACATTGTTGCGAACAGCGGACACGACCTGATTGCAAATTACTACGATCTGTGGCCGGCAGCAGCAACCTACGAAGCCCAGCTCAATGGTTTACCCATCAGCCAAAGCACCTATGCAGGTGAAACCAATCAGGAAATTGTGTTCGCCATCAAATACACCTACTCGTCTGACTACAACGGTAACACCGATGGCAATCACTGGATGGTGATGAACGGACTAAGAAAGATGGCTTGGGCCAAGAGTGGTTATGGCTCGGGCTGGGGTGCATGCACCGTGCTTCCATCATTTTATCAGGGTTGGGATGCCGCTGACAAACGCAAGAAAGCCTCCGTCATGGCCATACAGGAAGAAAACATCAATTACACCGAAATCAACGACATGAAAGAATACACCGGCTATTTCACAAAGAAATACATCCCGCTATGCGATTCGGCCGGCAACAGCACCGTAACAGCACTGGGAGGTGTCAACTTCATGATCGGGCAATACCAGGATTATTTTGTGCTTCGGTTTGCCGATGTGCTGCTTATGGCTGCCGAATTGGGAAGCCCCAACGCACTTGAATACCTCAACCGTGTGAGAGCAAGAGCAGGTGTGGAACCGGCAGCTTCGGCAAGCAAAGACAACATTTTCGATGAGCGCATGTATGAGCTTGCCTTTGAAGGAATGCGCTATTGGGACCTTTTGCGCTACGACCACACCTTGGAATATGCTGCCGCGAAAATAGCTTTCGCAGGGAAAGTTAAAACAGGAGGCATTGAGGTTGATAAAGTTATCACCGGAAGCAACCTTGTTTTAACGCGGGGATTGTCCCAAATACCGTACAATCAAATCACCCTTTCGGGAGCTGTATTGCAGCAAAACCCCGGATGGTAACAACAAGAAACATTTTAATTCATTAATACTTCTAACCTTAAATATTTAATATGAAAAAAATCAGTTTTTTAACCAGTCTGTCAGCCCTATTGCTCGCACTGGTATTCGTTTCATCTTGTAAAAAAAGTGATCCGGATCCAACACCGGAAGTGGTAAAACCGGTTCTTGGAACAAACTTCGCCTTCACTGTTACCGACAACAAAGTGAATTTCACTACAACCTTAACAGGTAATGTATGGTGGACCAACAATGGCACCGACTATCCGGCGGTGGATCAAAAAGTTGAGATTGCGTTTGCCGAAGCCGGAACATACAGCTTCACATGCAGTATCCTCTCCAATGGTCAAACAGTAACTTCCGATGCTTTTGATGTGGTTGTTGCTGTTGGCGATCCAACTGTTTTCAACACAGAATGGTGGATCAATCTCACAAGCGGTTATGGCAAACAAAGAGGCTGGGTGCTTGATGTTGAAGCCAAATTGCATTCGGGACCGCTCACTTTCCTTGGCACAGCATGGAACTTCCCCACAGGCGCTTGCGATGGCGATGACTGCTGGTCGTGGGATGCCGGTATTGATTTCACTTTCGAAAATGATTCGGCAAATGTGCGCATGGATTGGCCAGGCGA
>DISP01000159.1 GCA_002421995.1 Bacteroidales bacterium UBA6207 | reverse complement strand
ACAGGTATTACAACAAACTCATCGCTGCATCGCGCAAAAACCTCGACAATCACTTTGAGCCTGCCCAAACGATGGCGGCATGGAAACAAAAAGTGAAAAACGCCTGGGAAAGCATTACGGTCGAATCTATCAAAGTGCCCGATCCTAACGTGAGACCGCTCGATTTTGGCGAAAACTTTATTGCCGAAATCACACTGCGTACCCCTGGCCTCTTAAGTGGCGAAATTGGTATCGAACTGCTATTTGGCAGAAAACTCCACGATAAAATTGATGAAATTGTGTTCGTTGAGAAGATGCAAATTACCGGTAGTCAGGATGAAAACGTAACTTACCATATCAATGTACCGGTTTACAGGGCCGGAGTTTATGACTACACTTTCCGTATCTATCCGGTGCATCCTGAGCTTCCGCACCGGCAGGACTTCCCGCTGGTAAAGTGGCTTTAGAGAAAACTTTGACAAAATAATCCGGCTTGATAATCAAGTCGGATTTTTTTATTCCAGCAACTTCGGGCAATAAACTTCGTTGTGAATTAACTTTACCCAGGTTTGGATTGTCAGCATCTGGGCGGCAGACGAGCACATCAGCAACATGTCTTTAGGTTTGTATTCAACATGGTAGGGAGGTTGCTGATAGGCTATATCCAACAGATTCATTCCATGTCGTTTATAAAATTCAATCCGTCTGATGCTGAGGTTATTGACAGGAGGCTCAACCTCAAGCAATACGGTTTTCTGCACGTGTTCCAGAAACATACCGAAAAGCTTTGAGCCGTTTCCGAGGCCACGAAAACGTTCATTCACGGCAAAGTGCTCTACAAAACGAAGATCGTCCCACTCCCACCAGCTTAAGAATGCTATAATAGTTCTGTCAGGATGAGGCAATGCCCAAAGGTGAAAATTTGCATACCCAAGCTGTTCAACCCAATTCGTTGATTTACGCCGCTCATCAGCCGGAAAGGCCGATTCCATCAGCGCAAACGTTGATGCCAAAAGTCCGGTTTCTGCAATCAGCTGTTTACTGGTGATCAGTTTGTTGCCCAACCCACTCATATCAGCGCAGTGATAGTGAGTGTCTCACCATTAAACATAAAGCTATCACCACACTTTTTATCCTTCATAAGCTGATATACAGGCACTTGTGCCGAAATAACAGCCACTTCCTCCCCTTCAAAGCGTATCATCCCAAGGCCAACAGCAATAAAGAAACATTTGTTGTTTGTTATCACCAAAGCTCCCGGTGCAACCTTATCAAAACTCCGGTTGATTTGCAGCATCTTCAAAACACGGATATTGTTTTCGGTGAGGCCATATTGTGTTGCGAGCATATTTCTTTTGCGCGACTGCTGGTTCCTGAAACCATCGTAGCGGTCTTTTGGAGCGCCATATTCAGCAGCCTCCTGTTCGGCATCCTTTATGGCAAGTGCGATAGTTTGAAGCGAGCTGTGCTGTTGCGCAAGGCAAAAGTCGCGTAAGCGCTGTTTGTATAAATGATCTTTCAATACCATAGCAATGCCGTTTAAAGCTGCGAATTTCGTAATTTTGCACCATCATTTTACAGGAATATACTCATCCAATAAAAAGAAAATGTCGCAAAACGATCCTACACTTTCGCGCACCAACCTCGAGATGGTGGCTGTAGCCGGCGAATACTGCCAGCTGATTGAATCGCATAACTCAATTGATATTCAAACATTTATCAAAACATTGCGTAGTTTTGTGCCCTTGCTCTACCTGCGCGGAAGTCTTCTTCAGCGGCGCGAACCGGAATATCCCGAAGCCAATGAACGTTTTGTTACAGAAGAACAATGGGATGGAATTTTCACCGGCTTACGCGAAACGCTGGCAGGTCAGGATGAGTTTCAATATTTCGGTTTTTCGGAATTTGGCGAACAAACGGTGTTAAACGGAAGCCTTTCGGAGCATCTGGCTGATGTTTATCAGGACATGAAAGACTTTGTGTTGCTTTTTAAAAAGGCATCTTTAGCCTCTCGTGAAAATGCAGTGTATGAATGCTATCGTCTTTTCAGCGATCACTGGGGCAGTCGTCTGGCGGTTATCTTACCCGTTATTCATCAACTGGCAGAGGGCAATCAGGGCAGTCAGCCCACTGATGATTTTCAGGATATCTTTTAATTTCTTCTTAAACCACCGGCTCTTTCCGATCGGCGTTCCTGTCTCAACTCAGCAGCGCGTTCTGTCAATTCTTTCTGAAACATTTCTTCTGCTCTGAAATAAGCCAATACCTTTTTTGCAGGCAATTGTTTGCGAAGCGCCGCAACAAAGTCCTGCCGTGCTTTAAGCATATCCGACGCTTGCTCTAATCTTTTGTCGAGGATGGCGTTGGCTTTTTCATCGGTCATCCCATCAAAGTTTTCTCTTACTTCTTCGAGCTGATGCCTGCGATCGCGTTTCAATTTTTCGAGCTCAGCCTGATATGCATCATAAAGCGGCCAGAAAATCCGGGCTTCCTCGGTGGACAGATGCATTTGACGTGTCAGGTAGGCAATCTTAAGGTTTTCAAGCTTTTGCCGGGCCGGGCCGCCAAGGGCGCGCTCCTGTGCATAAGCATATTGCAGCATCGAAACCTGCAATACAATAAACAACAGTGTAAATATTTTTTTCATGGCTAAAATTCAAATTCGTCAGTTTCATTGAGATAATTCATGATTTCTTCAAGCGGGAGTGCTTCAAGCAGCATTTGCAGGCTGTCGCCGGAAGCTGCAGTGATTTTCGGTTGTGGTTTTTCCTGCGCTGCCTCCTGTGTTTTTAATGGTTCTTTCACAATAACGGTTGATTTGTGCTTCGAAACGGTATCGCGTTCCTCATATTGAGCAATCTGTCTGTGCTGCCGGTCAGTATGACTGCGCAACAGCAGCGCACCTCCCACCGAGAGTAAAAGGGCGGCTGCCGCCGCCGGGATGAGCCAATTGCGCTTTGCACGCTGCTGCGCCTGCTCACCGGCCATGCGTTCTTCGAGGCGGTGCTGAAGCCCTTCGAAATAACCCGGAGGAATAT
>DISP01000003.1 GCA_002421995.1 Bacteroidales bacterium UBA6207 | reverse complement strand
GTCATGCAGCAATTGGCCGGTCATACAAAAGTGTATGACGGCCCTGCAACATTTGTCAGCGACGCCGGATTCAGTTTTGTCGAAACCGATGGATTCTTCTATAACAACACTGACAATCTTTTAGTTACTATCATTGAAAAGCTTCCGGGCTACACCGGCCCTTCCGATCTTTTTTATGTGACTCCTGTTCCCGAAGGCAATCCCGTGATCTGCCGATATGTGCGCAACGATCAAACTGCTTATAACCCTGATGAATTGCCTGAAGGGATACCCAGTTCCCAACGCCCCAACATCAAGCTTTGGCTAAGCGAACCACCAACCGAACCGGTAGTGCAAATAACACCCGAAAGCCTCGACTTTGGACAGGTGGAGATGACTGTGGAAAAGACAATGATGGTCACAGCAAAAAATAGCGGCGGTGGCACTTTGACTATCAATAACATTAGCTTTAGCAACGATGTTTTTAGTGTTGGTAATGCCACTTTTCCTGTTTCACTGAGCATTGGCGAGAGCTTTGCATTTGAGTTTAGATTCATGCCCGATGCTGCTCAACTCGAAGAAGGAACGGCAACTTTCGACATTGATGCATCAGTGCCTGGCAATAAAACAGTTCAGCTTTTAGGTCGTGGCTTAAGGTATGGTGTGTTGAGAGAAAGTTTCGAAGGCGAATCCTTTCCTCCGCTTGGCTGGAAGGTTGTTGACAACAATAACGATGGAAAAGGCTGGCTGCGCAACACCGGTTTTGCACCTACAGGGCAGACAGCCCCACACACCGGCATTGCTTGTGCATCGCTTGATGTGTATGCAGGTTCGCCGGGCCAGACAAGCTATGATGACTGGCTTATTAGCCCTGAGATGATTTGGCAGGATGGCGACCTTTTTACTTTTTGGATCAAGCGACTTGCCAACCAGAGCGGACAACACTGGCGCATTGCCTATTCAACTTCGGGAAACGACCCGTCCAACTTCTCTGTGATTGATGAAATTATTGATCCTTCAATGTCTTATACCCTGAAAAGTTACGACTTGAGCAATTATGGTGTAATGAATGGTGAGACATATTATATGGCCTTCCAGTTTTACAGCGACTGGTGCTGGCCCGGAGTGATTGACGATGTGATGGGATCGGTACTTAACCGGCTCGAAAACGACCTCATGCTGACAGGGGCTGCCACTGCCAATGAATATATTTACCAGGGCACCCCCGGAAATTTCACTGTCAGCTTTGCAAACTATGGGATTGGTACGGTGGATGGGAGTGATTACAACGTGCAACTTCTGGCGTATCTCAACGGTGTTGAAACCGTGCTCGCACAATCCGACGGTGTCTCACTCGCTCCGGGCGATATGACCGAAGTGATAGTGCCACTTATCATGAATACACCCGGCGAATATAACATCTATGCCCGTGTGAACTGGCAGGAAGATATGAATCAGGTTAACAACATTAGTGGTATTATCCCGGTCGAAGTAATCAGTAACTCCACCGTTGTAAAGCACATCGGACAATATCCTCTTATAAATGAAACCGACTATTACAATTACTATCCCATTAACTTTGAAGATACAAGAGGAACGAGCCTTACTCAAACCATGTACTTCACCAATGAATTGAATACCGGAGGTATCGTGGAACGACTGGCTTATTACCGCACTTTTGGCGAAACGATGTCGCAACGCAAAATCAAGGTGTGGATGAAGGAAGCCCAGACAACGGGTCTCGACAGCTACCTCCCCCCTTCAGAAATGCAGCTGGTTTTTGAAGGTAAAATTGACTTTAATGAAGGCATGGGCAAAGTCAGTATCCCGTTGCAACATCCATTCGTTTTTTCCGGCAGTGGCAATCTGGCAGTCACTGTGTATTATTATGAAGGTCCAACATATGCCAATAATGCAGATTTTGCGTACATGGCACCAGACAATGGCCCAACAAGAACAATTTACGAAACAGGTTGGAATATTATCAATCCCGAAACGCCTGCCTACACAGGTTCTACTATGAACTATCCGATCACAACACTTATTTTTGAGACAGGCAACGGGCTCGGAAGCATTAGCGGCCGAGTGCTCTATCAGGCTGATAATACACCGGCAGTGAATGCAATGGTCGAAATCTTTCATCCTGATTTTCCGGGATTGCAGGCAAAAGTGTTTACCAATGAACAAGGATATTATTCAGCTCCATTTGCGATGGCAGGGCAGGGTCTCACTGTTAAAATCAGCAAATATGGGTATAGCGATGTGCTGTACGTAAACCAGCAACTCAATGCCGGTGGAAGCCTGAATCTTGGTGATGCTTTGCTCCATGTGCGGCCAATGATAGCGCTGAGTGGCAACGTGGTGAAAAGCGACAGCCAGCTGGCTGCATCCTCAGCATCAGTGAAGCTCACGGGGCTCGATACCTATGAAACCACAACGGACGCCAATGGTTATTTCAGTTTCGCACAGGTGTGGGGCGATACTGATTACGAAATTGAGATACACCTGCAGGGATACCAGCCCTATGCCGAAACAATCAGTGTGCCTGGCTCCAATTTTGTTGTGCCTCAAATCACTCTCCTCGAAAATGCCCCGGCGCCAAATGTGGTAAATGCTGTGTCGAGCGGTTCTAATGCATTGGTGAGCTGGTTTGCTGCCGGACAGCCCTATCCGCAGGTCTTCAGACGCGACGACGGGGTGGTGCAGGGCTTGCTGATAACGCCCGGATCACCCGACATCGTGGGGGGCACAGCCTGGAAGTATGATGCCATCCTGCAGTCAGTGCAATGGTACACCTACAACTCCCCCAATTACCCCAATTCCGACCGGGTGATGATCACTGTTTTGGGTCTCAATCCCGATGATTCTCCCAATCCGTCGGATGTGCTTTATGTGCACCAGAATGTTGTGAATAACTTTGGCTGGAACAACCTTACCTTTCCGCAGCCTGTTGAAGCGCCAAATGGCTTTTTTGTTGGAATTTCCGGCTACAACAACTACACCCTGCTGGCATACGACGATGGCGTGGGAGAGCCTTGGGAGTGGACAGCCCGCACACAATGGAGCAACGGGCTTGGCTCGTATAACCCGCTTGAAAATGCTACTTCGCCACCATTGCTTGCCAATATTTTTGTGCGTGCTTCCGGCCTCACTAACGGGCCATTAGAAGATGTTAATACCAACAGCTACCTGGTAAATTTGATCACCAAAGAGCAGGTGCATATCACCGAAGCTGTCGCCCCTTTTGCTACCGGCGATCCTGTTGCCGCGATTCAGCATCTATCAGCAGATGCTGTCAAAGGGTTTGAATCCTACAGCGTTTTTCGCAGGAAGAACAACGATGTGAACTGGGTTCAGCTTAATCAACAGCCTGTGAATGATACTTCATACCTCGATGCAGGCTTCCATTCTCTGGAATATGGTGTCTATCAATATGGTGTGGAGGCTAATTACGCTAACGGGGTAGTTTCAGAACGCGCCCTGTCCAACCTCCTCGAAAAAGATATGCGGCTGAATCTGGAGCTTACAGTTGAAACGAATACCGGCCTTGCCGGTGCTTCAGCCGGTGCTGTAGTTAAACTTGTCAATCACAATGGCAACACGAATCATATTTATAACGCCATCGTTGGTAGCAATGGAAGTGTGGTTGTTGGCAATGTTTTTAAAGGCATCTACTCCCTCACACTAACCCATGCAGGTTATTATACCTACACCGACGAAGCGCTCGATCTTGATCTCGATGGTGTAACCCATCAATTGACCATCAGCCTTACTGAAAGACTCGACAATCCGTTTGATGTTGAAGTTGAAACCGAAGGACATCAAGCTGGTGCAGCAAGACTTTTATGGAACCAGGCACCGGCCTTTGATAACCTTGATAGCTATCCGGCCTTTGCTATCTCGGGTGTTGGAAAATGGAAACTTGTTGATCAGGATGCCCAGCCAACTGTCTTTCCTGCCAATGTGAGTTTCCCGCATCTTGGTGAGCCAATGTCGTTTATGGTGATGAACAGGGCTCAGACTACACCGCCACTGAGCGAGGTTTATTGGGGTGCCTATTCGGGAAATCAGTACTTCGCCGGATTCGGATCGGCCACAGGGGCAACTAACAACTGGCTTATCAGTGATTTGCAACAACATAGTCTGGATTATACACTGAGTTTTTATGCAAAATCGGTGACCGAAAACTATGGGCTGGAGACCTTCAAAATTGGTTACTCCACCTCAACAAACAACATCTCCGATTTTGTCTTCATCACCGGTAATGAAACAGCTCCAACTTACTGGACCAAATTTACCTATCAGATTCCTGCCAATGCAAAATATGTGACCATCAGGCATAACCATACCGGATTTGCCTTGCTCCTTGATGATATCAGCATTGGCGTGGAATCAGACGGTGCAATACCGGGAAATGGTTTCACCGTTTATCTCGATGGCAGCGAATTAGCCAACGGCCTCACATCAACGCACTTCGATTTCACAAATATAGCTCCCGGCGCACACATAGCAGGTGTTAAAGCCAATTATTATTCGGGTGTTTCCGAAATCGTGGAGGTGGGTTTCGACCTTGCACCGGGCACTTTGATTACCATGATGGTTTCTGACGACAGCGGACAGCCGCTAAGCGATGCGCTCGTTGAGATCGGACAAGATGGCGATCCCGTTACAAGTGGCCTTACAATTGGTGGACTGTTTAATGCAGAACTCTATCCGGGAACATATGAATACCATGTGAGCAAAGATACCTATAGCACTGTATCCGGAACTTTTACTGTTGCAGATACCCCATTATCTGTTGCTGTTACTTTGACAAGTACGGTTGATCTTACATTTGTTGTAAAAAACAGCTCCGGGCTTGCCATCGCGGGTGCAACAGTCGTTGTCAACGACCAAAATCAGGTCACAAATGCTGCAGGCAATGCAGTGTTCAATATTGCAACGGGATTGGTTTCCTGGGCAGTAACACATCCCGACTATCAACGGTTATTAGGTTCGCAACTCATTCTTACGAACACCACCCTGCAATTGCTTATGCCTGATCTACAGTGTGAGTCTCCGCAGACATTGGAGGCCGTTGTTGACCAAAATAATGTATCGCTAACATGGGAGGCCCCTGTATTGGGTGGAAATGGAAACTGGCTGCACTGGGACGGCGCACATAACAACAACAGTGTTGGAACAGGCGGTACTGTTGATTTTGATGTGGCCCAGCGATTTGTACCGGCTGATCTGCAACAACACGATGGAAAGTTTGTCACCAG
>DISP01000227.1 GCA_002421995.1 Bacteroidales bacterium UBA6207 | reverse complement strand
CCAACTGCTGCAAGAGCTTCATTGCCAAGAAACTTTCCGATGACAATACTGTCAACAACATTGTATAATTGTTGAAAAATATTGCCGATCAACATTGGAACAGTAAATCGGAGAATAAGCCTGAGCTCGTCTCCCTGGGTAAGGTCTTTCATGCGATGAAAAATACAATTTTGAAGCCGGCAAAGTTAGAGAAAATTGTATCACGGCAATTTTGTGTGTTATTTGTACAGTGAATTCAGTATTCTCAAGTCAGGAATACTTGTCTAAATACAGGAAAATTTTCGTGCAGCCACTCACTTGAAATAGCTGAACAATAAAAAAAAAATCAACGCTCTTTAAAAGACAAAATCAATCGGCCCGATACAATAATATAGATTTTACATAGTAAATTTTACGTAAATAAGCTGATCATAAATAACATCTTTTCAAGACATTCCAAAAGAAAACGACCTTAAAAAAAATATAAAAAATCTTTGCAACTACTTTTTTGAATTCATGATTTGATTTAAAAACTGCAGATGAATCTAAGCTTGAAAAAAAAATTGCATTATTTGTGTTATATTTACTTAAATTTGCTGAATAAACATCAATCATTTCTTCTGAAATCGTTGATAATGTATTAGCTGTAAGACTAATTATTGAGGTAAATTATTTAAGTGATGAAGAAAAAAATCCTGGTAATCGACGACGAGTTGAGTATTAGAATGTTGTTAGAGAACTTCTTAAGTAAGACTTATGAAGTGATCACAAAAAATGATGGTATGGAGGGAGTGCAATGGCTCGAACAGGGAAATATGCCTGATCTGATCGTTGCCGATATTCAGATGCCCAATATGGATGGTTATGATTTTATCAAAAACATCAGGGCCAGCGGATATTTCAAAGAAATCCCGCTCATTATGCTTTCAGGTATCGAAAGCAGCCAGGAAAAAGTGAAATGTCTTAAACTCGGCGCTAACGACTATATGGTTAAGCCATTCAATCCCGAAGAACTATCAATCAGGATTGAATTATTGCTTGCCAGAAAATAAAACCCACAACCAATAGTGTCAATGGCAGTTCAAAACATATTATACATTGGTGCAAGACCCGATCTGCATAATTTCCTGATCGGAAACAATGCACTGTTTAACGTTTCGACTGCCGAAAACAGTTTGGCTGCCATCAATTTTCTTAAACAGCATCCACAACTCGATGCCATATTATGTGATTTGTATCTGCCCGGCATGAATGCGCTTGAAATTTACAAACTATTACATGTGCAGCAGATTCACATTTCGACACCATTTATCATTTTTTCCGAAAATAAATCAGTAAAATTCAAGGAAGATGCGTTTAGATTGCGTGTAAGTGACTTTTTTGAGTCACTTCCCAAAGCCGAAGATCTTCATTTTAGAATTTCAACCCTGATTAATTATTTTGCTTTAGATAAAAACAACCTGCCTGCCGAACAACCCAAACGCGAATATAACATTCCGTGGAATAAGCGTTTGTTTGACATCGTAGTTTCTTTTACAGCGCTTTTGATGCTTTCACCATTTTTGCTTTTGGTGATGATTGCGATAAGGCTCGAGTCGAAAGGCAAAGTATATTACACGTCAAAACGTGTTGGAACCGGTTACCGCATATTTGATTTCTACAAACTCCGTTCAATGCGTGTTGGCGCTGACAGTGCGTTGCAGTCGTTAAAGCATCTGAATCAATATGAAGCAGAAGCTGATAAAGAAAAGCAGGAAGAAACAGACAAATGTCCGCGCTGCGCACAATTGCCAGACGGTGAAATGTGTTCGCAGCCTCTATATAAAGAAGGTGAACGAATTTGTGAGTTTTGGTATTATGAGCTAAAAAAGAAAAAAGGAAACGCTACCTTCATAAAAATAAAAGACGACCCGCGTGTAACAAAGGTTGGCAAGTTCATCCGAAACACAAGTATTGACGAGCTGCCACAGCTGCTTAATGTACTTAAAGGTGATATGTCAATCGTCGGGAACAGGCCGTTGCCACTCTATGAGGCAGAAATGCTTACATCGGATGATTGGAGCGAGCGTTTTATGGGGCCGGCCGGGATAACAGGCTTGTGGCAGGTTGAAAAACGCGGAAAAAAAGGCGCTATGTCAGAGGAAGAGCGCAAGGCACTTGACAATCAATATGCACGTACCTATTCTTTTTGGGGCGATATAATGCTGATAATGAGAACTGTGCCTGCATTGTTTCAAAAAGAAAACGTATAACTTTTGTTAATAACGCTGTTGGAAAATAAAAATGAAGCCCGATCATGTCTGAAAAATTCAACGTATTTTCGGTAGGTTTTCGGGATGAGAGAAATAATAAGAAAACGCAGAAAAGATAATGAGGATTCAATCATTTAAATTGCTATTTTTTGTATTCACGTTAATCGTTACGGTAAAATCTACTGCACAGATTTATTCCAACGATGAGTCGCGTATTTTTAATCCGCTCACGGATGATATTACAAAAAGATTGCCCAATATCAGGGTTTTGATTGATTCTGCTGTCGCACATTCTCCCTCCGTGCGCTACGAAGAGTTGAAAGCCGACTATTATTATTATGAGCAACTGACGCAACAGCGTTACTGGATGGAGCATTTCAGCTTCAACCT
>DISP01000064.1:4226-5726 GCA_002421995.1 Bacteroidales bacterium UBA6207 | reverse complement strand
CCAAAACGATCCCACATTGGGTGCACACCTGTGTCCATATTTACCCTGATGGCCACCTTGGGTTTTTTGCCGGTGTTGCGGGCAATGTCCTGCAACAAATACAACTCATCGAGATGGTCAATGTGAATCAGCGAGTTGTTGGTGACGGCTTTCCTGAGGTCTGTTTCTGATTTGTCAGGTCCGTTAAAGATGATCTTGCTGCCGTCAACACCATTGCGCAGGGCCTTGTCGTATTCGAAACCCGAAACCACCTCGGCCCATGAGCCTTCCTGATGGTAGATGTTGCACACGGCGTTGAGGTAATTGGTTTTGTAGCTCCATGCAAACTGAACCCTTGGGTAGCGCGTTTCGAAGGCTTGTTTGGCCTTGCGGTAGTTTTTTCTGATTTTCTTCTCCGAAATCACAAACAAAGGCGACCCGTAGTTTTGAATCAGTTCTTTCACGGCATGCCCTTCGATGTCGGATACCGGTTCGTAAATGGTGCGCATACCAAATTTGTTGGGCATATTGCTTTCGAGCTTTTTAATAATCGGACGCTCGTAGGTTTTTTTTGCTGTCATGGTTCAATAATTGAATCGTGTTGAAAATAGTAAAGCTTAATGATTATAACTCTCCGGTTGTCGAAATCTGCTCAAACTCATGCAGATCCACAATCATATCCCAGGCATAGCGGATAAACATTTTTCCGACATCATAATGGGTATAGGCAGGTGTTGGCCATCCCATGGCTAAGCGCGTAAGCGCTTCGGGGATGTTTTGCCCCACGCCAACAGCCAGATAAATCCAGGCGGGCATGCGCGGGTTGATTTCGAGCAGGTAGTAATCACCGCTTTTATCTTTCATCAGCTCCAGCTCAAAGCCGCCGCGCCAACGTGTTGACTGCATAAATCTCTCTGTCAGCTCCAATGCCTGCTTGTCCGAAATGGAAATCCCCCCCCAGGCCTTGCCCTTGTCAGTGATGTATTGCTTGCGCATGGGTACGGCTGCAATGGTGTTTCCTTCGCCATCGCCCAGGCCGGTTACATTGTATTCTGTTCCGTGGATAAACTCCTGTATGATGATGGGCAGCCCCCATTTGGCCGAAATCTTGTTGTAGGCGGCTTTCACCTGATCAAAATTATAGGCCAGACTGGCATCATAGTATTTCCCTTTCACCACCAGCGGCCATTCGTAGTCTTTTTCCAATTGCTGGGCCTCGTTCACGTTGTAGATCGTCTTGCTGCGCGGAACGTGGATACCATATTTTTTACCAAAATCATTCAGGTTGACTTTATGCCGCTCCTCAAACTGCTCCATCGTGGGCAAAAATGTGTGTATGCCCATTGTTTTCAGCTTGTTTTCCAGCTTGATGAAGGAATAGAGCTCGGCATCGAAATTGGGGATAATCACATCCATCTTCTCCTGCTCCTGTATATAGGCAAGCCTGCTCAGCAAGACTTCTGTTCCTGCTGACGGATAGGGAATCTGGTAGGTCTTGTCCACGATGTCGTGCATATAGAT
>DISP01000064.1:0-4188 GCA_002421995.1 Bacteroidales bacterium UBA6207 | reverse complement strand
GGGCTTACTCATCGTCGTGCTGCATCAAGCGGTACTGACGCATCATCTCGATAAAGTCGAGCAGGTCTCGCTCTATCTGTGCTGCTTCAGCAACATATTGTTCCTGAATCATCGTCACAACTTCGTTGTGTGGGTGCCCTTTACGCAAAAGGTTCAGCATCTCCAGCCCCACCGGATTCACCGTGAATGATTCTCCTGAACCCGGGTTGAAAATGAATCCGTTGTCGCTCACAGCGATATTATTCTTTACTCTCATGTGTTTTGGTACTTATGCTTTTTCAGTTTGCAAGATTAATTCCTTTTTTTGCTTAAAATGTCATGTTTTTATTTCAGAGATGTTCAAAATTTTCATCCTGCTCTAAAAACGTCAGGTTATTAAGTCGTATGCCGCTTCGTTCCTTGTCAGGAAGGGCTTTGTAGTCTGTCACAGAATAGCCGGTCACCTGCTTAAACTGTGTTGAGAGGTATTGAACACTGCTATAACCCATCATATAGGCAATCTCGCTCAGTGTAAACTCTTCGGACTGAATAAGTTCTTTAACCTTTTCGATGCGTTGCAGGATGATATATTTTTCAAGTGTGATTTTTTCGACCCTTGAAAAGATGGTTGAGAGATGCTGGTAGCTTTTGTTGAATTTGCTGACGATAAAATCCGAATTGCGTACCATGGCATTCCAGGTGCTGTGATGAACCAGCTCAATCACCACTTTTTTGATTTCCTCAACCAGCACCTGTTCGCGGTCTTCGATGATTTTAAAGCCAAGTTCAGCAAATACATCCGTTATAATGCCGGTATTAACACTACTGTCAAAGGCCACAGTCACATCGCCCAGCTTTGCCTTTACAACCTCAATGCCTTTGGCTTTAAGCTCAAGCACAAGCAGCTTCAGGCAGCAGTCGCTGATCATATTGCTCAATAGAAACCGTTGTTGTGTGCGCTGTTCCAAAGTGTGTTAATTCAACAGGCACAAAAGTAGTCGTTTTCACAGACTGATCTTTACAATATTAGCTCTAAGATGTGCAGGATTTTAAGTGCCGGAAAGCAAAAAAGCACCCCTGAAGGTGCTTTAATCTATGAATTTTATCTTTCTTTCGACTCCGTATAGGATTGGTTTTGAACATCAAGCTGTCTTTGGGTCGTATCCCCATTTGAGCCAGATGGCGCCCCAGGTGAATCCGCCGCCGAAGGCTGCAAGCACGATGTTATCGCCTTTGTGCAGTTGATTTTCCCATTCCCAGAGGCAAAGCGGCAATGTTCCGTTTGTGGTATTGCCAAAGCGCTCAATATTGATCATCACCTGTTCCTTTTGGATGCCCATCCTGCGGGCGGTGGCTTCGATGATGCGCATATTGGCCTGATGTGGCACCAACCATGCGATGTCTTCCGACTTCAGTCCGTTTTTTTCCATGATGGCAGCAGCCACATCGGCCATGTTTGTTACGGCAAATTTGAAAACTGCCTGACCTTCCTGGTACACAAAATGCTCTTTGGCATCCACCGTTGCATGGCTGGCAGGTTTGCGTGAGCCTCCGGCTTTCTGGTGCAGGTGAACCATTCCGGCTCCATCGCTGTGAAGCATCGAATCCATTATTCCAATGCCCTCTTCGGTGGCAGGTTCGAGCATGATAGCTCCACCGCCATCGCCAAATATCACGCAGGTGGCCCGATCGGTGTAGTCAATGATCGAAGACATCTTGTCTGCTCCTACCACGATTACTTTTTTATGGCTGCCACTTTCGACAAACTTTGATGCTGTTGCAACAGCATAAATGAATCCCGAGCAGGCTGCATTGAGGTCGAAGCTAAACGCGTTTTTGATGCCGCATTCGTGGCTGATGATGTTGGCAGTGGCCGGAAACTGCATGTCGGGCGTCACGGTGGCACAAATGAGCATGTCCACTTCGTCGGGAGAGGTGCCTGTTTTTTCGAGCAGGGCTTTCACGGCATTGGCTCCGATCACCGAAGTGCCACTGCCTTCGCCTTTGAGTATGTGCCGCTCCCTGATGCCGGTGCGGGTCATGATCCATTCGTCAGTGGTATCAACCATCTTTTCAAGGTCGGCATTGGTGAGCAGGTCATCTGGAACCCACGCCTGAATGCCCGTTATAACAGCCCTGATTTTATCCATACCTTCTATTACATTGCAAAAATGATGCTACAGGGGAAAATCCTGCACCGCATCGTTGATTTTTTGATTTAGATTTGACACTGCTATGTTGCGGGCCAGAAGAACCATGTTCTTGATGGCCAATGCGCTGCTGATACCATGACCCAAAACAACATTGCCATTGATGCCAATGATCGGGCTGCCACCCTGCAACTCATAATTAAACCGTGAGAAATAATCGTCGAGCAATCCACGCTTTTCCATGATTCTGTACATGGCCTGTATCTGCTTGATCACGATGTTTCCCGTGAAGCCGTCGCAAACAACCACATCGGCCTTGTCGTTGAAAAGGTCGCGTCCTTCGACATTGCCAATAAAGTTGTAATTGGTTGCCTCTTTCATCAGCGGGAAGGTTGACTGAACCAGAAGATTGCCTTTTTTTTCTTCTTCTCCGATGCTGAGCAGCCCTACCTTAGGCTGTTCGATGCCGAGTACGGCATTGGCAAACACCGACCCCAGCAATCCATATTGGTACAAGACATCATGCTTGGCATCGGGATTGGTCCCCACATCGAGAAGGATGCTGTAGCCTCCGCTGATCTTTGGTATCATCACCACGCTGGCAGGTCTGATCACACCCGGAATGGTGTTGATCACATGAACGGCACCCACCATCATAGCCCCGCTGTTGCCGGCGCTGGCAAAAGCGTCGAGACGGCCTTTTTTGAGGCACTCAAAACCTCTGACAACACTGGATTGTGGTTTTGACTGAAAAGCTTTGATGGGTTTTTCGCCCATGCCAATCACATCAGGCGCATGCACGACTTCGGTAAACAGCCTGAGTTCGGGATGATTGTCCAAAAAGGGTTCAATAGCATTTTGATCTCCAAAAAGGATGATTAACTCACCCTCCTGAAGTTCGGTTTTGAGCAGTAACAGACTTTCAAGCGTAACGGCAGGCGCAAAATCACCGCCCGAAACGTCGAGTCCTATCCGCAACATATTGCTGTGTAAATACATTTTGCCAAAGCCCTGAATTAGGCTTTAGCCCCTTCCATCACAAGCTGTCCCTTGTAGTACAGGTCTCCCTCCACATAATAAGCCCTGTGGTAAAGGTGAACTGCACCTGTCACCGGGCATTTGGCTACTGTTGGCATTTCAGCTTTGTCGTGTGTTCTTCTTTTATCTCTTCTTGTTGAAGAATGTCTTCGTTTAGGATGTGGCATTTTTTTAAATTATTATGTTTATATTCAGTGTTTAAGATAAATTTCCAAGGTTTCGCAGGGCTTCCCAGCGGGGATCAATGCTTTCGGGTTTTTCCATTTGCGACAAGCGTGCCAGCACCTGCGGATCGCAGTTCGAATTGCCGTCGGCATCATCGGGATGCACTTTTTTGAATGGCAACAACAGCACAACGTATTCATAGATGAGCTGGCTCACGTCAAACTCATGCAAGTCGGCAGGCACAAGAATAATCTCATCAGATTCTTCCTCATAGTGGTCGCTGTTTTTCAGGATTAATCGTTCCCGGCCCTTAACCTCTTGCCGGTACAGCTCGCCACAGCGATCGCATGGCACCTGAAGCCAGCCTTGCATTTTGAACGACAGCTCAGTCATGTTCTCATGCTTTGTGAGCACAAGCTCCACATTCACAGCGGCATCACTGACTTCTTCGTCAGCATGCAGCTCGAAAAACGGGCGCGCCAAAACAAAGGTGAAAAGCGTTTCACCAAGGGGCAGGCCTGCCAGCGGCAACATGAATTCACTTGCGTATTTCACCAATAAGCATTTTAAAATCGGGCGGCAAAGATAGATAATTATCTGATGTGATACAAATTAATGTTGTTTGTTGTGAACGAATTAGTTAGTGACAGTAATCGGGGGTTTGAAGTGTTCCTGTTTTTCATCCGGAGAGGATTAGAACGAATGAAGACGAATGAAGCCATAGAAGACATTTGCCGGAAGCAGGATTCATTTTGCCAGAAGGAGGAATCGTTTTGCCAGAAGGAGGAATCGTTTTGCCAGAAGGAGGAATCGTTTTGCCAGAAGCAGGATTCATTTTGCCAGAAGGAGGTATCGT
>DISP01000242.1 GCA_002421995.1 Bacteroidales bacterium UBA6207 | reverse complement strand
TCCATTATTTTTCGCAAAGGCCTGATGTTTTTGATAAATTCAATCGAAGGACCTGCAACCCACACCGTCTGATAGGTTGCCGAAAAAGCAGCTTTCTCAATCTTGCGCATTCCCCTGACGAACACAAACATCTTCAGGTATTTCTTCAGCCATTTGTTCCGCTTCATCAGTTTTTCGAGCCATCCTGCTTTGGTGCCGATTTTTTGAACATATGGCGTGTTGATCACCGTGAGGTGACTGCCCGAAAGTTTAGTGCTTAAAATAATGTCGTTGCTGCCAAAGTCAACCAAAGCCTGCTTGTAGGCTTCAGACACAGGCGCCTCATCCGATGCAATGAAAATTGTTCCGACCGAAACACCTGCGGCTCCCAGCGCCATCAACTCCCTGATGTGTTCAGCATTTCCCACTCCACCGGCAGCAATGACAGGGATGCGGCAGTTGGCAACAAGCTCAGGCACAAGAAGTTTGTTTGAAACCGGCCCGCAATGGCCTCCTGCCTCGCTGCCAACAGCAATGAGGGCATCGGCTCCGAGGGCTTCAACTTTGCGCGCATATTCAAGATTGACAACATCGCAAAACACTTTTATGCCCAAAGGCTTACATCTTTTTATCACCTCTTCCGGACTTCCAAGCGAGGTGATGATGTAGTCAACTTTCATTTCGCACAAGGTGTTGAGCTGTGCCTTATACTTCGGATTTGATTTGTTCACGATCAGGTTAAAACCAAACGGATTGCTGCTGTGTTTCCTAATGTCGCCGATAGCTTGTCGCAATGCCTCATCGGTTCGGTAGTTCAATGCCGGAATTGCAGCTGTTGCACCGGCATCGAGGGCGGCTTTTGTCATGGTCGCATTCGAAATCAAGAACATAGGCGCCACCAGCACCGGTTGCTGAATGCCCAGCATCTCGCGTAAGGTTACTTTTTCCATGAAGCGTGTTTTACTGTTAATTTTATAACTACCGCAATTTTTTTGATCTTTCGTTTTCCGGCTGTTTTTTTTAAAATTGTCTCAATCCCAATCTGCAAAAGGCTTTCAGCTCATTTTTTTTGATTGTGAAAAACAAACAATGTTATTTTTTCACAGAAAACGATTGCGTAAAAGTATAAAATGCTTTTATATTTGCAATGCGTGCATAACAAATATACAATGAAAATTCAAGAAAGTGTTGATTATCACATCAGAGGGACGCTTTTTGCGATGCGCAGAATGTATAACCTTCTGGCTGCCGAACTAGGAACTACACAAGGTGTGGCTTATGTTCTGATCAGTGTGCCGAAAGAAGGCGTTGCAGCTACACGTATTGCCCCGATGATGGGCATGGGCGTGACCAGCCTGTCGCGTTTGCTCAAAACAATGGAGGACGATGGTTTGATCCACCGCATCAAGGACGAAACCGACAAAAGAGTGGTACACATTCACCTGACCGAGAAAGGTGCCGTGATGCGCAAGAAAGTGAGACAGGTTGTGATTGATTTCAACAAAAAAATTCAACCGGCTGTAAGTGCAGATGAAATGCTTGCGTTTGTAAAAGTTTGCAATGTGATCAAAAAGGAAGTTTGCAGCGAGATCAGCCGATTTACAAACCATGATTGCAGCGAATTGATTTGAAATTAATTTTTAAAAACATAAACTTTCAGCCTGCCGGAAACGGCAGTAAAAAATTTAAACTATGACAAGAAGGATTAAAAAAGTTGCTGTGCTTGGCTCCGGTGTGATGGGCTCGGGCATTGCATGTCATTTTGCCAATATCGGCCTGCAAGTGTTGCTGATTGATATTGTGCCGAAAGAACTTACGGAAGAAGAAAAAGCCAAAGGACTGGATCTGAACAACAAAAAAGTCCGAAACAGGATTGTTGACAGCGCGCTTGCCACTGCCCTAAAGTCGAAACCATCGCCAATCTACAAACAATCGTTTGCCGGCCGCATCACCACCGGCAATTTTGACGACGATCTGGCAAAGATCAAAGACTGTGATTGGGTGATCGAGGTGGTGGTTGAACGGCTCGACATCAAACAACAAGTGTTTGCAAAGGTTGATGCGCTGCGCAAACCAGGCACGTTGGTCACTTCGAACACCTCGGGAATCAGTGTCGAAAAGATGACCGAAGGCCGAAGTGATGATTTCAAAAAACATTTCTGTGGCACCCACTTCTTCAATCCGCCACGCTATTTGCAGCTGTTTGAAATTATTCCCACTTCGCACACTGCGCAGGAAGTTATTGATTTTCTTTCGGATTATGCCGTCAGATTTCTCGGAAAAACCGCCGTGCTTGCTAAAGATACACCGGCATTTATTGCCAACAGGGTGGGCACCTTCGCTATCATGGAATTATTCAACAATGTTGAAAAACTGGGACTTACGATTCCTGAAATTGACAAGCTCACCGGACCTGTGATCGGCCGTGCCAAATCAGCCACTTTCCGCACAGCCGATATTGTTGGCCTCGACACCCTTGTTCACGTGGCAAACAACATCCATGATTTGACCAATGATGAAGCCAAAGAAAGTTTTGCAATTCCGGCCTACCTGAATAAAATGTTGGAAAACAAATGGTTGGGAGATAAAACAAAACAAGGGTTTTTCAAAAAAGTGACTGAAAACGGTGAGAAGAAATTTCTCTCGCTCAATTTCAGCACCCTCACCTATGAGGAAGCGCCCAAACCAAAATTTTCTGTTTTTGAAAAAACAAAAAGCATTGACAACCTTGCCCAACGCATGCCGGTGCTTTTTGCCGATAAAGGAAAAGCCGGTGCTTTTTACCGTGAGTCGTTTTATAGTCTGTTTCGTTTTGTATCGAACCGCATACCCGAAATCACTGATGCAATCTACAAAGTGGACGATGCGATGAATGCCGGATTTGGCTGGAAACTCGGGCCATTTCAAACATGGGATGCAGTTGGTGTTCGCGCTGC
>DISP01000115.1 GCA_002421995.1 Bacteroidales bacterium UBA6207 | reverse complement strand
AGTGTTTTAAAGGCGATTTTTTTCATCATCAAATAATTTAATTGCCTATAAAAGAATCTGTTCTGCTTCGAGTGAGAGCGGGCTTGCCGACTTTATCTTCACATCAACAAAATGTCCGATGAGGTTTTGATTGTCAGCAGCAAACCGCACAACAAGTTTTCCTTCGGTAAGTGCTGACAAATAACCGGCTTTGCGGTCGCGACCACGCACCAACACCCTTAACTGCTTTCCTATCAATGATTTGTTGTATTTCAAGGAGTGTTTCATTAACTCATCAGTTAAAGCATGGTAGCGTGCTTTTTTTGTTTCTTTGGGCACATCATCGGCCCAGCGTGAGCTGGCAGCACCGGGTCTGACGCTGTATTGTGCAATGTAAGCCATATTGTATTTAAACTCCTCCATGGCCTTTCGTGTGTTTTCAAACTGATCCTCTGTTTCGCCTGTGAAGCCAACGATGATATCGGTAAAGAGCGTTGCCTCGGGAATCAAAGTCCTGATAGTGTTTACAATATGGCGGTATTTATCCATGGCATGTTTTCTGTTCATGCGTAGCAAAACGGCATCATCGCCCGACTGAACAGGAAGATGAACCTGTTTGGCAAGGACAGGGTATTGTGCAATCACCTCTATCACTTCATCTGTCATATCTCTTGGATGGGGTGAGGTGAAGTAAACCCAAAAATCGTTCTGAGTGGCATTTCCATATTCACCAATCATACGAAGCAATTCAGGGAAGCCAATCTCCTCTCCTTTTTTGTCGAGACCATAGGAATTGACGTTTTGGCCGAGCAAAGTAATGGATTTGAAGCCTTTGTCAACCAATTGTTTGAGTTCATCAAGGATTTCGACCGACGGACGTGAAACTTCTCTTCCTCTTGTATATGGAACTGCGCAAAAGGTGCAAAACTTGTCACAACCATTTTGAATTGGAATAAACGCCTCAAAATCTGATGTATAAGTAGGTTCAACATGCCAGAATTCATCAATTCCGGCTGCAGGATTGAGCTTGATGCCGGTTTGCGGCTCTTTGGCGAGCGCTACCGGTTTCAGCACACTTTGTTGCTCAACTGCCTTTGTAGCCGGCAAAGGCAGCTCGTCCATCGCATTTCTGAATATTGAAGCCGGAGTTACGATGCCATATTGCTGGATCATCTCGGGAAGTTCGGGAAGTTCGCTCATCGGGAAAACAAGGTCGAAAAGCTGAAGAAATTTATCCCTGTCGGCAGGCAGAATGCAACCCGAAACAAAGGTGAGCAGGCTTTTTTTGTGTTTCATCTTGTTCCAGAGGGCAATGCGCGAATACACCTTGTCAATGGCTTTTTGACGGACAGAGCAGGCAATGATTCCGAGAATATCGGCTTCGGATTCCTGTTCGGTTGAGACAAATCCCATTTGGTGCATTACCGTTCGCACGCGTTCGGTGTCGGAAAGGTTCATCTGGCAACCCAGTGAGATGATATGGTATTTCATGGAAAAAGCTGTGTGAATTAAAAATAAACTTCTGCATGTACTTGATTTGCAGGAACTCCCTGCTGTTCAAGAATTTCAAAAGCTTCGTGAATCATATTGAAATTGCCGCACAGGTAGCAATGTGTTGTTGGATCAACAGGATGTCGGCGCAGGTAGTCGGTTACGCGCCCGTGGAAATTACCCGATTGATCACCTGAAGAGCATAATATGTGGCGCGATGACTGATAATCAGCACGTTCGTAAGCCTCGTTCGAAGACCTTACACCATGCAGAAGTGTATAGTCAAGACAGGGATAGCTGCGTGTGAAGCTGTGGAAAGGAGCAATTCCGCTTCCGGTAGCGATGAATAAGAACCTGGCATGATCAATCAATCCGGCTTCGATGGTAAAGAAACCAAGCGGCCCTTCAATTTGAACATGATCGCCCTTCTTCAGTTTTTTGAGTTGTTTGCTCACCATGCCGTCTTCAACTTCCTTGATCAATACTTCAAAATAGGGATCATTTTCGCCGCTGTAAACAGAATATTCACGGTTGTGGATGCTTCCGGATTTACCAAGAAGCAAGTGCTGACCGGCACGAAAAGGCAATCCGCGCCGCGACATTTGCACCACATAAGCCGAGGGGGTGAGGTGCCGAATGTTTAAAACCTCATGTATATTGTCGAAACTCATTAAGTACGTAATCTTAAGATGTTGATATAGTTATTATTAGTGTAAAATCAGAAACGGGCTGCAAATTTACATATTTTTCCCGAATCAGATTTTCAGCAAGACTGTATAATAAGCAAACTTTTGTATATTTACACCTTGATGAGCGGACAAATTGCCCGGTCGAACCAATTTTTTTTTGAAATGGCACAAGAAGCAGAGAACATCAATAAAATCAGGGAAATACTTTTCGGAAACAATCTGACTGCTTTTGAAAAGCGCATTGAGAAGAGCGATCTTTCGACAAGGGAAACAATGCAACAGCTCGAGGCACAGTTTGTGCGTCAGCTGGGCGATCTGCGGCTTGAGCTCGAGAGCCTCAGAAGCCAGCAGCAGGAAGCAATTGCCAGAGAGAGAGAAGAAACAAGGTTGATGCTAAATCAGTTTCGTGAAGAACTTTCAATGTTGAACCAAAAAAACGACAAAGTTGTCAGCGATTTTGAAGCCGGCATGCGTGAATACAGGCTTTGGATGACAGAGAAGTCGGGAAATATGCAGCAAGAATTTCTGGAACAAATGACTTTACTAAAAAACAGCCTGCTCGAAAATATCTCGGCGCTGCAAAAAAGCAAGGTTGACAGAAACAATCTTGCGCTTTTGTTTTCGGAATTGGCCGTACAACTGGGAATTGACACATCGGCAGAACAACAATAAGCTGACTGGATTTATGGAAAAAGAAACCCATCAAAATATCGAATCCATCATTGAAGCCGGCAAAATGAACGAGCTGCGCAAGTTGTTGATAGGATTAAGTCATGAAGAACTTGAGCGGTTGCAAAAACTACTCAATGACCCTCATGAGTTTTCAAATGAGATAAGCAGTTTATTACCCTATGCAATCAGGAAAATGGTGGAGCGGGGAGAAATCTCTGTTGATTCATTGCTGCCCTTTGTGGAGGAATCAATGCATAAAAGCATACAGAAGAATCCTCAAAAACTCGCTGATATTCTGTTCCCTGTGATGGGACCTGCCATACGCAAAGCTGTTTCGGAAGACCTCAAGCGGATGATTGCTTCGATCAATGCCTCATTGGAAAGCGGATTCTCTTTCAGGTCGTTAAAATGGCGGCTGCAGGCATTCACCAGCAGGCGCAGCTATGCCGAGATTGTTATGGCCAACAGCTATCTTTACCATATCAGCAATGTTTTTTTGATCCATAAAGACAGCGGGATTTTGTTGCATGAGGCTTCAGCACCTGAGAGCAAAGCACTTGAAGCCGACCTGATTGCCTCGATGCTTACTGCCATACGCGATTTTGTACAGGACTCGTTCAGCAATGCAGAAAAAGGAACACTTGATGAAATTCAGTTTGGCTCCCTGAAAATACTAATCGAACAGGGACCATATGCTGTGCTGGCGGTGGTTGCCGAAGGCCAGCCTCCGGCAGACTACCGGGTAACGCTGATGGAAACAATAGAAGCAATTCACTTCAACCTTGGTTTAGAACTTGAAAAATTTGATGGCGACACCGAATACTTCAAACTTGCAGACAAGTTTTTGCAGCAATGTTTGATAAAACAGAAAAAAGAAAAAAAACAGAAAGCACCCTATCAGCTTATCTTTTTGTTGCTATTGTTAATTGCAGGCGTTGGCTATTTTGTGCTTATAAATTATGAGAACAAGGCTAATTTCAAGCGTTTTATCACTGAACTTGAAGCCACACCAGGCTATCACATCAGCAGCTCCCGGATGTCCTTTAACAAAATATACCTGAAAGGATTGGTTGATCCGTTAGCCGAGCCGGTTGAAGAAATAATGAAGAGATTTCAAAAAATAGAGCCGGGAACACTTCAGGCATCCTTTGAAGGATACCTCTCAACCGAACCGGAAATCCTGCAAAGGCGTGCCGGTTTATTACTGAGTCCACCCGAAGGTGTTGAAATGAAGATTGAAAACAATCGTTTGATTATCAGTGGCACTGCAGCAGCAGACTGGGAACAAAACTTAGAACTGAAAATTGCTGCAATAGCCGGCATAACAGGTTTTGATATTTCAGGGCTAAACAAGAAAATTACAGATTTGCAATGGATTATACCATCCATCGAGCGGCATCGTTTCCTTTTTGATATCAATGTGGTAAAACTTGACAGTTTGCAACAAATACAGTTTGACTCACTTGTGCAGGCAGCAGTTTTTTTGGACGCCTACAACCAGCTTTATAGCCGAAATATGGCAATATATGTGAGGTCGTACACCAACCGAAACGGTAACGTTGCTGCAAATGAGCGCGTTGCGACAGCAAGAGCTGAAGGGTTCATAACGCTGCTCGAAAATGCTGGAGTTAAGAAAGCACTCCTCAAATCGCAGGTTTTGTTTGCAGAAGACCTGAGAGAAACTGTATCTTTGCGAACGGTACATTTTTCGGTATTTGACAATAAACCAATCAGCAGATGATCAAGAAAAAAATAGCAATGCTTGGTGCCTTCGCAGTGGGTAAAACCAGTTTGGTACAACAATATGTGCATAGTATTTTCTCTGATAAGTACCAAACAACCATCGGAGTGAAGATAGATCAAAAGCAAATCACCGTTGCCGACCAGGACATCACCTTGATGTTGTGGGACTTATATGGCGACGATGATTTCATGAAGATGAAACCCACCTATCTCATCGGGGCTTCGGGATATATTTTGGTTGCTGATGGAACAAGAAGCGAAACCATTGAGGTGGCTTTGCAACTGCAGGAGATGGCAGCAGCAACAACGAACAATGCACCATTTTTACTGATCATCAATAAAAGCGATCTCTCCGAAACCTGGGAGATAGCACCCGAAACCATCTTACGTATGCAGCAAAAAGGCTGGATCGTTCTTTTGACAAGTGCAAAAAAGAACCTGATGGTTGAAGAAGCTTTTCAAAAACTCGCATCACTGATGCTTAACCCCTACTAAAGCGTATGAATAACAATTCTATGCATGAGGGACTTCATGCTTTTTCACCCTCGGTTGTTCGCTACATACTCCATGAGATTCCACCTTATTTAGGTTTGGTAATCTTGCATACAAATGCAGAAGGTGAGCTTGTAAACTGGTTTGGCCCTGTGGAAAACTACTTTCACAAAGAACCGGTTCAAGGGATGGATATTGATGATTTCACAGGCATTTTTGTGGGCATGCTTCCACCCTTGATCAGCCCGATGGTGATACCACATGTTAAGGTAAATGACCATGTTTACACAGAATTACATCTGATGTCGGATGAAAATGATGACAACTGGATATTTGTTCTGGACCAGACCAGGCAGGTCGAATTGATTCATCCGATCTTACAATATTATAATGAGGAGAAGCTAAACCGATCGGCTGATGGATATCAATC
>DISP01000057.1 GCA_002421995.1 Bacteroidales bacterium UBA6207 | reverse complement strand
GCATCCGGTGCATCAATATCAATCGCCCGGGCATTACACTGTTACACTGCACATTACCTCAGAATCATGCGACGATCATCAGCACCGCGATGTTTTTGTTTCTGAAACAAATTGCCTTGCATTGTTTTCGTACGAACAGCAAAATGACGCAGATACATTGTGGGTTCAGTTTCAGAACCAATCAACAGGGAATTATTCACAGCTCGACTGGGATTTTGGCGATCAAAGCGGCTCGGGACAATCCTCTCCCCGGCATCGCTACACCAAACCCGGCAACTACCCTGTTAAACTTCGTATCTGGGGCCAAAACTGCAACCATGAAATACGCAAAATTATCAATCTTAGTCCGGCTGCAAGCTGTTATGCGTTGTTTACAGCTCAACAAAATCAGACTAACGAGCTTGAAGTTCAATTTACGGATGTCTCAATTGGCCTTGCCGAAAGCTGGAACTGGACTTTTGGTGACGGCGAAAATTCCGACATACAACACCCGCTGCATATTTACACCGATCCCGGCAACTACGAAGTTTCCCTCACCATCAGCGGATCCAACGGCTCTTCTTCGTTTACAAGACTTGTCGAAGTGACACAGAATCATTATTGTCAGGCAGCTTTTTCCTACAATCAGACTTACCCCGAAAATCCCGAGGTCGTTTTTACAAATCAATCTTCAGGCAGCAATTTTACCTCGGTTTGGAGTTTTGGCGATGGAGCCAATTCCCCGGAAATGAATCCGTCACATACCTATGGTTCGGCCGGAAACTATGAGGTAAAACTAATCCTGACAGATATCACAGGCTGCACCGATACAGCAACTGAAACAATTTCAATCCTGCCACCATTAAACATTTCAGGAACAGTGATGGCCGGAAGCAGTCTGATCAGCTATGGTGATATTTACCTCTTTAAAGAAACCTCGGCAGATGCATGGCAATTGACAAGTAAAATTCCTATGGGCGACGGCAATTTCAGTTTTTCAGGTATAATACCCGGAAACTATCTGTTGATGGCCGTTCCGGTATTTGATTTTGGGTTTCCTCAAATTCCCAAATACCTTCCTGCCTACTTCGATGGAGTAAGTCATTGGCAAAATGCACAGCACCTGTCAACTCAGAATCTGCCTCAGTCAATTACCATTCATCTGCTTTCGCATAACAACTTTTTTGATGGTGAAGCCTCAATCACAGGAAAAGTCAATCATTACCAATCTGCAGCAACACTGCCTTTGGCAATTTATCTCTGCGCCGAAAACGGTCAGGTGCTTGATTTTTCTTTCACTGATGAAGAGGGAGATTTCATTTTCGATGGGATTCCATTTGGAAATTATAAACTTTATCCCGAAATGGCAGGAAAACAAGGAGTAGCACTTGGTGTTGAAGTCAGCGCAACCAATCCTGATGCACAAAACATTGTGTTCACCGAAGAGGAATACCGTATCTGTCCCGACCTGACCGCAATAACTGAAACAGGTAGCAACAGCTTCTGCCTGTTTCCGAATCCATCAACAGGAATTGTTACCGTAAGGTTTAATCCTGTATTTTCTGACTACACAAACAGCAGTTTAACCTTGCTTTCAACTGATGGAAAAGTGCTTCAAACGATAACTGTAAATTCCGATGAGATTGAACTGGACCTAAGAGAGCTGAAAGCTGGTATTTATTTCGTGCGCTATATTATTGAAAATGAATTATATTACTCAAAACTCATTCTAAACCGCTAATTTATTTTCGATATTGATGCAACCTTTACAAAGTATCTAACCTAACATCTGTATTTAAACTAAACCATATTTAATGTTATGAAAAGAATTTTAATCTTCTCTCTCGTTTCACTACTCACATTATTTAGTTTTCAGCAACTTAAAGCCTTTGATTTTACCGTCTCAGGGCAGGTTCTGGAAACCGAACTTCTGACGGGTGTTGCTAACCAGCAGGTGAAATTACACATTCATCAGACAGGCATATTTGAAAATGTTCTCACCGCTGATGATGGAACCTACAGCATTACAGTTGCGGTACCCGACAGCGGTTCGTTCAGTTATGTTGTAAAAACATTCGACCATTGCACACATCATTACGTTATTAAAGAAGGTGTTGTTTTACCCGAAGGAGCCACCCAAAACTTTGTAATCTGTGAAAACGGAAGCGGTCAAGCTGACTGCGAAGCCGATTTCGACTGGCACAAATCAATGCACACGCCTTACAAGGTGAAATTCCAGGATAAATCCGATTTCCAGGCCGGTAGCTGGGCATGGGAATTTGGCGACGGTCAGGTTTCTGACGAAAGAAACCCCGAGCACGTTTACGCTGCTGCCGGTGACTACACCGTTACACTCACGATCAACAGCGCCGACTCATCATGCGTGGATGCCTACAGCGAAACCGTGACACTCGACACCATCGTGTTTGGTTGCGATGCGGCTTTTGAATACAATGCTTCGTGGCACAACCCCATGAAAATTTACTTCCATGATGAAAGCGATTTTTTACCGGGCAACTGGCATTGGGACTTTGGTGATGGCGAATCATCCACTTCACGCAATCCTCAACATACCTATTCCACAGGTGGTGATTTCACAGTAACACTCACAATTGCAAGTGCAGATTCAAGCTGCACGGACAGTTTCAGCGAAACACTAACAATCGAAGACCTTACAATGAATTGTGAAGCCAATTTCTGGTGGCATCATAACCATCCGGGCAATAACCCGCTTGAAAAGAAATTCAAAGACAACTCATATACCTTCAGCCCTGTTTCAACTTACACATGGAACTTTGGTGATGGCACATCATCAAGCGAAGAAAACCCGGTTCACGTTTTTTCCAATTTCGGATTGTATAACGTCAGTCTTAATATCCTTACCGAAAGTGGCTGTTCGAGTTCAAAATCCATCCCGGTGCTTGTAATAGACCCAACACAAGAATGTGCTGCAATGTTTGTCCCGGTCATTGATACGATCAATCCATTGCAGGTAACTTTCAACGATTTGTCGCTGGGAGGTGCTGATGGATGGACATACGAATTCGGGGATGGAACAACGAGCAATGAACAAAACCCGGTTCACATTTTCCCCGGAGCAGAAGTTTATATCACATCCTTATCCATCACCGCGGGCAGCTGCACAAGCAGTTTCTATTATGAAATTGATTTGGTAAATGGCAAGGTATTTGCAATCCCGGGAGGCGTAACAGGCGTTTCGAACGAAACCGCTGCTCAAATTAGTTTCTTCCCTAATCCGGTTGAAAACCTGCTTTCGGTTAATGCATTCGGAAACAAAGTAAGCGAAATCAGAATTGTAAACCTTGCCGGACAAACACTGATCATATCCAATGAGACAAACATCAATGTTTCAGATTTGCCAAAAGGTCTTTATTTTGTCGCTGTATTAATCAACGACAAACTTATCAATAGCAAATTCATTAAAAAATAATTTTCGGATACTTGTTTTGGTAAAAAAAAGGAGGCTGCTCGTCATAAGCAGCCTTCTTCATTTAAGGGATATAAATTAATATAGAATTTTGACGACGTTATTTTCGTCTGTAATTTCCCATGATGGACAGTACTGAACATAGCATACCTTTACAGCCGTCCTTTCACCTAAAAGAAAGCTTGCCGGCATGTACTTTTGTCTGCCCAAAAGTACCAAAAGGCCTTGGCGAACGATGCGCCTCCCCGCCCTGAAAAAATCTTGCATTTTGATCTAAAATGAGCTTTTGGCTTTTTACTCTTGGCTTTTAACAGACAATTATCTTTGGATTCCTTAATGTTTATGATTAAATTTGCATAAAAAAGTGTTATGCCGGAACTATGCAGATTTTTAGGAATTGTGATTTTTATGAACTTCAATGAACATAATCCACCTCATTTTCACGCAAAATATGGTGATTTTGAAATGATAGTCGAGATTAATTCCGGAATCGTCGAAGGCAAATTTCCCAAAAGGGCATTAAATTTGGTAATGGAATGGTATGAGATTCACAAGGATGAATTAATGCAGAATTGGGAATTGATCAGGACAACAGGTGATTTTAATAAGATACAACCTTTAGAGTAAATGCTATGATACTCAATGTAAAAAATGCAGAATACATAGATGGATACAAGGTATTCTTAACTTTCAATAATGGCGAATCAGTTTTGGCAGATTTAGAGAATAGTGTTTTTTCTGATACACGAAGGATTTTCATTCCACTCAGAGATATTGACTATTTTAAATCTTTCAAGATTTACCTTAATACAATAACCTGGAATAATGAAGCTGATTTTGCGCCTGAATTTCTTCTCGAATTAGGGAAACAGCAAGAATCTAAAAAAATGGAATTCGTTTAGTGACAAAGTTGAATACCCAAAAGTCCAAAAACAAGAATCTTCCTCCTGCTGAGGTGTATTAGTCTTTTGTGCACGACGTTAAACAGCGAAAACAGACTTCATTGTTCGGAAGCACTCCAAATGTGCATCATAAAGCCTACCGATCCCAAAAGGACTTAGTCACCGGCCTGGCTGAGGGCTGCAAACCCACTGGGCTCATGGATTGGACTCACCGACTGTCTTGTCATGTGTTGCAATGGAGTTTTGTTGGAGTAAAAGTAAGATGTTTTTTATTAATTTTCAAAAGTTTCCGAAAGATTGTAACACTTACGGTCATCGCCGGATTTGATTCACTTCCTGTTGCCCGGAATACCTGCTTTTAGCACCGATTTTTATGCTCATGTACTTTCCCTTGATGGAAAGCAGGGAAGATATCATACCATGATAGCTGCCCATATACCTAAAAGAAATGTTATCGGCATGTACTTTTGTCAGCCCAAAAGTACTAAAAGGCCTTGCGCGAACGATGCGCCTCCCCGCTCTGAAAAATCTTGCATTTTTGTCTAAAAGGGGCTTTTGGCTTTTTGCTATTGGCTTTTGGCAAATGCAGTCATAGATTCAGACAATTAATATCTCACGCAAAGCCGCAAGGACGCAAAGAAAAGGAGATTCTTTTTTTTGAGCTGGTGTGTTCATCGAAGCTCTAAGAACACTTCCAAAC
>DISP01000053.1 GCA_002421995.1 Bacteroidales bacterium UBA6207 | reverse complement strand
ACCAATAAAAAACCGTAGGAGTCAAGCTCGGTAGCCCAAGCCGTCAGTTCATGAAAATCCATGCGCGAAGGCGCGGTGGCTGTTGCAGCTTTCAGGTCGCGGTATTCCAGCAAAGGCAAGCCTTCCAGGTAGTGACAATGGGTCGAGACAAGGTCGCCTGGCCCGGCCGTTGCCAGATTCAACGTGTCGTTGTCAATATGGTCATAGAGATAAGGCACAAGCCGGCAGCCTTCGCGCTGCAGCGTATCGTTCCAGTAGGCCTCAGCCACGTGGATGTATGTTCTGCCGTTGTATGTTGACATGATTGTGTCCGGATGAAGGCTGTACAACATTCTGCTAAGCCCTCTGTTTATTTGTTCATCAGGCACATAGAGGTTATACTTTAACGTGTCGCGATAGGGGAAGAAATGAATGTTGCCATCGGTAGGTTCATCCCAGAAAGCGCCTTGAACGACATAGCTGATGACAGAGTCACTTTTTATCTTCTCTTTGATCTCAAACTGCCGGTTGGTAGCCTGAGTGATTTTGAACTGTCCGTTCTGACCTTCTTCTTTGGTGCCTGTTTTGGTTTGAAACACATCGCCCACTTCCATTCCATCGGCAATTTTGCGAATGAAAGGAACCGGATTGTTGGCAGCATTCAGGGGGTCGCTCAACGTAGCTATAGAGGTTTTGTTAAGAAACAAGGAGTCTTTCAGAATACCCCAGCGCCGGCTAAGCCTCAAGATGCTGCCATCTGAGGCAACAAAGGTTTTTATTTTGTCTTGTGCACCATAAAGTTGTACGTTTTGGATGTTTTTAAGATACACCGTTTTTGATCCGTCGGGGTCGCTGATCCAGGAAAAACCTTCAGTTGCTGCAGGATAAAAATAATTGTTGTTCCAGGGATTGCCTTCGTCCTCCATTTTCAGGAGGTATTTCTGATTCTCAAATTCTTTGATGCCTGTTCCGAAATTCCATGCCTGGTTCATCAGGTATCTGTTGTCGGGCAAAGGAATCAGGTTTGTATTCAGATGAATTGTCACATCGCTTCCAATTGCTATTTTTTCTTTCACCCAGATGGACTGTAGCTGGGTTTCACCTTCAGTTTGAACAGCATATGTCAGGGTGTCGGCTTCATTGATGATGGGCCAGTACTCGCTGGAATAGGAATTTGCCATCCAGGTGCCGGCTGATCCATATTGGTTGCGCCATGCTGCCAATGTGCGGGTATTGTAATAATGGTCAGTGGAACTCACTGTCACAGTGTAGGGTTCAATTTTGAAAGGTACCCCGGGGATAATGACGTAGTCGCGTCTTAATAACGGATTCTGTGCTCCTGAGGGGTTGGTATATGAAAAAATAAGCGAATCATTCCGGGCAATGTTGTAAGGGACGCAATTGGTAAACTTTATCAATAGGCCGGTTTCAGACTGAATGCCGGCTTTTATAATGTGATAACGCGGTGTGTCTTGTCCTTCATCAAAAAAGAATTCATTAGGATAACCATCATACAGCGGGTGGTAAGAAAAATTAAAACTGAAATGCTTGGTTGATGCACTTATAGGCTGGCGTTGAGGCGTGCCATTGTATGGAGGAAAATATATATAATAACCAACATTAAGGGCGGTATAATCCACGCTGCTGTCAGTGACCGTTTTTTCGGTAATGAGGAATTCGTTATAGTAATCTTTTTGCCAGGAAGAGTTGTAAGGAGATGGATCATAGGATACATTGAGATTGTAGTGAAATTTATCATTGACGTCATTATTCAGGATGAAGTCTTTTTTGTGTGGAAAATACATCCCGAGCCGCTTGTTGTCAATGCCTGTCAGCATAAAGTATTTGCCCTCATGCAGGAAATCGGGGAAGCGGCTGATACCCCAGTTTTGACTGATCTGAAGGGTGTCGCCTGTCGAAAGCCGTATGGTTTTCACCGAATCGCTGAGGCTAAAAAGGTTCATTGCCTTCACATCCACGACGGTGGCCGTGATTTGTCGGCCGGGATTAAAAACCCAGCTTTGCCCCGGAGCAGCCGAAGGATAGAGGTTGTAGGTGGCCGTATCGCTGAAAACAGTCAGGCCATCGGCATAGGTCTGAAATTTTTTCTTCAGAAAGGCAGGTTGGCTGGTAAGTGCTACATTCTCGCTAACAATCCGTGTTATGGTGTTCAGGAAGAAGATGGTGTCGTTGCCAATGGTTTGGGTTGAGACTACCCGCATACAGTAATCAGGCACCGGAAGTTCGTTTAGGCTGTGGGTATAATTCAAGGTATCTGTTGTGCTGAATGCTTTCCAGGATTGAGCTTGTGATGCGATCGAAAAGCTCAGCAACAGTATCAGAAGGGCGCATTGTTTCATTACAGAACGTCTTTGGTTTGGGTCTGTCAAAGTTAATGGAATTGAACAATGAAAAGGTAATTTCAAAGAAAAGAATCGCTTTTCAATGGTTTTAATTGGGAATTAAAGCGATGGGATAAAGCAAGCATCTTACTTTCTGAAAAGGAAGCTTGCCAAAGGAAGAAAATTCATTCTCAGACAAAGAGCATATTTTTGGGTTGAAGCCGGAAATCAGTGCCGGACTTGTTGGCTTTGCAGGTTTTTCACAAGCTCTTCCAGCAGGGGTGCATTGCCTTTCACCTTCCACCGGCTGCTGTAATTCACGGTGATAGAAAGGTTTAATTCGGGGAAGTAAGCTGTTTGCGTGCCCCAGAACCCGGTATGTGTCCAGGCCTCCAAGCCGCCAATCTGCGTTTTCCAGATGCCCATGCGGTAATCCATGGCGGGAGTTTCGGCATAAGAAACCGATGCTGTCATCTGTGCGAGTGTTGCAGGATCGTTGAAAATTTCGTTGTTGAAAAGTGCCAGCATGAAATGGCTGAGATCAGCGGTGTTAGAAAGCAGTCCGCCGCCGCCGAAATAGTCGAGCGATGGATGAAAAAGATAGGTGTCCTCACCCTGATAATATTGATGGATGCGCCTGCCGCTGAAATCGCCATCCGGTGCTTCCATTGATGTTGATTTCATACCAAGTCTATCAAAATCAATCAGTTGTTCAATTGCTTCGCCCATTGACAATCCGGTTATTTTTTCAAGAACCTCGCCCAACAGCACATAGCCCGTGTCGGAATAACTGAAACGCTCGCCCGGCTTGCCCACCGGCTTGCTGTATTCAACAAGTGCTTCAATTTGTCGTTGGCGTGTCCATTTGTAGCCTGATCTCAGTATTGCAACATCATAGGCAGCTGTATGCGAATGGTCGGCCATGCCTGAGCTGTGGTTGAGCAAGTGCTTGATTGTGATGCTTTCTGGGTCATAGTCACCCTTCCGGAGCAGTTCCATATGATCCTCACAAAGGTATTTTGTGATGGGGTCATCCAACCTGAGTTTGCCTTCTTCCCAGAGCCTGAGGATAGCTACGGCTACAAAGGTTTTTGTGACACTGGCAACGCGAAAAGTTTGATCGGAATTCAGAAAGGTTTTGTGCTGCACATCATCATATCCTGCCAACCATTGCCTGCCTGCCGAGCTATATTCTTCGATCCCAAGCAAGATTCCGGGAATATCAGCATCAAGCTGTGCCTGAAGCAATTGTTGAATATCGGCACTATCAGGCTGAATGATTTGGCTGTTGACCCTGGCCGGAAAAAGAAACAAAACCAGTGAAATGGCTGTAATTAAACTTTTGAAGTACTTCATTTTATTTATTTTTCAGCGAAATTAACGA